>NZ_LABX01000099.1 GCF_001043915.1 Methylobacterium aquaticum | reverse complement strand
TCGAAAATTCGAGATGGAGCAACGGCCGGATGCGTCAGCATCTTCGGCCGTTGGTATCAGTATCAATTTTGGATTTTTCTTCAAATCTATCGCACGGCACCGCATGTGCTGTGCAACGGCCAAGATTGGTCGTCGGGGCGGCGCAGGCTTGGGTCGGGTCGACCAGCCCCACGCGGGACGGCGGCAATACCAACGGTCGTTTTCAACGACCGTTGGCTCCGATCTCGAAGTGTCGCCAAGTCTTTGGCGTGATGTCGGAGATTGTCCGGGCACGGCGGGGGCTGGCCTCGGGGCCGATGACGGGCTGACCCGGCCGCCTGATCGGGGATGGGCTCGTGGCCCGGGACTGCGCGAGCGAATCCAGGTGGCGCACGCCTCGGGTTCCCCCGGCGCCGGCCGCGCCGTCAACGACCCGCGGGGGAGTTTGGTACCGGCGCGGCCGCGCCGGACGGGATCGGCCGAGAGGGGAGCGATGGCGAGGGGAGCGATGGCCTGCGGCAGGGCCCGTCCGGGACCGGCCCTGCCGGGGGCTCACGACGCCGCCCGCAGCCGGGCGAAGCCCGCCTCCAGGTCCTGCGTCAGGTCGTCGAGGTCCTCGAGCCCGACCTGGATCCGCAGGCCCGGGCCCTCCGGGGTCCAGGCGGTGGCGGTGCGGTAGGACGCGCAATCGAACGGAATCACCAGGCTCTCGAAGCCGCCCCAGGAGAAGCCCATCCCGAACAGCTCGAGCCCGTCGAGCATCGCCGCCACGGCGGCCTCGGGGCAGGGTTTGAGGATGATCGAGAACAGGCCGGAGGAGCCCAGGAAGTCGCGCGACCAGATCGCATGGCCGGGATCCTCCGGCAGGGCGGGATGCAGCACCCGGGCGACCTCGGGCCGGCCCTGGAACCAGCGGGCGAGCGCCAGAGCCTGCTCGCCGTGCTCGCGCAGGCGCAAGGGCAGGGTGCGCAGGCCCCGGAGCGCCAGGAAGACGTCCTCGGCACCGGCGCACATCGCGAAAAGGTCGAAGGTCCGCCGCAGGGCCGGCCAGTATTGCGCGTTGGCCGAGGTGAGGCCGAGCAGCAGGTCCGAGCCGCCCGACAGGTACTTGGTCCCCGCCTCGATGGCGATGTCGACCCCGCGCGCGTGGGGCGGGAACAGCAGCGGCGTCGCCCAGGTATTGTCCATCAGCACGCAGACGCCGCGGGCATGCGCCACCGCGGCGATGGCCGGGATGTCCTGCATCTCGAAGCTCTGCGAGCCCGGCGCCTCGGTGAGCACCGCCGCCGTGTTGCCGCGCATGAGGTCCGCGATGCCGGCCCCGATCGTGGGAGCGTAATAGGTGGTCTCGACCCCAAACCGCGCGAGAAACCCGTCGCAGAAGACCCGGGTCGGCCGGTAGGCGGAATCGGTGACCAGCAGGTGGTCGCCCGCTTTGAGGCAGGAGAGCAGCCCGACCGTGATGGCGGCGAGGCCCGACGGCGTCAGCACCGTGCCGGCGGCCCCCGCCAGCTCGGTCCAGGCGGCTTCGAGGGACCGGATCGTCGGGGTGCCGGCGGTGCCGTAGGTATATTCCGCCCGCCGGTGCTTGAGCGCGTCGTAGCTCTCGTAGAGCACGGTCGAGCCGCGATAGATCGGGGTGTTGACGAAGCCGTGCTGCTGCGACGGGTCGCGGCCGGCATGGACCAGGCGGGTGCGGGTGCCGAGGCGGGTCCTGTCGCGGGGCGGGGTGATGCTCATCGGGCCTCTGGCGTGACGATGTCGGGCGGTCGGATGCCGGGGCGGAGCACATCCCGGGCCGGCCGCTCCCGTCAAGACCGGGCGAGGAAGCCGGGTCCCCGGCCGCGACCCCGGAAGAGGCGCCGGCCTACGCTGTTCGTCGCAGGCGCCAACCCCTTGACCGCGCAGCCCGCTTCGCTTGGAATGCCTTTTGCTTAGGCAGTGTCCGTGCTTGAGCAAACGGGCGGCGGCCGACGGGCGCCGCGACCGGAACGGGAGACGCAAGACCCCATGAAGAGAATCGTCGCCGCCCTGGCCTTCGGGCTCGGCGCCACCCTGCTGGCGGGCGCCGCCCAGGCGCAAGGGACACTCAACAGCATCAAGCAGAAGGGCTACCTCTCCTGCGGCTCCAACCCGGGGCTGGCCGGCTTCGGCGTGCCGGACGCGCAGGGACGCTGGACCGGGCTCGACGTCGATTTCTGCCGGGCGCTCGCCGCGGCGATCTTCAACGACGTCACGAAAATCCGCTTCATCCCGCTCTCGGCCAAGGACCGCTTCACGGCGCTCCAGTCGGGCGAGGTCGACGTCCTGTCGCGCAACACCACCTGGTCGATGTCGCGCGACACCACCCTCGGTCTCGACTTCCCGGCCGTCAATTTCTACGACGGTCAGGGCTTCATGGTGAAGAAGAAGCTCGGCGTCACCTCGGCCAAGCAGCTCGACGGCGCCTCGGTCTGCACCCAGCAGGGCACCACCACCGAGCTGAACCTGGCCGACTACTTCCGGGCCAACAAGCTCAAATACGAGGTCGTGGCCTTCGCCAGCTCCGACGAGACCTTCAAAGCCTACGATTCCGGCCGCTGCGACGCCTTCACCACCGATGCGTCGGGCCTCTATGCCGAGCGCCTGCGCGCCTCGGCGCCCGACGACAACATCGTGCTGCCCGAGATCATCTCGAAGGAGCCGCTCGGGCCGGCCGTGCGTCAGGGCGACGCCCAATGGGCCGACATCGTCCGCTGGACCCACTACGCGATGCTGAACGCGGAAGAGGCCGGCATCACGCAGGCCAATGTCGACCAGCTGGCGAAGTCGACCGACAACCCGGACGTCAAGCGCATCCTCGGCACCGAGGGCAAGTACGGCACGGATCTCGGTCTCACCAACGACTGGGCCTACCGGATCATCAAGCTCGTCGGCAATTACGGCGAGGTGTTCGAGAAGAACGTCGGCCAGGGCTCGCCCCTGAAGATCCAGCGCGGCCTCAACGCCCTGTGGTCGAAGGGCGGCCTGCAATACGGCCCGCCGATCCGCTGATCGCCTGAGCGACGCGGCGCCCGGCCGTCCGGGCGCCGTCCCCGCCCGTCATCGTCCGCCATCATCAGACGCGAGCACGCCCCCCTTGCCGACGCAGCTTCCGGCCGATGCACCGCCCGGTCCGCCCCGGGTCTCGCCCCTCTACGATCCGCGCATCCGCGGGGCGGCCTACCAGATCCTGCTGCTGCTCGCGGTCGGGCTGCTGGCCTGGATCGCGATCGGCAACGCCGCCGAGAACCTGCGCAACGCCCGCGTCGCTTCGGGCTTCGGCTTCCTGGGCAACACCGCCGGCTTCGACGTCAACCAGACGCTGATCCCCTTCGCCGCCGCGACCTCGACCTACGGCACCGCCTTCCTGGTCGGGCTCACCAACACCCTGATGGTGGCGGTGATCGGCATCGTGCTCGCCACCGTGCTCGGCTTCACGGTCGGCGTGGCGCGGCTGTCGCCGAACTGGATCGTGCGGACGCTGGCCACGGTCTATGTCGAGGTCCTGCGCAACATCCCCCTGCTGCTGCAATTGCTGTTCTGGTACGTCGCGGTGCTGGCGAGCCTGCCGGCCGCGCGCGATTCCTACGCCCTCGGGACCTCCGTCTTCCTCAACCAGCGCGGCCTGTACCTGCCGAAGCCCCTGCTGGCGGCGGATGCCTGGGCGCTGCCCATCGCCCTCGCCATCGGCCTCGTCGGAACCCTGGTGTTCCGGGCCCATGCGACGCGCGAGCAGGCGCGGACCGGCCGGCGCCTGCCGGTGCTGGCGGTCGGGCTGGCGCTGATCCTCGGCCTGCCGCTCCTGACCTACGGGGTGCTGGCCCTGATCGGCATCGCGCCGGTGGCGCTCGACTATCCGGTGAAGGGCACCTTCAACCTGCGCGGCGGGATGCAGCTCTATCCCGAATTCGTCGCCCTGGTGCTCGGGCTCACGGTCTACACCGCCGCCTTCATCGCCGAGGTGGTGCGGGCCGGCATCCAGGCGGTCAACAAGGGCCAGACCGAGGCGGCCCGGGCGCTCGGCCTGCAACCCGGCCCGACCATGCGGCTGGTGGTGATTCCGCAGGCGATGCGGGTGATCGTGCCGCCGCTGACCAGCCAGTACCTCAACCTGGCCAAGAACTCGTCGCTCGCGGTGGCCATCGGCTATCCCGACCTGGTCCAGGTCTTCATGGGCACGGTGCTGAACCAGACCGGCCAGGCGGTGGAAGTCGTGGCGATCACCATGGCGGTCTACCTGACCATCAGCCTCGTGACCGCCTTCGTGATGAACCTCTACAACCGGCGCGTCGCGCTGATCGAGCGGTGAGACCCCCGATGACCGCCGGAGCCCAGCCTCTCACCTTCGTCCGCCGCGAGGCGGTGCCCGCCGCGGCCCCGCCCGTCCTGGTCAGCGGGCCGCTCGCCTGGCTGCGCCAGAACCTGTTCTCCAGCCCGGCCAACGCCGCGATGACGCTGGCGGCGCTTGCCGTGATCGCCCTGGTGCTGCCGCCGCTCCTGCGCTTCCTCGTCATCGACGCGGTCTGGACGGGCGAGAACCGCGATGCCTGCCGGCCCGAGGTGCTGGGCCGCCCGGTCGGTGCCTGCTGGGCCTTCGTCGCCAACAAGATCAACTACTTCGTCTACGGCTCGTACCCGGTCGAGGCGCGCTGGCGCCCGAACGTCTTCTTCGCCCTGATGGCGATCGGCGTCGGGTGGATGCTGTGGCTCGACGCGCCGAAGCGGGCCTGGGGCGCGCTCTACTTCTTCGTCGTCTTCCCGATCGTGTCCTACGGGCTCCTGGCCGGCGTGCCGGCCCTCGGGCTGGCCGCCGTTCCGACCGCGTTGTGGGGCGGCATGCTGGTGACGCTGATCGTGTCGCTGGTCGGCATCGTCGCGTCGCTGCCCCTCGGCATCCTGCTGGCGCTCGGGCGGCGCTCGCGGCTGCCGATCGTGCGGCTGTTCTGCGTCATCTTCATCGAGTTCTGGCGCGGCGTGCCGCTCATCACCGTGCTGTTCATGGCCAACGTGATGCTGCCGCTGTTCCTGCCCGGCGACGTCACGGTGGACCGGCTGGTGCGGCCGCTCGTCGGCATCGCGCTGTTCTCCGCCGCCTACATGGCCGAGACGGTGCGGGGCGGCTTGCAGGCGATTCCCCGCGGCCAGACCGAGGGGGCGATGTCGCTGGGCTTGAGCCCCTGGCACCGGATGCGCCTCGTCATCCTGCCCCAGGCCCTGCGCATCGTGATCCCGGGCATCGTCAACAGCTTCATCGCGCTGTTCAAGGATACCAGCCTGGTCTCGATCGTCGGCATCTTCGACTTCATCCGCACGATCGAATCGGCCCGGGTCGATCCCGCCTGGGCGGCGCCGACCGTGGTGATGACCGGCTACGCCTTCGCGGCCCTGTTCTACTTCGTCTTCTGCTTCGGCATGTCGCGCTATGCCCGCTTCGTCGAGCGCCGGCTCGCGGCGGGCCAGACACGGTGAGTTCCCCGATGGCTTCCTCTCCCGCCCAAACCCTGCCCGTGACCGCCCTTCCCGAGACCGATCCGGATCTCGCTCCCCGCAACACCTCGGCGACGCGGCTGGCCAGCGCGCCCACGGCGGTCTCGCTGGAGCGGGTCAACAAGTGGTACGGCGCCTTCCACGTCCTGCGCGACGTCACTCTCAGCGTGCGCAAGGGCGAGCGGATCGTGGTCTGCGGCCCCTCCGGCTCCGGCAAGTCGACGATGATCCGCTGCATCAACCGCCTGGAGGAGCACCAGGCCGGGCGCATCGTGGTCGACGGGATCGAGCTGACCAGCGATCTCAAGCGGATCGACGAGATCCGCCGCGAGGTCGGCATGGTGTTCCAGCACTTCAACCTGTTCCCGCACCTCACGGTGCTCGAGAACTGCACCCTGGCGCCGATCTGGGTGAAGAAGATGCCGAAGGCCGAGGCCGAGGCGATCGCCATGAAGTACCTGACCCGGGTGAAGATCCCGAACCAGGCGCACAAATATCCGGGCCAGCTCTCGGGCGGCCAGCAGCAGCGTGTGGCGATTGCCCGCTCGCTGTGCATGGCGCCCAAGATCATGCTGTTCGACGAGCCGACCTCGGCGCTCGATCCCGAGATGGTCAAGGAAGTGCTCGACACGATGGTGGGGCTGGCCGACGAGGGCATGACGATGCTCTGCGTCACCCACGAGATGGGCTTCGCCCGTCAGGTCGCCGACCGGGTGATCTTCATGGACGAGGGCCAGGTCGTCGAATCGAACACCCCCGAGGCGTTCTTCCGCGCCCCCGAGCACGAGCGGACCCGGCTCTTCCTGAGCCAGATCCTGCATTGAGGAGGACGCCCGGCCCCCGGGCCGGGCGACGGCCCCCTACCGCCCGGTCGCGACCGGCAGGTCCTCCCGCGCGCCCCATTCCGACCACGAGCCGTCATAGAGGGCACGGGGCGGGCGGCCGAGGCTCTCGAGCGCCAGGGAGACGATCGCCGCCGTCACGCCGGAGCCGCAGGTGGTGACCACCGGCCGGTCGAGATCGATGCCGGCCCGGGCCACCACCTCGCGCAAAGCGGCCTCGTCCTTCAGCCGGCCGTTCTCCTGGAGGGCAGCGTAATGCAGGTTCAGGGCACCGGGCATGTGGCCGGGGCGCACGCCGGGGCGCGGCTCGGCCTCCTCGCCGGCGAAGCGGGCGGGCGAGCGGGCATCGACCACCTGGGCCTGGCCGGCCAGCGCCCGCTGCACGTCGCCGACATTCGCGACCGCCGAATGGTCGAGGCGGGCGGTGAAGTGGCGCCGGTCGCGGGGCTGCGCCTCGCCCTCCTCGACCGGATGGCCGCCGGCGAGCCAGGCCGGAAAGCCCCCCTCCAGGATCGCGACGTCGCGGGCGCCGAACGCCTTCAGGGTCCAGCGCACCCGTGGGGCCGAGAACAGGCCCACCCCGTCATAGACCACCACCGTCATGCCGTCGCCGATGCCCATCTGGCGCATGCGCGACGCGAAGGCTTCCGGCGACGGCAGCATGTGGGGCAGGGCGCTCGCCTCGTCGCGGACCGCATCGATGTCGAAGCGCAGCGCCCCCGGGATGTGGCCGGCACGGAACTCGGCCTCGGCGTCCCGGCCCATCGCCGGCAGGTACCAGGAGCCGTCGACCACGACGATGTCGGGCGCCGCGAGCCGCTCTGCGAGCCAGTCCGCCGTAACGAAGGGGCCGATCGACATGCCAGTGTGTCTCCGAAAAAGGGGCACGATGGCCCGATCCAGGCATTGTGCCCGATTTCCGGGCGCCGCCGCCACCCATCCGGGACCGATTCCCGACCGGGCGCCCCCCGCGGCCGAGAGGCATCTCCTCCCATCGGCCGTGTCGGCGGATGCCGAAGCGGTCACCGGTTCGGAGAGAGAAGGGATCGGCGAACAAGGAGCCGCGCCGCGTTGTGCGTCGCACCATGCCACTCTGCCCATGCCATTCTGCGTTGCGACCAGGGTGTCATGATCCCGAAAAACCCCCGAATTCCGATCCCGCTCGCGCGCATCGCTCCTGCGACGACACCGCCCGATGCTGGCACGGTGCTTGCACGGCCGTCTGCACTGCACCCGCCGTGTCCACTCTCCCTTGCACGGTCGGGCGTGGTCGACGGGCCAGGCGGTGACACTCCGAGGGCTGCCTGGCCCGCCCGTCCGCGGTCGAAGACCGAAGGGGGCCCCGCGCGGCCCCGGCCGGAGACCGCGGGGCGGCCCCCTCGGCTGCAAGCACGGGCAGACAGGGAGGGTGTGCATGATCGCCACGGCCCGCTTCGAATGGCCACTCCGCCCCCACAGGGTCGAGGTCTCCTCCCTCGGCTACCTCGCGGCGGCGATCCTCCTGTCGGATCTGCGCGCGGGCCGCGCGGCGGTCTCGCCCCCCTCCGCGACGGTGCACCGGCTGACGCCGCGCGCGGCCCGGATGCATCCGGCGTCACAACCGCGGATGCGGCGCGTGGCCGAGGGCTGAACCGCGGATCCCCACGCCGACGCGCACCCGAATCGCGCACCCGCGCCAACGAAAAAGGCGGCCCCGCGAGGGACCGCCCTGATCGGGGAGGCGGGCCCGTCGGGCCGGCCGCGTGTTCGTCAGATCCGAGGCGAGCGGCCGCGCATCAGACCGAAGATCGCCGAGACCGCGAACAGCACGATCGCCACGAAGAACACGATCTTGGCCGCCTCCATGGCGGTGCCGGCGATACCGCCGAAGCCCAGCAGAGCTGCGACGAGGGCGACGACGAGGAAGGTGATAGCCCAGCCGATCATTGGAAACTCCTGTATCGAAGGCTGCTGGATTGCTTCGCGGCGCCGTGCAGAGAAGCGTTGCAGCAAGTTGAACGGAGAACCACTGGACCGGGCGACAGGTTCCGTCGATTTTTTCGGATGAAGGCCGGGGCACGAGCGTGCGCCACGCGAAAGGCCCCGCGGATGAGGGCAGGGCGCGGGACCGGCCGGGACCGGAACGATGCGGGAGAGGGTGGCTCCCCGAGCAGGACTCGAACCTGCGACAAGGCGATTAACAGTCGCCTGCTCTACCAGCTGAGCTATCGGGGATCGCGGCCGGACCTCTACCCAAGGCGGGGAGGGTGCGCAAGGGATTTTCGCCCCCGGAGAGGCGTCGCGGGCGATTTTGGCGAGCCGGCTCATTTCACCCCCGCCCATCGCGGTTTTCCCGCCGGATCCCTGTTGCGAAGCCCGGGCAGGCTCTGCTAATGACCCCTCGTCCCCGGGTTGTCCGCCCGACGCCGGGGAGACGGAGCGGCCGGCGCTGTCCAAGCCCGGCCCGCCCGATCGCCGGCTCGAAAGCCGGCCCGGATGGCCTCGTGGCGGAGTGGTTACGCAGAGGACTGCAAATCCTTGCACCCCGGTTCGATTCCGGGCGAGGCCTCCACCCTTCTTTTCCTGTTGCGATACAGATCGGCCCGGCTCTCGTATGAGGGCCGGGCTTTTTCGTATCCTTGCCTTTTGGTCGGCGATCCACCACAACCGCGTCGCCCGGCGGCTTGACCGTCGCGGCTTGGCCGTCGCTCAAGCTCTCCAGAGACGTTCATGCTCGACTACGCGCAAGCGCGCCGCCTCATGGTCGATTGCCAGCTCCGGACGTTCGACGTGACCGACATCGCCCTCCTCGATGCGTTCGACGCCGTCCCGCGCGAGCGGTTCATGCCGGCGGACCGGCAAGCCTTTGCCTATATCGACCAGCCCCAGGCCGTCGGCACGGAGGAGGGCGAGACCCGCTTCATGCCCGCCGCGATGGTGCTGGCGCGCCTGATCCAGGCGCTTGCCCTCAAGCCCGGCCAGCGCGTCCTCGATGTCGGCACCGGGCTCGGCTACGCCGCCGCCCTCCTGCGCCGCCTCGGCGTCGAGGTCGTCGCCCTCGAATCACTCCCGGGCCTCGCCGCTTCGGCGCGCGAGCGGGTCGGCGACGGGGTCACCGTCGAGGTCGGCCCGCTCGACAAGGGCGCCGCGGGCCACGCGCCCTACGACGCGATCCTGATCGAGGGCCAGGTCGAGCGGCGTCCGCAGACGCTGCTGGACCAGCTCGCCGATGGCGGACGCCTCGCCTGCGTCCAGGGCCAGGGCCGTCCGGCCAAGGCGACCCTCTGGGTGCGCTCCGGCGACGCCTTCGGCTCGCGCCCGCTCTTCGACGCCACCCTGCCGCCGCTGCGCGCCTTCGCGGTCGAGGCCGGCTTCGCGTTCTGACGCTCCGGCGCCGGCCGGCCCCGCGCCCGAATCACGGGGCCACCGCCGGACGAGGGTGGCCCGTCCGGCCAGCCGGGCAGGACGCCCGGCGTCCCCGCCCGGTCCCCGGATGCGAATTGTCCGGGAAGACTCATCGGGGCCAAGGCAGTCCGGCGGGCCGCCCGCCTGGATCCGGCCTCCGCACCGCAGGGTCAGGCCGACCCGGGCGCAGTCCACGATAATCTTTCGTTTACCAATCCCTTGCAAACTGAGTGTCGCCGTGGAGCAGGACGGTGCGCGAAGCGCCCGGCCGTGGCTCCCAGCCCCTGAGGGGGGGCAGCACCTGTCGCTTTTATGCGGCACCGCCGGTCAAACTCTGCGATTCACCGCGTTGGGGCGGTGCTCGCGGCGGAACCCTCGGCTAATGTCACGGTCGAGGTGGGCACAGCGATATGACGACTCGGCTCCGCCGCGTGCGGTGCAGAGCCGGTCGTTTGTGGGCTAGCCGCACAGGGTAGACAGGCGTGACTGACACAGGAACTCGGGCGTTCCGCGGGCTTCGGCTGGGCGGGTTCGCCGTCATGGCGCTCGCCATGGCGGGCCAGGGCGCGACCGCGGAAACCCTGGAGACCGCGCTGGCGCGGGCCTATGCGGGCAACCCGACGCTCAATGCGCAGCGCGCCGGCCAGCGCGCCAGCGACGAGAACGTGCCGCGGGCGCTGGCGGGCTACCGGCCGCAGGTCAGCGCCTCGGCCAGCGTGGGCGTCAGCAACGTATCGGGGCGCCTCGGCGCCGGGCGCGGGGAGATCGGTGGCGGCGACGCCTCGCAGACCCTGATCCCGGGCTCCGCCGGCGTCTCCGTGACGCAGACGCTGTTCAACGGCTTCCGGACCGACAACCAGACCCGGCAGGCCGAGTCGCAGGTGCTGGGCGGCCGCGAGACCCTGCGCAACACCGAGATGCAGACGCTGTTCTCGGCGGCGCAGGCCTACATGAACGTGCTGGCGGACACCGCCACGCTGGAGCTCAACCGCAACAACGTCGAGGTGCTGGAGGAGCAGCTCCGCCAGACCCGCGACCGCTTCAACGTCGGCGAGGTCACCCGCACCGACGTCGCCCAGGCCGAGGCGCGGCTCGCCGGCGCCCGGGCCCAGGTCAGCCTGGCCGAGGCGAATCTGCGCACCAGCATCGCGACCTACCGGCAGGTGATCGGCGTCGAGCCGCGCCAGCTCGCCCCGGGCCGTCCGATCGACCGCTTCGTTCCCGGCACCCTGACGGCGGCGGTGGAGATCGGCCTCACCGAGCACCCGGCGATCCTCTCCGCCCTCCACGCGGTCGATGCGGCCGAGGCGCAGGTCAAGATCGCCGAATCGTCACTCTACCCGACGGTGGCGCTGAGCGGCAACGCCGCGCAGGTCTTCGACCAGCAGATCGCCAATACCCGCTACTTCCAGGGCTCGATCGTCGGGCAGCTCACGGTTCCGCTCTACCAGGGCGGCGCCGAATACGCGCAGATCCGCCAGGCCAAGGAGCAGGTCGGCCAGGCCCGGCTCCAGGCCGAGCTGACCCGCGACCAGGTCCGTGCCGGCATCGTCACCGCCTGGGGGGCGCTGGAGGCGGCCAAGGCCCGCGTCATCGCCTCGCAGGCTCAGGTCCAGGCCAACGAGGTGGCGCTGAACGGCGTGCGCGAGGAGGCCCGGGTCGGCCAGCGCACCACCCTCGACGTGCTGAACGCCCAGCAGGAACTCCTGAGCGCCCGCGTGGCCCTGATCGCCGCCCAGCGCGACCGGGTGGTGGGCTCCTACCAGGTGGTGCAGACTGTCGGCCGCCTCACCACGCGCTTCGTCGCCGTCCCGGTGGCGCAGTACAGCGCCAAGCAGCACTACGACCAGGTCAAGGATCTCTGGTACGGCGTGCGGACGCCGGACGGCCGCTGAGGGTGGCGGGCGCGGGGGGG
>NZ_LABX01000098.1 GCF_001043915.1 Methylobacterium aquaticum | reverse complement strand
CCCCCCCCCCCCCCCCCCCCCCCCCCCCCCCCCCCCCCCCCCCCCCCCCCCCCCCCCCCCCCCCCCCCCCCCCCCCCCCCCCCCCCCCCCCCCCCCCCCCCCCCCCCCCCCCCCCCCCCCCCCCCCCCCCCCCCCCCCGGCCGCGGCGCTGGTGTGGGGGGGTTGGGCCGGCCCCGCCCCCCCCCCCCGCATCCGCCCCGGTCACCTCCGACCCCTCGGCCCCAACCGGGGCACCCGCCACCTCGGTCTGGATGCCGGGCGTGCGCAGGATTTCGGGCAGCCAGCCGGAGTCGGCCATCAGGCGCTCGGCCTCGCGCGCCATCTCGCCCTTCTTCAAGCTGTCGAGGAGCCGCGCGGTGTCCTCGCCCTTGGCCTCGCGCACCGCCGCCAGGATTTTGCCCTTCGTGACGCGGTTGAAGTAGTTGGCCGCCGTCGGCTTCCAGTCGCGGGTGAGGTCGAGGCCGACGAGCTGCGCCAGCCGGTCGGCATGCGGCAGCGCCTCGGGACGCCGATCGAACGGCGTGTGCATCGCGTTGACGGACAGGCCCGCGCACAGCGCGAACAGCTCGGTGCGCTGCTCGGGGCTAAGATCAATCAGCGCCTCCCAGATCTCGCCCTGCTCGGACGGCAGGCGCTTGGCCCAAGCCTCGCGCTTCGCGTCGAGGGCGGTCGCGGGCCGGAAGGCGTCGAGGCCCTGGACGGTGTGGTCGGCGCGGGCCGATGTGGTCGAGACCTCGAGGCACGAGCCGGTGCGGTAGCCGTTGACGATCACCCGGATCACCATGGCGTGCAGGACCGCCACGAAGGCGGCCTCGGGATCGTCCGCCAGGGCCTCGCGCAGCGCCATCGTGCGGTAGGTGGTCAGCTCGGTCCGATGCTGCTCGGACAGGGGACGGTCGGTCTCCTCCGGCTCGGCGGTGGCGGCGGCAATCCCCCCGCCGATCGTGATGATCGCGCGCAGAACACCCGGGACGGGCGTGTCGCCGGGGATCGGCCAAGGGGCCGCGGCTGCTGCCGGGGCGGCCAAGCCCTGCCCCTCGACACTGGCATCCGCACCAGTACCGGCCGGGGCACCCGGCTCGACCTTGGCCGCCTCGGTCTCGACCGGGCGCTCGTCCTCGGGCCGGACGTAACCGCGCCGCACGCACGGACGCCCGTCGTATTCGAGCGAGACGAAGACGCCGCCGATCGCGATGTCGGCCGGGTCGTAGATCGCGGCGCGGGCCTCGAAGTCGGTGATCTCGCCCTCCAGCGCCGTCAGGCGCTCGGCGATCTCGGTCGGGATGTCGTCGCCGTAGCCGTACTGCTCGTTGAGGCCCTCGTACTCGGCCACCGCCGCCTCGAACGCGGCCTCCTCGGCCTCGTCGAGCTCGGAATGGGTCCGCAGGGTGCGCAGGCCGTAGGTGCGGGCGTGGCCGAGGGTCAGCGACACCTCAATCCACTTCCAGCCCTCGGCCGCGATCGTCTCGCTGAACGTCGCGAGCTTGGCCTCGGCCAGGCGGTTCAGGAGGTCGGCATCCTGGAACCAGCCGTCGCCGCGCTCCGCGAACAGGTCGCGCAGGACCCCGCCACCGGCGGCGACGTAGGCCTCCTCGCCCACGAACACGGCGCGCGCGTCCCCGATGCCGACCGAGCTCTCGGTGAGGGCCTGGCGGATCGACCAGGTGCTGATGTTGCCGCGCTTGTTCAGCGCCTCCCAGACCCGGACCTGACGCGCGGCATCCTCGGTGACGGAGAACGCCATCAGGCACTCCAGCGTCATCTCGTTCGCACCGTAGGCCTCCAGCAGCACCGGGCTGACCCCGGCGAGCCGCAGGCGCTGGCGCACGATGGTCTCGGTGACGAAGAACCGGGCGGCGATGTCGGCATTCGGCATGCCGGCATCCGCCAGCGCCTTGAACGCCCGGAACTGGTCGAGGGGATGCAGGGCCTCGCGCATGGCGTTCTCGGCGATCGAGTCCTCGGTCGCGCTGATCGCGCTGTCGGCCGCGCGCACGATGCACGGCACCTTGACCGACTTGACCATGCGCTTCGTCTTCACGAGGTGCTCGAGCGCGCGGAAGCGCCGGCCGCCGGCGGGCACCTCGTAGCGGCCGGTCTCTGCCCCGGCCTCGTCGAGGATCGGGCGCACGCTCAGGGACTGGAGCAGGCCGCGATGGGCGATGTCCTCGGCCAGGTCCTCGATGCTCTGGCCATGGGCGATCCGGCGCACGTTGGCCTGGCTCAAGGCCAGCTTCTCGAACGGGATCGCGACCGCCTCGCTCAGGGTGATCTTGGCGGCCTTCGGGGTGCTCTTGGCGGTGCTCGTGGCGCTGGTCATGGTCGTCAATCCCTTCGTGCGGGCGGCCCGGCTCTCTCCTGACCTTCAAACCCTCACGCAGGCGAAGCCCCCCTCTCACTCTGGAGGGAGGCCGCGGGACTCGACCGACACCGGATCAGGCGGAACCCAAGCCGCCGGCGCCCGTCTCCGGGACGAGGATCAGGGGCGGCACGGCGGTCGACTCCGCCCGGGCGAGCCGGGCCACGACACCGCTGAGCGTCTCGCCGGCCCTGTGGCAGCGGCGCAGCTCGGCCAGCGCGATCATCGGCTCGCCGCCCTCGTCCGCCGCCTCCTCGACGGGCCGGTCCATGCCGGGCTGCCAGTATTCCAGGCCCGCCTCGAACTGACCGAGCTGGGAGACCCACGCACGCTGGTAGGCCAGGCCGTGCGCCCGGCAGAACGCGTCGAGGTCGGGGGTCTGCCCGCGATCCTGCAGGTCCTCCAGGTCGACGTGGCGGCCGGCGGCCAGGGCCTCGCGCACCAGGCTGTCGGCCTCGGCGTAATACGCTGTCGCGGCAGCGATCAGGGCGGCAGCACCCGCCTCTCCGGGCAGGAGCCCGCCGATGGTGATCGTGGTCATCACGTACTCGCCCATGATCTTCGTCCTCGTGCCGCAGGCCGCCGGGGATCGGCGAAGCGGCACGGGCGAAGGGGCCTCCCTCTGGCGTGAGGGGGGCCGCAGGGGCGGTGTCAGGCGTCGGCGAGTGCAGCCGCAGGCGGCAGGCCCGGCCGGGTCGGGATCGGCCCGGCCGATCCGGACTGGATTTGCAGCACCACGGCGCCGGCCGAGGCGAGGTCGTGCAGCTCGATCAGCACGGTGAGCGCCTTCCCCACGTCCCCGCCGAGCAGGGCCTGGGCCTCGTCGGTCGAGGCGGCATGCCGGCGCCGGACCAGCTCGCGGGCAGCCGCCTCGAGCACCGGGGCGGGCTCCTCGACCGCGATGTCGAGGGTCAGGGCGAAGCAGAGTGGTTCGGGCATGGCGCGGTCCTGTCAGTGGCGTGGTCGGGCTCTCGCGAAGCGGCGCGATCCTCCCCCCTCAGGCATTCCCTCTCACTCTCACGGGCCGACCCGAGGGACCGCCGGACCCTTACGGGGCGCGTATCCTCTCGCTGGGCGAGGCGCCGGATCAGGATCAGCTCGGCGTCCGAGCAGGTCCCCCGCACCACGATGTCGACCCAATGCCCGCCCCGGCCGACATGGCTGTCGCGCAGGCGGTGGTTGGACGAGGTATAAAAGCTCTCGTTGGGCTCGCACAGCCGCACCCGCGAGGTCAGGAAGAGGATGCCCGAGCCCAGATTGCCGCAGAACAGGCGCTCGTCGGCGCCCGTCGTCTTCGGACCGCCGCCGACCGTGCGCCGGCCGATCTGGCGGAAGGCCTCCGTAAAGCTCGCCGGCTTCGGCGTCGTCCGGGGGGTGAGCGTGTGCCGGCCGCCCCACGGGGGGTGCGCCGGGTCGATCCGCCCGGTCGCGATCTCGTGCAGCAGCGTGCCGAGGTAGCTCGGATCGGCTGGGTACGGGCAGGCCCGCCACAGCGCCCGGATCGCCAGGCGCTCGCCGGTCGGGTGCGCGAACAGGCGCTCGCGCGCCCGGCGCCAGCCGGCGGCCCGCTGCCGCCGGTTCTCGGCCTGCTGGCGCTCCCATTGCCCGGTGCGCCGAACCATCTCCTCATCGACACCGAGCTGGCGCTCGGCGATCACGGGGGCGAACAGGGGCAGGGCCGCCTGCTCGCGGACCTGCTTGTGGCGGTAGGCGGCGCGCTTGCGCGCCGTGTCCTCGAACGCCGTCGGGCGGGGCCAGGGCTTGAAGCGCATCACGCCGCTGCCCGTAGAGCCGCCGGCGCCGCTTGGTCGTCTCCCGCCTCGACGCCGGCCTCGTCGGTCTCCGAGCCCGCTCCCCCGTCGGGTGCGAGTTCGGCCGGCAGGTGCCCGAGCAGCCAGTCGGCCGAGCGGCTGGCGAGCCCCGCCGCCTGCACGATGGCGCGGGGGTCCGAGCGCAGCACCTCGAGCCAGGAGCCGATGTAGTCGGCGTGGCGCACGGTCGGCACGATACCGAGGCTGGCGCAGACGTAGGCTGCGGAGATCTCGGCGACCAGCTCCTCGCGCGCGTAGCCCTCGCTGCCGTAGCGGCCCGTGAAGTCCCGGGCGAGCCGGGAGGCATGGCCCGTGGCGTGGATCATCTCGTGCGCGGCGGTCCGGTGGAAGTTGACCGGCTCGTGGAAGGCCTGGGGCGGGGGCAGCACGATCGCGTCGTCGGCCGGGCGGTAGAACGCGATCTGCCCGCCGATGTGGATGGTCAGCCCCGTGGCCTGCATCAGCGCGCGGAAACGCGGCTCGATCAGGTCCTCGCGCGGCGGCGGCGGCGGCACGTACAGGTCCTCCGACAGGCCGTCGCACTGCGCGGCGTTGAACACGGTGTATTGCTTGAGGAAGGCGATCGAGCGGGCCTCCTCGCCGGCTTGCGACGCGCGCTGGCGCTCCTGCTCGGGGGTGAGGCGGTCGGCGTAGACGACGGGCGTGCCCTTCTCGCCCCGGCGCACGCAGCCGCCGAGGCTGAGCGCCTGGCGGAAGGTGAGCCAGCGCTGGACCGGGTAGCCGGCGGCCATGCCGCTTCCCCACAGCAGCATGACGTTGATGCCGGAATAGGCCCGGTTGGTCGCCGCGTTGCGCGGCATGGACACGGCCGCGGTGCCGGGCAGGCTCGTCCAAGGCTGCACCCACGGCACCCTGCCCTCCTCGAGCTGGGCAATGATCGTGTCGGTGATGCGCTGGTAGAGGTCGGCGCGCTGGACGGGAGCGGCCTCAGTGCGGCGGGCAGCGGTCTTCCGGGACGAGGTGGGGCGGCGGGCCATCGGCGTGATCTCACGACGGGCGCCGGAGCCTCTCTCCGGCCTGATCTCCCGTCATGACCTCGCGAAGCCCACTCTGACTCCGGCTCGACCTCCCGACCAGTTCACCACGCAGTCGGTGACGAACGAACGGATCAGGCCCCCTCGCCTACTCGCGCTTTGGTTGGTGGATCGGACTCAAAACTTAGCTTAAGATTGCAAGAAGTCCACGCGGGACACCCTGCGGCAGGCCCGAACCAAGGAGACGTCGCGTGCCTTGCTCGACCGTATCTGACGCGACCTTGGAGGAACGGACGGTCGCCGCGCACCGGCTCTACCTTACGGCGCTCATGCGGATCGAGGCGCTGGACGAAGCGGACGCTGCATGCGTCAGCGAGCAGGAGCACGTCGAGGCCGAGGCGGCCCACCTCCAAACGTTCGCGACCCTGAACCTGTTCTTGAACGAACTCGGCTACGTGCCGAAGGGCCTGGCGACCCGGGCCGATCTCGCCTTGGCGCTAGACTGCGAGGCGGCGCCGAGCGGAGAGTGTCGTGGTCAAGCGCACCATGAACGTCGGGCCGCGCTCCTGGGATAAGCTCACATGGCTTTCGTCAGCGTCACACGGCTGCGCATCCGCTCCTGGCGCTTCATGCCGGGTTTCGTCGTCGATACGATGCGCTCCCTGTCGCAGACGAGGAACGCGGCAGGGTTCATCCAAGGCAGCCTGCTCGCCGATCGCAAACGAACGTTCTGGACCCTGACGGTGTGGGCCGATCAGGCCGACATGCGCGCCTTCATGACCTCTGGTCCGCACCGGAAAGCGATGCCGAAGCTCCTGGAGTGGTGTGACGAGGCGAGCCTAGTTCACTGGACGCAAGGCGATGACGCCGTTCCGTCGTGGAACGTGGCCTCGGACCGGATGCGCGCAGAGGGACGGTCCTCGAAGGTCCGTCATCCGAGCCCCCGGCACGGCGACCTGACCTATGCCGAACCGTGGACGCGCGGTGCCCTCCCGATCAGGCGGCGGACCGACGCGCATCCAGCTTAAGGGATAGTCGCCTCGCGGGTTTGCCCCTTGATCGGAGGGGGCCAGGGTTCCTCAGAGAACCTTGATGAGGGTGGCGAGCACACCGGTCATCGCGACGAGGCCTGCGGCCGTGATGCTCCCGAGCCGAATGGTCAATCGGAGCGTCTCCAGCTCCATGGCAGAGCGGAGTTCGTCCTTGGCCGCGCGCAGGTCCTCCTTGGTGACGAGCTCGACCATGATGAACTCCCGGGCCGCTTGGGCGTGAGCCTCGGCGTGGTCCTGTGCGATGCCGGCCTCGCGCAGGGTCTTCGAGTAGCTGAGTGTATCAAACGCGTAAGCCATGTCAGTCGCTCCGTTGTCGTCGCACGATCCCGCCCCGCCCGTGAGGGGCGGGGCGTCGAGGGCCGGGGGTCAGTCCCGGCGGCGACCGTTCGGGCGGTTCCAGACCAGGGAGAACTTGCCGTCGTCCTCGCCGTAGAGGGCGGCGTAGAGGGGAGCCGAGAGGCTCGGGTCGTCGAGCTTGATCGAGATGTAGTCCCGGTCCTCCTTGGAGCGCTTGGCCCAGCCCGCGCCGATTTCGGCCTTGCCCAGGAAGATGCGGTGGGTGGGGGCGTTCTCGCCGCCGCGGCTCTCGGGGACGATCGCGACCTTCTTGGCCTGGATGGTCAGGGTGGCGATCTCGCCGGTGAAGCCGTTCTCGGTCTGGGTGAAGGTGCCGATGGTCGCCATGGTGGTGTTCCTTGTCCCGTTGCCCGGAGCCGCACCCTTGCGGCCTCGATGGCGGTCGTTGAGCCGGAGGCGACCGGCGCCGCACCTGCTTGCAGGCCGAAGCGCAGCGGAGGACGGCGAGGGACGGTTTTCTTGGTGCGCGAGGAGACGCCGTCAGGCGGCGGGGAAGAAAACCGGCATCCGCCGTTGCGGTGGTCCCGGGCGCCCCGGATAGACACGCCCATCAACGAGGCCGTGGGTTGTGGCCCCGCACCAGGACGTCAGGAGCCCCTTGGCCAACCCCTGCACCAGCATGCAGCCGGGTCTCGGCCCTGTCGGATCACTCGCCCGCCGCTCAGGCTGGGGTCATGCGTCAGCCTAAGCGCCACGGCGGCCCACGACGCGCGCCCTCCCCCTTCTCACGACATTGAAGCCGTGTCGCTCCCGGGGTGTCATGCGCGTCCGGGCAAAGGTTCGGGCATCGGCTTCTGGCACGCCGCCAAGCCCCCGGCCCCTCCTGCGATCTCGAGGAAGAGGCCGGTGGCTCATCACGCCTGTCCTGGCGTGCTCAGGCTGCCTTCGGCGGGCGGCCCCGACGCCTGGGTGCTGCCTCTTCGGACGGGGCGGCGTCGGTCTCAACGGCTCCCGCCTGCGGGGTCCGGTTCACCTTGCGCCCAAGGCCCATGTTGCGCGCCAGCTCGGCGCGGGTGGCCGAGTAGTTGGCGCTGGTCGAGGGGTAATCGAGCGGCAGGCCGTAGCGCGCCCGGTAGCCCTCGATGTCGAGCCCGTTCTTGGTGAGGTGACGCTTGAGCGTCTGATACGGCTTGCCGTCGATGAAGGAGATCAGCGCTCCGGGCGTGATCGAGCGCCGGATTGCGGACGGGCTCGGCTTCTCGAACTCGGGCTTGTCGGGTTTGGGACCAGGATTGGCGAGCCGGGCGAAGGTCGCGTGGACCGACTGCATCAGACCGGGCAGATCAGACGCCTGAACAGGGTTGTTGGCGACATACGCCACAACGACATCCATCGCACGGTTGAGTATTTGGGCGTCGCGCTCGGCGTCGGGTTGCACAACTTGCATTACGAGAACGGACCTCTGAGGGAGAATTACTCCGATCGACTATGGAGACAATTCTCCTTCTCTGAACCGGGCTCACGCGCCCGTGATTGTCACTCAAAGGCATTTGTCAGGCACTTAAGTTATTTTGTCATGGGACTAGTGGGCGATCCGGAACCTAGGCTCCAGGCCGCGGTGGGTGAGGGGCGAGCCCGGCTTCGCCCCCGGTGGGAGGGGGTCACCCCTCGTGTGGGTCGAACTCGGTGACGACGCTGGCCGGATCGCCCTCGAACTCGTCGGCGGTGACGACGCTGAAGCCGGCCTCGGAGCGGAACACGATGACGGCGACCATCAGGGACTGCGCGAGGCTGTGAGCGTAGCGGTTCGCGAGGGTGAGGTTGGTCGCCATGGGGTCGGGCTCCTGCGGGAGCGGGGGTGATCCCCGCTCGACAGCGCCCCAAGGAGGCCGGGCGTGGCCGCGATCACCGCGTAGGCAAAGCCGCAGCGGCCGCCCGCTTGCGGAGCGGACCCCTTGCGGGTTGATCGTAGAAGGCCGCGACGGCCTATCGGGGTGCGTGCGAGAGAGCGGGGTCATCCACCGCCCGGGCGCCAATACCAATATGATATCAATCGCATTCCGATATGCCGTCGATATCAGCAGGGGTGATCTCTGAGGCCTACCCGTACTGAGAATGCCCGTCGCCTGGCTGGACCTCGGCATCGATAAGCGATTGGAAGCTGGGCAATCGCTCCCCGATCAGCACCCCGAGCAGGCGTAACCGGGCCGGCTTTGCTGCACTTGCTAACGAGCTAGTTGCAGTGCAGCATGGGCTTAGGACGGCGTGCGGCGCAATCCTTGCTCCGCGTCAGCTCCGAACCTGAACCCCCACAACGCTCGGAAGGACACCCTCCCATGCTGCTGAAGGGCTTCTCCTACGGAATGATCGGCGTGTTCGCCGGTGGCCTGACCATGACGGTTGTTGGCCGGCCAGGCACCTGCTCGGCTAGGCATACGAGATTTGCGACCGACGGCCGAGGGGGAGCGGGCGCGAGCCCGGCAAAGCCTGAGGCTGTCGGTCCCCTGCTCACCCGGGCTGGATGTCGGTGAGCGGGAAGTCGTTGCCCTTGAACAAGAGGGGCATGCGGTAGCTGCGGGCACAGGCGTAGGCGAAGCAGTCCCCGAAGTTGAGCCCGGCGGGGTGCCGGCCCTTGCCGAAGCGATCGAAGGCCTCGATCGCGCCCGCTGCCGCCTTGGGCGGCACGGCGATCACCTGGATGGTCGCGAGCGCGAGGTAGTCCTGCACGGCCTGCTGGGCCTCGGGCAAGGCGAGGTCCAGGATGCGGGCGAGCGCGATGGTCGTCTCCCAGACGGCGAGCGGCGAGGTCAGGCGTTGGCGGGCGCGCTGAAGCCGCGCCACGAGGGCGGCGGCGTCCGGCTCGCCGGCGAGGATCGCGGTCAGGGCAGAGGCGTCGACGAACATCACGGATCCCCGTACAAGCGATCGCGAAACGCCTTGTCGACGGGCTGCGGGTTCGGCCCTGCCCGGTCGCGCAAGCCTCGGGCGAAGGCGAGGGATTGCGCGACGAGGTCGAGCTTGTCCCGCTCGCGATCGAGTTCCGATCGCAGAGCCTGGCGCACGGCCTCGGTCTTCGAGGTCCGCTTGAGCGCCGCCAACTCCTGCGCGAGGGCGTCGACCTCGGGATCCTTGACGAAGAGGGCCATATCTATCCCGATTGGATATAAAGGATATGCCGTCGAGGATATCCTAGATGGGCCAGAGGGCAAGCTTGAACGTGGCCTTGTGCGACCGGTTCGTGGTCTCTACGTGCGGTTGCGGAGGACTTTATGGGCAACATCACTGTACGGCAGGCCGCCTTCATATTCGCCGCTTGCCTGGCCGTAGGCGTCATCTGCGCCTACGGAGCCTGGCAAGCGCAGGCCGCCAAACTGGAGCAAGCCAGGCAAAAAATTCACGAGCTGGAAGAACTCCTGAAAGGCTCATCGCCCTTGCCCCAACCAGCACCGACCGTGACGCAGCCGCAGCAGCGTTAGAGGATGACGGCAACCATTAGGGACTGCGCGAGGCTGTGTGCGTAGCGGTTCGCGAGGGTGATTGGTCGCCATGGGATGGGGCTCTTGCGGGAGCGGGGTCATCCACCGCCCGGGTGCCCAGTCATCGACAGGACATCAGGCCGAGGGGGGATTCGCCGTTAACGGGGCTGTGCTAGCGTGGCCGCACCGTGCCGATCCGCCCCGAACACCGCCACTTCTACCCGATCGACTGGCCGCAGCTCTCGGCGGTGATCCGCTTTGGGCGCGCGGCCGGGCGCTGCGAGCGCTGCGGGCGACCGCACGGGCAGGTCATCGTCTGCCTCGACGGGGGGAGCTGGTACGACGCCGAGGCCGGGGCCTGGCGCACGGATCGTGGCCGGGTGCTGCGGCGAACCCCCGATCTGGCAAGCGCCCGGCTGACCCGGCCGATCCTGGCCGCCTGCCACCGGGCGCACGACACCAGCCTGAACGGGGACGGCGACCTCGCGGCCTGGTGCCAGCGTTGCCACCTGATCCACGATCGGCCCGAGCATATCCGGCGCCGACGCCTGACCTATCTGCGGCGGCGTGCGCTGGGCGATCTGTTCCTTGGACCCTACCCGAACCTCTAGCCGACCATCTCCGTGTGCAGGCTGGGGCTGGTCACCGCGACGCGGTCACGCCCGGCACGCTTGGCGGCATAGAGCGCCAGATCGGCCCGCTTGAGCAGGGTGTCGATGGTGTCGCCGGGCGTCCACTCGGCCAGCCCGATGCTCGCGGTGAAGCGCAGATCGGGCTGTCGGGGCACGGTGGTGGCGGCGCACTGGCGGCGGATGCGGTGGGCGACTACGGCCGCGCCGGCAAGCCCGTGCCCGGGCATCAGCACGGCGAACTCCTCGCCCCCGAGCCGGCCGGCGATCGCGCCGGTCTCGCGTAAAGTCCGGGCGACACAGCGGATGACGACGTCGCCCACGTCATGCCCGTAGCGGTCGTTGATGCCCTTGAAGTGATCGATGTCGATCTGGAGCAGGGTCAGGGGGGCGCCAGCCGAGGCGTTGGCAAGCGCGTCGCCGGCCCGGCGCATCAGCGCGCCGCGATTGAGGAGCCCTGTGAGGTGATCGGTGTCGGCCTGTTGGATCAAGGAGTGCTGGAGCTTGAGCACGCGCTCGGCCGAGCGCAGGCGGCCGTAGAGCTCCTGCACGCTCGGGGGCTTGGCGAGGAAGTCGTCGGCGCCGCTGTCGAGGACCTCGGAGAGTGAGCGCTCCTCGCGCGCGGCCGACATCACCAGGATGGTGAGGGGCCGGCGGTCGCTCGCGAGCGCACGCAGCGACCAGCACAACTCCAGGCCACAGATCGGCTGGACCTCGAGGCTGGTGAGGACGCAGGTGACGGTGGGGTCGGCCTCGACATGGGCCAGCGCCTTGCCTGAGTCCGTGAAGGCCACGACGGTGTGGCCGCCGGCGGTGAGCATCTCCGTGACGATCTTGAGGACGACGCGGCTCGGATCGATCAGGGCGACGTGCATGGGGCCTTCGTCAGGCAGCGAGGGAGGCGGGATCGGGTCTGTAGCCTTTGGAGCCAGGATCTACCATCACAGCGTAGCAGGTCCTGTCGCGGCCCGTGGCCTTGGCCTCGTAGAGGGCGGTATCGGCCAGGCCGAACAGGTCGGCCGGGCTGCCGCCCAGACGGGGTAGCCCGAAGGCTAAGCCGATGCTCACCGTGATCCGGCCGACGTCGACGCCGTCGATCTCGACGTCCAGGGCGGCGACGCTGGTATGGATCGCCTCAGCGCAATGAACTGCACCCTCGGTGTTGATTTCCGTTGAGAGTTGACCCGGCGGAGCCCGAAGTTTCCATCGAGAAGTGACCCGTGTCTGAACCCACCCCTGGCTTTTTGGTCGGGGGGTCATGGAGTGATCGACATGGCGTTATTGAGTGTCATTCGGCGCTGGGCGTTCCGAGAAGGGATGCCGATCCGGGAGATTTCGCGACGTACAGGATTGTCGCGCAACACGATCCGCAAGTACCTGCGGTCGGATGAGAAGGAGCCGCTCTACCGAGTGCCGGAGCGGCCCAGCAAGTTGGACCCGTTCGCCGCGAAGCTGTCGGGCTGGCTGAAGACGGAGGCGAGTAGGTCACGCAAGCAGCGGCGCACGGCGCGGCAGATGCACACCGATCTAGTTCTTCTGGGTTATGACGGCTCCTACGGTCGGGTCGCAGCTTTCATCCGCAGTTGGAAAGAAGACCGGCAGATCCAGCAGCAGACCACGGGACGAGGAACGTTCGTTCCTCTAGTCTTCGCGCCAGGGGAGGCGTTCCAATTCGACTGGAGTGAGGACTGGGCGGTTCTCGGGGGCGAGCGCGTCAAGCTCCAGGTCGCTCACACCAAGCTGTCGCATAGTCGGGTCTTCGTCGTGCGGGCGTACCCGCTTCAGACCCACGAGATGTTGTTCGACGCGCACTTCCATGCCTTCCGCGTGCTGGGCGGCATCCCGGGACGTGGCATCTACGACAACATGAAGACCGCCGTGGATCGGGTGGGCTCTGGCAAGGCTCGGCAGGTGAATGGGCGCTTCGCCGCTATGGCAAGCCACTATCTGTTCGACACAACTTTCTGCAATCCCGCATCGGGCTGGGAGAAGGGTCAGGTCGAGAAGAACGTCCAGGATGCGCGTCGTCGGCTATGGCAACCGTTACCCAGCTTCGCCGATCTCGACGGGCTGAACGCCTGGCTCGAGACGCGCTGCATTGCGGCTTGGAAGGAGATCCCGCATGGGGAGCTTCCCGGCACGCTTGCGGATGCGTGGACCAATGAGGTGCCGAGCCTGATGCCGCTTGGCCGTCCCTTCGACGGCTTCGTCGAGCATACCAAGCGGGTCTCGCCGACCTGCCTCGTGCACTTCGAGCGCAACCGCTATTCGGTTCCGGCCTCTCTTGCCAACCGTCCCGTGAGCCTGCGGATCTACCCGCAGCGCATCGTTGTGGCCGCGGAAGGCCGGATCCTGTGCGAGCATCCCCGGGTCATCGCGCGCTCGCATACCATGGCCGGGCGCACGGTCTACGACTGGCGCCACTACCTGGCCGTTATCCAGCGCAAGCCGGGCGCCCTGCGCAACGGGGCTCCCTTCGCCGAGATGCCGGACGCGTTCCGGCGGCTGCAAGGTCACCTCCTCAAGCATCCTGGCGGCGATCGGGAGATGGTGGAGATTCTGGCACTCGTGCTGCATCATGACGAGCAGGCCGTTCTCTGCGCGGTCGAACTGGCGCTCGACGGCGGCGTGCCCACCAAGATCCACGTCCTCAACATCCTGCACCGGTTGCTCGACGGTAAGCCATCGAGCGTGGCCACGATCGATGCCCCACAGGCGCTCGTCTTGCGCCAGGAGCCGAAGGCCGATGTCGAGCGCTACGATGCGCTCCGCAGGAAGGCGGTGCGCCATGCGTCATGATCCCGCCAGCGCCGCCATCATCGTCATGCTGCGCGGGCTCAAGATGTACGGCATGTCTCAGGCCGTCGTCGATCTTGTGGAGCAAGGCGCACCCGCCTTCGAGGTAGCCGTCCCGCTCCTGTCCCAGCTGCTCAAGGCCGAGATGGCCGAGCGGGAGGTTCGATCCATCGCCTACCAGATCAAGGCCGCCCGCTTTCCGGCCTACAAGGATCTGACCGGGTTCGACTTCGCTGCCAGCGAGGTCAACGAGGCCATGGTTCGCACCCTGCACGGAGGCGGCTTCATCGACGGCGCACACAACGTCGTCCTGATCGGTGGCCCAGGCACCGGCAAGACGCATATCGCGACCGCCCTGGGCGTGCAGGCCGTCGAGCATCATCGCAAGAAGGTCCGCTTCTTCGCGACCGTCGACCTGGTCAATGCCCTCGAACAAGAGAAAGCCCAGAACAAAGCGGGCCAGTTGGCCGAACGGTTGCTGCGTCAAGACCTGATCATCTTAGACGAACTGGGCTATCTTCCATTCAGCGCCTCAGGAGGGGCCCTGCTGTTCCACCTGCTGTCCAAGCTCTACGAGCGCACCAGCGTCGTGATCACCACCAACCTCAGCTTCAGCGAATGGGCCGGGATCTTCGGCGATGCCAAGATGACTACCGCGCTGCTCGATCGCCTCACCCACCACTGCCACATCCTAGAGACCGGAAACGACAGCTTCCGCTTCAGGGCAAGTGCCGCAGCCGGAAAGCCGAAAAGGAGCCGCACCGTGAGTTGACCAGACCCACCCAATGATAAACATCAACCCCTGAACCTGGGTCACTTCTCAACGAAAACGCCGGGTCAACTCTCAGCGGAAATCAACAGTCATCGGGTAATCGAAAGGCAGCCCCCACTTCTCACGATAGGCCTCGGGCGAGAGACCCCGCAGCCTAAGGTGGCGCCGCAGCGTCTTGTAGAGTCTGCCGTCCTCGAAGCTGATCAGCGCGTCCGGGGTGATCGACTTGCGGATCTGGGCCGGCGTCGCCTTCTCAGGCTTCGCTGTCTCAGGTGATGGCGTGCCTGTAAGGCCCTTTATGGCCGCATGGACGTTCGCCATCAGGGCCGGCAGTTCGCTGGCAGGAATGGAGTTGTTGGCGATGTAGGCAGAAACGAGTTCGGCCGTCAGGCCGACAAAGTCGATCTGCGATGAGGCTGTCTGATCATCCATGTGCGTTGCTGGTTCCTTCAAGAGCCTTGTGCGAGCCTGCTCCACCGACGACCCAGGGATGTGGGTCGATGACTGAGCCCAGTCCTTCGATCGGAGGGTATCGACGTATGCTGTGTCTTTAAGGAATTCTTAACAACGTTTCTACAGATCCGATCAAGGTTTCTAGCGGCGTTAATGGATGTGCGTCCGGCTCATCGAGGATGCCGTTGCCAGAGCCGAAGACCCAGAGAGGTACGAAGACCGCTCATCGAGGAGTCTTGCCAACGGCGCCGCATGGCTCTCCAAACGAGGTGCTTGCGTCAGTACCGGCTGGTTTTGTACAAGCAGTTCTGATTAAGCATTGTTCGGTGCTGGGGCCGAGCCCATCTGAACTGTTCCCTTCGATACCCTCACCATTCGCTTGGAAGAGCCTCTTGCGTAAGCCGGCAAGGCGGTCATTCACCGTCGAGATCAAACACAGCGCCACCTCCGGTCGAACCTTCATCCCGGCAAGGCCGCGGCAAGCCCTGGATCGGGCAAAGCCCCTGCCAGGTCCGGCCTCCGCAGCGCTCTCGGTGTTCGAGCCGAAGCTCTCATCAACCTCAGGCACCCCGAAGGCCACACAGCCCCGGCGCATCCTGCCGAGCCTGATCGCCTGGGAGCCGTCACAGCCCGAGCCAGAGCCCCAGGCGCAGCCTGAGGGCCCCCTGCCCCGTGTTCGTCGCGCTTTACCTGCTCAGACAGACGACGAAGCCCCACGCCGCAGGAGCAGGCCCCCGAAACTCAGGCGCGAGCCCAAAGCTGCGGTCGAGGCAGCCATCCCGGTTCTATCACCGCCGCGCGTCGAAAGCCCCGTGCGGTCTCAGGCCGTGCCAAGGACGCTCGCTCACAGCCCTCGCAACGCCCGACCCGATGGCGCGGAATTGCCACGAGCAGAGCGCTGGAAGCGCCGCCTCCCCCGAGCCTGCTGGTAGATCCATCGGACCTCGTATGAGGAACGCCACGAGCGCAAGGCTGTCCGCACCTGCAGCCTGGATCGCGGCGGCGCTCACGACCTTGCACCAGAGCCGCTCCCTCCTTGGTCCCTGAGGATGAACCTTAACGGTTTGTTGCCGATGTCCGTTCAGGATGCCTCAACCTTTGGAGGATCCTGGCCCATGCGCGTGCTGCTGATCGAGGATGATGCCTCCGTCGCGCAGAGCATCGAGCTGATGCTCAAGTCCGAGAGCTTCACCACTGACACCACCGATCTGGGTGAGGAGGGGATCGATCTCGGCAAGCTCTACGACTACGACATCATCCTGCTGGACCTGACGCTACCCGACATCTCAGGCTACGAGGTGCTGCGGTCCTTACGTGCCTCGAAGATCAAGACGCCCATTCTAATCCTGTCCGGCATGGCCGGGATCGAGGACAAGGTGAAGGGCCTCGGCTTCGGCGCCGACGACTACCTCACCAAGCCCTTCCACAAGGACGAACTCGTCGCCCGCATCCAGGCGATCGTCCGCCGCTCGAAGGGGCATGCCCAGTCAGTGATCACCACGGATGACCTCGCGGTGAACCTTGATCAGAAGACCGTCACCATCGCCGGTAACCGCGTCCATCTCACAGGCAAGGAGTACGGGATGTTGGAGCTTCTCGCCCTGCGCAAGGGCACGACGCTGACCAAGGAGATGTTCCTGAACCATCTCTACGGCGGCATGGACGAGCCCGAGCTGAAGATCATCGACGTGTTCATCTGCAAGATGCGTCGCAAGCTCGCCAACGCGTCCGGCGGCAAGAACTACATCGAGACCGTCTGGGGCCGCGGCTACGCCCTGAGAGAAAATGCGCCCGAGATGCGGGCGATGGCGGGCTGACGCTTCGTCATTCGCCTGGTCTGGCCATCGACGACACCCTCTGTCGGCGCACGGCAACCGCCATCGCGCCGACGTTTACCGCGCGTTGACCATAGGGCCCACAGGGCGCCTGCGGTTTCGCAGAGCTGAACAAGGGCGAGGCGGAGAACGCGCTCAAACGGGCGATCGTCCTGCATCGCGCCGGTCGGGTTCGCGACCAGGGCTTCAGGTTCAGAGCCATCGCGCCAGCGCACGCAACCGGGTCGTGGGCGCTATCGTGCTCTTCCACCGCCCTACAGTTGATTGAGACACCCCGGAAGCGGACGGTTTCCGCGACAGGGGTGATGACGATGACGACAGACACGAGCACGAATGTCAGCGCGGCTGGTCCTGGCCGCGGCGGGCGCATGTCGCGGGCGCGCAAGCGGGATGCGGTGCTTCGGCTGCTGAGAGACGAGGATCTGGACACCGTTTCGCGGAGTCTCGGCGTGACAGCCGCGACCTTGTCGGGATGGCGCGACGCCTTCCTGGTGGCGGGCGAGGCGAGCCTGACGAGCCGATCCACCGACGCGGACGCGCTGGAGAGCGGACGGCTGAAGGCCAAGCTCGGCGAGATGCTGCTGGAGCGTGAGTTGCTGGAGGCCAAGATCGCCATCCTGGAGGCGCGCGGCCCCGGCCCTTTAGCCCGCAGGAGGTCGCAATCATGAGCCGGTCCGTCTCTCCCTCCAGCGACAAGCTCTATGGCTTATCCCGAGTGTGCCGGATCTGGGGCGCCTCGTGCGCCACCATTCATCGCCACCTCTCTCCGGCTCGGCCTCAGCCTCCGCAACGGCCCGGTCCGGTTGGACCGATGCCGGATGCGGCGCTGCTCACGCAGATCCGCGCCACGCTGACCGGGAGCCCCTTCCACGGAGAGGGCCACCGCAAGGTCTGGGCGCGACTGCGCTTGCGCGGCGTGCGCACCTCCAAGCGCCGGGTGCTGCGCCTGATGCGTAACCATGATCTGCTGGCCCCCTCGCGCGTCGGCACCCCGCGTGGCCCGCGCAATCACGACGGCACGATCATCCCGGAGACGGTGGACACGATGTGGGGCACGGACCTGACCACGACCTGGACAGCGGAGGGCCAGGTCGCGGTGTTCATCGCTATCGACCACTACTCGGCCGAGTGCGTCGGCATCCACGCGGCACGCCGGGCCACCCGCTTCGAGGCGTTGGAGCCGATCCGTCAGGGCGTGCGGCAGCGCTTCGGCGGCTTCGATGCGCAGGTCGCCTCTGGGCTAAGCGTTCGGCACGACCACGGCAGCCAGTACATGTCGGACGCCTTCCAGGCGGAACTGACGTTCCTGGGCATCGCGAGTTCGCCTGCCTTCGTCCGTGCACCGGAAGGCAACGGCTGCGCTGAGCGCTTCATCCGCACGCTCAAGGAGAACCTGCTCTGGGTGGAGAGCGTCGACACGGTCGAGGATCTGCGCCACGCGCTTCTGGCGTTTCGGGACATCTACAACACGACGTGGTTGATCGAGCGGCATGGGTATCGGCCACCAGCCGCCCTTCGCGATTCCCAGCTTCCACCCGCGGCCCTGGCCGCGTAGGCTTCAAATCGTTGTCTCACAAACTGCGGGCGGTACAATCTGCGCCAAACGGTCGGGGAAGCTTTTATAAAAACAGCCGCGGCGTCCGGGTCCTGGGCGTGATGGCGTGGACGGGCCGAAAGCTTCCGGTAGCCCATGGTCCGCAAGACCCGGCTCAAGGTCTGCTCGCAAGACCGAAACGCCGTGATCCTCGCACAGGATCTGGGCCAGGTCGCACAAGCGCCAGCGGACCACACCGTGGGCGGCGGGCGTCGGCCCCTGTTCGACCAGGGCCCTGAGAACCTCGCGCTGGTCGGCGTTCAGGCGCGGATGGGCACCCGGGGCCTTGCCGTCGATCAGCCCGCTTGGGCCATCGGCGTTGAAGGCCACGACCCAATCACGCACCGTCTGCAGCCCGACCCCGCCGATCTCGGCCGCCTCCGAACGCGAGCCACCCGCGGCAATCACAGACAGCGCCAACGGGCGGCGGGTCTGGGCCGGATCCCGCGACCCCTTGGCCAAGACGCGCAGGGCCTCGGCATCAAAATCCGATCGCAGCGGCACCGGAGCAGCCATCGCATCCTCCTCAGGCTCCAAAACCAGAGGACAGAATCATGACCCGCATATCGACGCCACCCCGCGTGAGTCTCGCTCAACCAGGCTTGGTATTATCGCACTGTTGAGAGTGGGAATGGGCATGGCGTCAACCGTTTTCGCCTTGGCGACGGTTGGCAAGTGCCGGGAAACAGTTAGAACCGGAGCACTGCTCCCCTTGGCCGTTGCCGTCATCCTGTCCACTTTCACGGTGTGCCGACGCAGCTCTCGTCCGTCAAACGCGGCCCAGACGTTGCACTTGGTGTATCCGTCGTTTGACGAAGGGGTACAGCTTGTTAGGGTGTGCGGTCACGTATTTACCCAGCTCGCCGCGTATCCGCTCCGCCTGTCCCATCATGGGGTAAGTTCAGGCCACTGGCCGTTGCAACGATGAAAGCAACAGGCACAGGGAGGCTGCGAGAAGCACCAAATCCTTGAGTAGGAACTGTCCAATTGGAGCCGAGATCGCCGGGAACCCGCCAGCCATCGGTTCGGCCACCCCTGGCGTGCTCAAGAAGAACGTCAGCGTGACAACATAAGTGAGGCAGGACATGGCCGCCCCGAGCGCCGACGCGACGGGGTTGAACGCGCCGACAATGAGCGCAGCCGCCGTTGAAAGCTCGATGACCCCGAGGGCGTAGCTTGCCCCCTGAACGCCGAGCAGGGAATGCAACCAGCTCATAATGGGGCTGTTGGCGATGAACGGCGCAATGCCGGCAGCTTCGTAGCCGGTGAACTTCATTCCGCCGAACCAGAGGAAGACGATGACGAGCGCCCAGCGGAGCAGGGCCAGCGAGCTACGAGGACCGGCGGACCTTTCCGCGACGCTCAAGGATGCGGACATGTCGGCTATTCCTTGAAGAGATGCGACGCATGGGTGACTGCGCCGCCTGCGCGGATCGCGGCGGCGACAAGGGCGGCCTCGGTCAACTGCGCGTCGTTTGCACCGGCCTCCCGCGCCGCCTTGGTGTGAAGCTCAATGCAGTAAGGGCACTGGGTCGTGAGCGCGACCGCGACGGCCATCAACTGCTTCTCGCGGGTGGTCAGCGCACCCTCGGCGAACACGGCCTTGTCGAAGGCCCAGAAGGCTTTCATCGCGCCGGGTGCGCTGGCGTCGAGAACCTTGAGCTTGGCAAGCTGCTTCATGTCGAACATGATATACCTTTGTATGTGTGTGTCATGCATATATCAACTCGAACCCTGAGGCAACACCATCGTGAGCGACCCATCAGACCGGCTGATCAATCTTTTGGGGGCGCTCGCGACGGGCGTTGCCGACCGGGTGCGCGGGGCAGCGCTGGATGGGACGACCTTTGGCGGCGAAACCGCGGCGGCACTGGTCGTCGTGGGCCACACGCCGGGGCTGTCGATCAATCAGTTGGGCCGGGTGCTCCGGCTTTCCCATCCCGGCACCGTGCGGCTGGTGGACCGCCTGGCGAACGCGGGCCACGTCGCGCGAAGCTTGGCGCCACATGACCGCCGCACGGTGGCATTGAACCTCACCGAAGAAGGGCAGGCGTGCCGAGCTGCGCTCCTCGAACGCCGCCGCGGAGCGCTGAAAGCGGTCCTGCAAGCCGTTGCTCCCGAGGATCGCGCCGTTCTGGAACGCGCCGCCGCCGCCATGCTCCGAGTGTTGCCCACCGACGCCGGCACGGCGTTGACGGTCTGCCGCTTCTGTGACGGGCGCCGGTGCCCCGACTGTCCAATGGACGCTTTTGGAGCCTTGGGCTAACTGTGTTTGCCCTAGTCGAGGTAGGATGAGGATACGTGTAAAACTCATCACAGGCCTATCCGGACCGGTTTCCACACCCTTGTCCAAGAAGGTTCACCTTGCCGGACGCGCGAGCGTTCCGGCTACCCCATTGAAAACACGAAGTATGTTGGATGCTGACAGCTCACCCTTTTCTGGACACTGGTTGCACCCGCTTGCGTGTGCGTCCGAGTTACAAGAGGTAGCGTCCGCGGACGAGGTGTAAATTCGAGGACCGCTTTGGCGGGGATTGGGGTGGCCATCGGGCCATGCGGCTAAGGTGGAGTTTGCGGACTTCAACCCGAACCGGGAGCACCCGATGACCGACGACAGAGTGGCACTGATCGAGGCTTTTCAGAAGGCTGACGACGGCAACTTCCTGCGCAGCCTGGCCGAGACGGTCCTGCAGATCCTGATGGAGGCCGATGTGGACGGTCTGATCGGCGCGGGTCGTTACGAGCGGTCTGGCGAGCGCAGCACCTACCGCAACGGGTATCGCGAACGCAGCCTCGACACGCGGCTGGGCTCGCTCAACCTCAAGATCCCCAAGCTGCGCACCGGCAGCTACTTCCCCGGCTTCCTGGAGCCAAGGAAGACCGTCGAGAAGGCGCTGGTGGCGGTGATCCAGGAGGCGTGGATCGCAGGCGTGTCGACTCGGCGCGTGGACGACCTGGTGCAGGCCATGGGGCTGTCGGGCATCTCGAAGTCCTCCGTGTCGAAGCTGTGCAAGGACATCGATGAGCGGGTGAACGCCTTCCTCAAGCGCCCGCTGTCCGGCGCATGGCCCTATCTCTGGCTCGACGCCACCTACCTCAAGGTGCGTGAGGGCGGGCGCATCGTCTCCGTAGCCGCCATAGTCGCCGTGGCGGTGGACACCGAAGGTCGACGCGAGATCATCGGGCTGCACATCGGCCCGTCCGAGGCCGAGGTGTTCTGGACCGATTTCCTGCGCGACCTGGTCAAGCGCGGGCTGTCAGGTGTGCAACTTGTCATCTCGGACGCGCACGAGGGGCTTAAAGCCGCCATATGCCGCGTCCTGAAGGCGACCTGGCAAAGGTGCCGGGTTCATTGGACCCGCAACGCGCTCGCTTATGTGCCGCGCGCTCAGCAGACCATGGTCGCCGCCGGCTTGCGCCACGCCTTCCAGCAGCCCGACCAGGAGGCAGCCCGAGCCGCGCTCCACCATCTGGCTGAGCAGCTTCACAACCGTTGGCCGAAGCTCAAAGGCTTCATCGATGCCACGAGCGAGGACGTGCTCGCCTACCTGACGTTCCCGCTGCAGCACCGAACGAAGTTGCACTCCACAAACCCGCTGGAGCGTCTCAACAAGGAGATCAAGCGACGCGCCGACGTGGTGGGCATCTTCCCCAACACCGACTCGATCCAGCGTCTGATCGGAGCCGTGCTGTTGGAGGCCAACGACGAATGGCAGCTCCAGCACCGCTACATGCAGATCGAGGGCATGGCTGGCTTCACCCCGAGCCTGCTCGACGACACCCTCACAGCAATTCCACCTCAGGCCGCCTGACCGATGGCCGCTCCAACTCCACCCCGAATTTCCACCTCATTGACGGACACGACCGGTTGAAGTCATTCGATTGTCATCTCCCCCCCGTATCGGAAAACGCGATCGAATATTCTCTTTGATCTAGGAATCGATTGGCGACTGATGCTGTCCATCTACGACCTTCAAGTTACCTATCCGGGGCGGTTAACCGCCCTGAATCCGACGTCGTTAACGTTCGACCAGGGCGAGTTCTCTGTGCTTCTCGGTCCGTCGGGTGCGGGCAAGTCCACGCTGTTGCGGTGCCTGAACGGTCTGGTCCGGCCAACGAACGGGCAGGTCGTGTCGACGGCTCATGGCGACATCCACTCCGGAAGCGTAACTTTGCGCCGGCATCGGGCTGCAACAGGCATGGTGTTCCAGCATCACCATCTTATTGGCCGCTTGACTGCTCTGGCCAACGTCCTCGTTGGCCGGCTCGGTCATCACTCGGCCCTTCGCTCATTGCTTCCGCTTCCCCTTGCAGATCGGCGCATCGCCCTGGAGGCACTCGAACGGGTCGGTTTGCTCGACCGGGCCTTAACCCGAGTTGACCAGCTTTCGGGCGGGCAGCAGCAACGTGTCGGCATCGCGCGGGCTGTGGCTCAGCAACCTCGGCTGATCCTTGCCGACGAGCCGGTAGCAAGCCTCGACCCGGCCACCGCGGCACGCGTCCTCGATCTCCTGCGAACGATCTGCAAGGCCGATGGCATCACGGCCGTAGTAAGCCTGCACCAAGTCGACTTGGCGCGCGGCTTCGCAGATCGCGTCATCGGTCTCCAGGCTGGGGCCGTCGTGTTCGATGGAACACCCGATCAGCTCTGCGAGGCGAGCCTTGAGCGGATCTACGGATCACGGACCGACGCCCCAAGGGCCGTCGAAGACGAACGAGTGCGGCCCCGCCGTGAGCCGTCCTACGCCGCCCAGCCCGCCTAAAGGAAACCAACCCATGATTTCAAGACGTACCCTCGGTGCCGGCTTTGTGCTGGGCGCTCTGCTGCGAACCGGACCGTCGCTCTCGCAGGGCGCCGATCCCGACACTCTCAAAGTCGCGCTGCTGCCCGATGAGAGCGCCTCAACCATCATTCAGAACAATCAGGGTCTGAAGTCTTACCTGGAAGAAAGGCTTGGTAAGCGGATCGAGCTTGTCGTCACCACAGACTACTCGTCCATGATCGAGGCAATGCGGTTCAAGCGCATCGACCTTGGGTACTTTGGCCCATTGTCCTACGTGCTGGCCAAAAGCCGTTCGCCAGGGATCGAGCCGTTCGCTGCCCTGGTCTCAGGGGGGAAGCCGACCTACACGAGCTACCTTATCGCGAACGTCAATGCCGGCATTGCAAAGGCCGAGGACGTACGAGGGAAGACGGTCGGTTTCGGCGATCCGGCCTCGACGTCAAGTCACCTGATCCCGCGGGGCCTGCTCAAGAACCTTGGCCTCGAAGCCGGGGAGGATTTCAAGTTCCAGCACCTTGGCACACACGATGCTGTGGCTCGCGCAGTGGAGGCCGGCAATGTCCAGGCTGGGGGGATCAGTCGGACCATCTTCGAGACGCTCGTCGAAAGGAAGCTCATCGATTCCTCTAAGGTGAAGGTCGTCGCCGAGAGCCGGCCGATCCCGAATTATCCGTGGACCCTGCGCGGCGACCTCACGCCGGCGTTGAAGGACAAGATCAAGTCTGCTTTCCTTGAGATGAAGGATCCGGCGATCCTGAAGCCCTTCAAGGCCGAGGCCTTCGGCCCGATCACAAATGCGGACTACGACGTCCTGCGCGAGACCGCCAAGCTCCTCAACATCGACCTTACCAAGGTCAAGGGCTAGCGGCATGCCCCAATCACGCCTTCCTACGTCGTTCCCGGCCCCTTCTGCGGTCTACGACGTCCTGCTCGATCAGGCCCGATCAACGGCGCTACGGCGGCAGATCCTCGTCCTACCGATCGCTCTCGGGATCCTTGCATGCCTCTGGAAGGTCGGGCTGCTGGATCCCGTGCGTCTGGCGGAGGGTGTGCCCGCCCTTGCGCAGCTCGTCGACGAGATGACGCCACCTGATTTCACACGCTGGCGGTCGTGGCTGTCCCCCATCGTTGATACCTTCGCCATGAGCGTCGCTGGGACGGCTCTCGCCGTTACGCTTTCACTACCGCTTGGGCTGCTCGCGGCTCCGAACACCAGTCCTCATCCTCTGGTGTTTCGTGCGACGCGCATCGCGCTTAATGCGCTCCGGTCCGTCCCGGAGCTCATCATGGGCATCTTCTTCGTGGCCGCCGTCGGGTTCGGGGCCCTACCGGGCGTGCTTGCTCTCGGCCTGCATTCCGTTGGCATGGTCGGCAAGTTCTTCGCCGAGGCCATCGAGCACGCCGATCCGAAGCCCATCGAGGCCGCGAGAGCGGCAGGTGCCTCACCTTTCCAGGTCGTGACGCATGCTGTGCTGCCACAGGTCCTGCCGCAGCTGACGGACACCACCTTGTATCGATGGGAATACAATTTCCGAGCATCGACTGTGCTCGGCGTCGTTGGGGCGGGCGGCATCGGTTTTGAACTCATCGCCTCGCTAAGGCTCCTTCAGTACGATCAGGTCGCAGCGATCATGCTGTGCATCCTGGGCGCCGTTACCCTCGTCGATGCGTTGGGCGGACTGCTGCGCCGCCGGCTTAAGTGAGAGATTGCATGCGCGCCAAGGTCGTCGTCACGAACCCTGTCTTCCCCGAGACAGAGGCCCTCCTGGAACCGCTCTGCAGCCTCGACGTCAATCCAGGCCCGGACCCCTGGCCGCCTGAGGAAGTGAAGCGCCGTTGCGCTGATGCCGACGGGGTCTTTACCTTCATGACGGATCGCGTGGACGCCGATTTCCTCGCGGCCTGCCCACGGCTCAAGGTTGTGTCGTGTGCCCTTAAGGGGTGGGACAACTTCGACGTCACCGCTTGCACCGACGCCGGGGTCTGGTTGACCGCAGTCCCGGACCTGCTCACTGAGCCGACCGCGGAACTGGCGGTTGGTCTGGCCATCGGTCTTTGCCGAAATGTTTTGATCGGAGACCGGGCTGTGCGCGCCGGATTCGAGGGCTGGCGCGCCAGCCTCTACGGCGCGGGGTTATCAGGCAGCGTCATCGGCATTGCCGGCATGGGAAAGGTCGGCCAAGCCATTGCGCGTCGGCTCGGAGGCTTCGGTGCCAGGGAGATCGTGTACTTCGATGCCGCGACGCTCCCCGTGGACGCAGAACGCGCGCTCGGTCTGAGGAGGGTCGCTTGGGAGACACTCGTTGCACAATCAGACCTGCTTATCCTGGCACTTCCCCTGACACCTGCTACTCGTCACCTGCTGAACGCTGAGACTCTCGCCAAGGCTCAGCCTTGGTTACGGATCGTCAATGCCGGTCGCGGTTCGGTGGCAGACGAGGCTGCGGTTGCCGACGCTCTTTCCGGTGGACGCATCGGCGGCTATGCCGCGGACGTATTCGAAATGGAGGATTGGGCCCTCGACGATCGCCCGCGAAGCATCGAGCCGAGGCTTCTATCCGATCATGACAGGACTCTATTTACGCCTCATCTCGGTTCCGGTGTCGTTGCGGTGCGTCGCGAAATCGAGGCAGCGGCGGCTCGCAACTTGTTGGCTGTCCTTCAGGGCAAAGAGCCGCCGGACGCGATAAATTGGCCATCGCAGCCGCGCACGCAGCGCAAGGGGCACGCTCCGTCATTGTGAAAGCATACTTGTGCTGAACCTTCACCACGTCGAGACATGGCTTTCCGTGCTCGCGACAGGCAGTTTTCAAGAAGCTAGTCGTCGCCTCGGATTGGCCCAGTCCACGGTTTCGCAGCACGTGCAAAAAGGTCGTGTCCCTTGGCGTGGTGTAGCTCGCTGAGGGCCACCACGATCACCGGCTTGGGCCGGGAGGATCAGGCTGCCAGGGTCGGCAGGCTGACGAGGGGATCATCGCCGATTGGGGCGATGCTTTCCAGGGTCATGTAGCGGGACCGCTGGACGGCCCATTCGTCGTTCTGCTCCAGCAGGATTGCGCCGACGAGGCGGGTGATGGCGGCCTCGTTGGGGAAGATGCCCACGACCTCGGTCCGGTGTGATTAGGCGTGGAATAAGGACCCCGTTTCCGGGGTGATCGGCGTCCAAACGGGCCCCCCAGGATACTTCATCCAGACTGCCTCCCGCACTCGGAACGGGAGGCTCGCGGAGGATGTTGGTCGTGGAGACGGTCGCGAAGATCCGCCGCGCGTACTTCGTGCAGCATAAGCCGATCAAGCAGATCTGCCGGGAGCTGAAGCTCTCCCGCAAGGTCGTCAGGAAGGTGATCCGCTCGGAGGCAACCGCCTTCCGCTACACCCGCAGCGTCCAGCCTGCACCCAAGCTCGGGCCCTGGCGCGACGAGCTCGACCGGATGCTGGCGGCCAATACGGGGAAGCCGGCGCGGGAGCGGCTGACGCTGACCCGGATCTTCGAGGCGCTGCGGGGGCTCGGCTACGAGGGCGGCTATGATGCCGTCCGCCGCTACGCCAAGACGTGGAAGCGCCAGCAGGCCAGCGTGACGGCTCCCGCCTTCGTGCCGCTCGCCTTCGCCCCGGGTGAGGCCTACCAGTTCGACTGGAGCCATGAGATCGTCCTGATCGCCGGCGTCACTACGACGATCAAGGTCGCCCACGTCCGCCTCTGCCACTCGCGCATGCTGTTCGTGCGGGCCTATCCGCGCGAGAGCCAGGAGATGGTCTTCGACGCCCACGACCGGGCGTTCGCCTTCTTCCGCGGCACCTGCCAGCGCGGCATCTACGACAACATGAAGACCGCGGTCGAGACGATCTTCGTCGGGCGCGAGCGCGCCTACAACCGCCGCTTCCTGCAGATGTGCTCGCACTACCTCGTCGAGCCCGTGGCCTGCACGCCGGCGTCAGGCTGGGAGAAGGGGCAGGTCGAGAACCAGGTCGGGCTGGTGCGCGAGCGCCTGTTCACCCCGCGCGTCCGGGTGAGAAGCTACGACGAGCTCAATGCCCTGCTGCTCGACGGGGTCGTCGCCTACGCCAAGGCCCACCCGCATCCCGAGCAGCGCGACCTGACGATCTGGCAGGCCTTTGAAGCCGAACGGGGAGCCCTGGTCCCCTACGCCGGACGCTTCGACGGCTTCCACGCCGTGCCGGCGGCCGTGTCCTCGACCTGCCTGGTGCGCTTCGACAACAACAAGTACTCGGTCATGGCCTCGGCCATCGGTCGCCCGGTCGAGGTGCGCGCCTATGCCGAGCGCATCGAGATCCGCCAGGATGGACGCGTCGTCGCCGAGCACCCGCGGGCCTTCGGCCGCGGCCAGACGGTGTTCGACCCCTGGCACTACGTCCCCGTGCTCGCCCGCAAGCCTGGCGCGCTGCGCAACGGCGCACCGTTCAAGGACTGGGTCCTGCCCGCCGCCCTCGAACGGATCCGCCGCAAGCTCGCCGGCAGCGCCGACGGCGACCGCCAGATGGTCGAGATCCTCACCGCCGTGCTCGGCGACGGCCTCTCCGCGGTCGAGGCGGCCTGCGCCGAGGCACTGCGCGAGGGCGTGCACTCGGCCGACGTGGTGCTCAACATCCTGGCCCGCCAGCGGGAGCCGCCCGCGCCCGTCCCGCTGCTGACGCCCGAGAACCTGCGGCTGCGCCACGAGCCGGTCGCTGACTGTGCCCGCTACGACAGCCTGAGGAGAGCCCCATGATGGAACGTCAGCAGATCCTCGCCACCATGGGCGAGCTGAAGCTGTTCGGGATGAAGGCGGCCTACGACGAGATCATCAAGGTCGCCCTCAAGCGCAGCCACGAACCGCAGCAGATCGTCGGCGACCTGTTGCAGGCCGAGATCAGCGAGAAGCAGGCGCGCTCGATCCGCTACCAGATGACGATCGCCAAGCTGCCCCTGGCTAAGGACCTCGCCGAGTTCGCCTTTGGCGGGACGCCGATCAACGAGGGTCTGGTGCGCGACCTCTGCGGCGGCGAGTTCCTGGCCCACCAGCGCAACGTCGTGCTGGTCGGCGGCACCGGCACGGGCAAGACGCATCTGGCCATCGCGGTCGCCCGGTCGTGCATCCGGGACGGGGCGCGGGCCCGGTTCTACAATGTGGTCGACCTCGTCAACCGGCTCGAGGCCGAGGCGCGAGCCGGCCGGCAGGGCCGCATCGCCGACCACCTCGCCCGGCTCGACCTGGTGGTGCTGGACGAGCTCGGCTACCTGCCGTTCGCGCAGTCGGGCGGTCAGCTGCTGTTCCACCTGATCAGCCGGCTCTACGAGACCACCTCGATCGTGGTGACGACCAACCTGGCGTTCGGGGAGTGGCCAAGCGTGTTTGCCGGCGACGCCAAGATGACGACGGCACTGCTCGATCGACTGACCCACCACTGCGAGATCGTCGAGACCGGCAACGAGAGCTGGCGCTTCAAGAACCGGGCGTGAGGGCGGTCTGCGCGCAGCTCATCCTGGACCCCTGCTCAGCCCGGCTGCGCCACCCCGACCCGCTTCGCCGGGCTGATCAGGGGCGTCGCGCCACGCGCAACAAAGGGTCCCGATTGGACGCCGATCAGGGGTCCCGTTCCGATGCCGTTTGACAGTCCGGCGTTTGATCTCGCCGTTCAGTCGTTCGAGGGGGTTCGTAGAGTGGAGCTTGACCCGGTGGGCGGCCGGGAAGCCCATGTAGGCCAGCACGTCGGGTTCGGCCGTGTCCATCAGGGCGGCGAGCTTGGGCACCTTGGGCCGGAGCTGATCGGCCACCCGTCGCCATTGCTGCCGGGCCGCCTCCGCGTCGTCCTGGGCAAACGCGGTGGCGATGAAGGCCGACACGACGCGCCGCCCGCTACGGCCGGCATGGGCGAGCACGTTGCGCATGAAGTGCACACGGCAGCGTTGCCAAGTCGCGTTCATGACTTTGGCCACCGAGGCCTTGATGCCCTCGTGGGCGTCCGAGATCACGAGCTTGACCCCGCGCAGGCCACGCCGGGCGAGCTTGCGCAGGAAGTCCGTCCAGAACGTCTCGGCCTCCGACGGGCCGACATCCATGCCGAGGACTTCGCGGCGACCGTCGGTGTTCACGCCGACCGCCACGATGACGGCCACCGAAACGATGCGCCCGTCCTGGCGCACCTTTACGTAGGTCGCATCGATCCAGAGATACGGCCACTCACCCTCGATGGGGCGGTCGAGGAACGCACCGACCCGTTCGTCGATCTCCTGGCACAGGCGCGACACCTGGCTCTTCGACACGCCCGTGCCGCCCATGGCCTGGACCAGATCATCCACGGAGCGGGTCGAGATGCCCTGGATGTAGGCTTCCTGGATCACTGCCGTCAGTGCCTTCTCCGCCATGCGGCGCGGCTCCAGGAAGCCGGGGAAGTAGCTGCCCTTGCGCAGCTTGGGGATGCGCAACTCCACCGTACCAGCCCGAGTCTGCCAGTCCCGGTCGCGGTAGCCGTTGCGTTGAACCAGCCGCTCGGCGCTCTTCTCGCCGTGGGCCGCCCCGGTCAGGCCGCCCACCTCCAGTTCCATCAAGCGCTCGGCCGCAAAGCCGATCATCTCGCGTAGCAAATCCGCGTCGGCGCTCTTCTCCATCAGCCTGCGCAGGGTCATGATCTCGTCGGTCATCGGGGGTCTCTCGGGTTCGGGGTTGGAAGTCGCAACCCGACCCTACCCGGCAACCGCCGATGACCACCCTGAAGCTACACCACTGCCTGGGACACGACCTGCAAAAACTCGAGGCGTCGTTGCGGGCACCCCTCGTGGAGCGCCATGGCACGGGATGCCGGCCCACTCCCCAGGGTAGAGCGCTACTACCCCACGCAGAGGCGCTCCTACGATTGAGCCGACGCGCGGAGGAAGCCGTCAATGGCGGCCGTCTTGCTATCGGTGCATCCGGCAACGTTGGCACCTATCTCCTGGCCGACCTGCTACGTGCCTACCAAGCGACCAATGCGACGTCCCCGCAGGTCGAGATCGGGACTAATCCCTACGTCATGGATCGGTTGGAGGCCGGTGAAATCGACCTAGCGTTGGTTGAATGGTGGGAGGCTCGGCCTGGTCTGATCGCACGTGCTTGGCGTCGCGAACCGCTGATTGTCATTGTCGGACCGGACCACCCATGGTCGACCTGGAAAAGCGTAACCCCAGGCGACCTTGTGGGCCGTCCACTCCTTGGGGGCGAACCTGGCAGCGGGACGGGACGCCTCTTACGAGAGGCCCTGGGTGCGGCGGGGGCGAACCTCGGTATCCACCACCAGCTTGGAAGCACAGAGGCGGTCAAGCGCGCGGTGCGGGCCGGCATTGGCATCTCGATTGTGATGGCAAGCTCCGTCACGGACGAGGTTCGTGCCGAGTTGCTTGTGGCATTGCCCCTGAAGGGCATCGACCTCTGTAAGACATTGTATGCGGCTCATCGATACCCGCTGCCCGGCACAACGTTGGCCGATGGCTTCATCGCAGCCCTTGCATGACGGCCATGGATGCTGTCATCGACGAAAAAGGGTCAGCGCATCCTCGTCAGCCGGCACCGTCGGCACGTAGCGTTGCGTGCCCCGGTGCTGGCCGACGATCCGGCAGGCATGGCGTTCTGAGAGACCATACTTCTCACGAATGCCGTCGACTGCCTGCCGGCGTCGCTCCGGGGCTATAAGTTTTGCTGGCGCTGGCCTTCGGCTCCCGCGGCGACGTCCACCAGCACCTGCTTCTCCAGGAACAAGTCAGACACGAGCTGGCGCAATCGCGCGTTCTCGCGCTTCAGATCCTTCATCCGACGGTCTTGGTCGATCTGCAGGCCGCCGTATTTCTTGCGCCAGCGTGAGTCGCTCTGCTCGGAGATCTCCGCCTCTCTGCACGCTATCGCCAAACTTTTGAACTGCGCCGTCTGAACCTCGATCTGGCGCAGCTTCAGCACCACCTGCCCCGCACCCGTCTTTTGATCTTGCTTCATGTCCAGCTCATGCGGTCCTGGCTGCTCCTCTCAATTAGCCCGGTCCGAAGCCAGCCGGTCGGGTCGCAGGGGCCATCCACACCATCAATCGAGCAGCCCTTCGCCAAGCAGAAAGGCCTTCGCCGCACCAGGGCGGCTCACACCGCCCTAGATCTGTGGGAGGCCATCAAACGCGCGCCGACACGCTTCCAACCAAGTAAGTGCTGCAACGACCTCGCATCAGAGGGATACGACACAACCTGATTGGATGCCGCTCTAAGAGGCCGATTTTACCCAGCCCGGCATGTCCCCAAAGAGGGGGGAAGTTTTTGCTCTGCTCAAGGCGGGCGTACAACTTGAGCAGAGCACACGCTGGTAGCGTCAAATGACTTTGAGCAGCCAGCGCAGCGGGATGGCGACCGCCGTGAGGCAGGCGATACCGCCGGCCCAGAGTGCCACGAACCAGCCGAGGCGACGCATCGAAACGGGAACGGACATGATGGGGCTCCTCAATGGTAGCCCGGGGCACTGGCGGTGACCTTCCCCCGGAACAGCCAGTAGACATAGGCGGTGTAGCCGAGGATCATCGGCAGCAATACGACCGTCCCGACGAGCAGGAAGAGCTGGCTGCTTGGGTGGGTGGCCGCATCCCAAATCGTCACCGTGGGCGGTACGATCATCGGGAACAGGCTGATGCCGAGCCCGACATAGGACAGTAGGAACAGGCCGAGCCCACAGAGGAATGGCATGACCTCCTCCCGCCGGTCGAGGGCGTTACGCAGACGCAAGCCGAGAAGAGCAACGAGGACCGGGACGGGAGCAACGAAGGCCATCGCCGGCCAGGTGAACCAACGTCCACGGAATGCAGGGCTTAGGAACGGCATCGCTAGGGAAACGGCGGCGATGGCAGCGAAGGTTGCAAGGCCGAATCCCCGTGCGAGGCGATAGGCCCTGAGCTGCAGTTCGCCTTCCGTCTTCCAGATCAGCCAGCAGGTCCCAAGGAGCCCGTAGCCGGCGATTAAGGCGAGGCCGGTGAGGATGGAGAAGGGCGACAGCCAGTCCCACCAGCCCCCGGCATAGGCCCGCCCCTCGACTCGGACGCCCTGCACCAGGGCGCCGAGGCAGATCCCCTGGCAGAAGGCCGCGACGAAGCTACCGGCCGAGAAGGCTCCGTCCCAGGCCGTCTGGGACATCCGCGTGGCGGAACGGAACCGCATCTCGAACGCGACCCCGCGAAACACGAGGGCGAGCAGCATCAGCGTCAACGGAATGTAGAGGGCCGGCAGTAGAGTGGCGTAGGCCAGGGGGAACACGGCGAACAGGCCGCCGCCGCCGAGGATGAGCCAAGTCTCGTTGCCGTCCCAGACCGGGGCGACGGTGTTCACCATCACGTCCCGGTGAGCCTTCTCGCGAATGGCCGGGAACAGGATACCGACGCCGAGGTCGAAGCCGTCCATGACAACGTAGAGGAAGATGGCGGTGGCGATGAGGAGCGCCCAGACGAGGGTGAGATCGACGGTCATCGGGGTTACTCCGCGGGCTGCAGGGCGGGACGGCTCGCGCCGTGATGGGGCGTATCGAGCGCCGGTGCCGGGGTGATGCCGGCGGTGCGGGTCGGCACGCCGGTGGGCGGTCCCGATTCGTGGACGTGCGGAGTCTGGTTGAAGAGGTGGATCAGGTACCAGATGCCCGCCCCGAACACGACGAGGTAGACGACCGCGAAGGCGGCGAGCGAAGCGGCGACAGCGGGGGCGGCGACCGGGGAGACGCTGTCAGCGGTACGGAGCAACCCGTAGACCGTGAAGGGCTGCCGCCCGGTCTCGGTGACCGTCCAGCCAGCGGTGACGGCAATCAGGCCGGACGGTCCCATGGCGACCGCGAAGCGGTGGAACCAAGCAGTGTCGTAGAGCCGGTTCTTCCATCGCAGCCAGAGCGAGGCGAGACCGAGGGCGATCATAAGCAGGCCGAGCCCGACCATGATCCGGAAAGACCAGAACACGAGCGGCAGGTTAGTCGGCCAAGTCGAGCGGGGCATGTCCTTAAGCCCGCGCACGGTGCCGTTCAGGTCGTGCGTGAGATAGAGGCTAGCGAGGCCCGGGACACCGACGGCTCGGCGCGTCTCGCCGGCCTCGGCGTCGGGCCATCCGAACAGTAGCGCGGGCGCGCGCTTCCGGGTCTCGAAATGGCCTTCCATCGCCGCGACTTTGGCGGGTTGGTGCTCGTAGGTGTTGGCACCGTGCATGTCGCCGATGACGAGCTGCGCCGGCGCGACGATTGCAGCCATCCACATGGCCATGGAGAACATGACCCGGGCGCGGGGATTCACGTCGTCGCGTAAGAGGTGCCACGCGCCGACGGCGCCCACGATCATCGCCGTGGTCAGGTAGGCACCGGTCACCGTGTGTGCGAACCGGTAAGGGAAGGACGGGTTGAAGATGATGGCCCACCAATCGGCAGGGGCGAACCGGCCGTCCGGACCCATAACGTGCCCGGTGGGGCCTGTCGCAAGCCGTGC
>NZ_LABX01000096.1 GCF_001043915.1 Methylobacterium aquaticum | reverse complement strand
TCAGCGCGACAGCGCTGCCGTTCTCGTCGCGAGGCGGCGCACGGGCATCGCCTCGTCCCGCTCAGGCGGGGCCCGGCCCCGGCTTGGCCGTGAAGCTGCCGGCCACCATCAGCGTGCCGCCCTCGCCCCTGGCGAGCGGCAGCACCGGCAGGCGCTTGCGCGCCGGCCCCTTGGCCACCCGGCCGCCCTCGGCGGGCAGGAACTCGGAATGGTGGCAGAAGCAGCTCAGGCGCTTCGTCTCGTGGCTCCAGCCGGAGATGGTGCAGCCCTGATGGGTGCAGATGGCGGAGAGCGCCACGACTCCGTCGACCGCGTGGGCCCGCTGGTCCTCGGCGACCTGATCGGGGGCGACCCGCACCAGGATGATCTTGGCGAAGCGCGACCCCTCGCGCTTGACCCCCTGCGGATCGACCGCGACCGCCTCGACGAGAGCGCCGCCGACCGGCAGGCCGTCGAGGGTGACGGGCTCGCCCGCCTTCGCCCCGTCGCCGAGCACCAGCCGGTCGCCCTTCTGCGGCAACGCATCCTCCGGCCCCGCCCAGGCAGCGCCCCCGGCTGCACAGCAGGCGACGGCTCCCAGCACCACGCTGCGCCGGTCGAGCGCATGCTCAACGCTCTGCGCGCGCCGTTCTCCGCGATCCATCGTTCCTCCCGGTGGACTCGTTCTTATGTTCTTATGATTTTCTATATGAGTAGCCGAGACGGCGGTCGCGTCAACCCGCTTTGCGTCGATTCACGGGCTTCTGATGTTTCGTGTGCTTGGTGCAACGCAAAGACAATCTGTGCGGTGCGGTAAGAGTGCAGCGCCTGAGGCTTACCGGGCGAGATCGTGATGGGCCAGATCCTGGCGGGACAGCGCGGAGCGCAGGGTCTCGGCCAGCGCATCCGGCGTGATCGTGGCCGGGATCCGCGTCATCAGGCCCCCTGACGGGCCGAGGAGGAACAGATCGGCCGGATGATCGACGATGCCGTCGTGGCGCCGGATCGGCGCCGCATAGGCTGCGGCGAGGCTGTCGATCACGGCGACCGGGCCGGTCACCGCCACGATGGTGGGGTGGAACGTGTCGAGATAGGCCGCCAGCACGGCCGGGCCGTCGCGCTCCGGATCGGCAGCGACCAAAACCGGTACCAGCCGGGCGAGAAGGACCGGCGGCAAGGTGTCGAGGGCCTGGGTCACCGTCATCAGGGTGGTCGGGCACAGGTCGGGACAGCGCGTGTAACCGAAATAGACCAGACGCAGCCGGCCCGCGAAACGGGCCTCGTCCACGGCCCTCCCGGTCTGGTCGACGAGGCCATGCCCGGCGGACCAGGCGAAAGCGGGAGATCCCCCGGGGGAGCCAACGGCCGAACCGCCGCACAGCAGGATCGCCACGGTCAGTCCCCGGCCGAGCCGCCGCACCCGAGACGAGACCGGAGTCATCATAAAACCTCACGCCGCAGCGTGATGTAAGCCCGCATGCCGTGGAGGGCCACCGGCCTGCGACGATGATCCCCAGATCTCTCAGGCTTTTGATCGACGAGGAAGCGTCCTGCCGCTCAGCGTCGTCGCTGCCGCCGTGTCCCGGAGAGGCTTCGCTAACCTTTCCGGGCAGGCGCTGCCGCATTCCGGCCTATTCGCGCCTTCGCCGCAGCCCTCCGTTAACGGGGGTTGGTCGAAATGGCCCGGTCAGCGAACAGATCGTGACGGTCGGCGCCGCTCGCCGTAGGAGGATTGCATGGCTATCATCAAGCAGCTCATCATGTCGTCCGGGCCGATCCTGGCCTATATGGGCGCCATGCCCGGGTTGCGCTTGGTGCCGTTTCTTCAGCGTTCCGCGCCTCCACTCCTCGACGGACCGCTTCAGACCACTGTCGACTTCCCGGCGGTGCAGCCCCCGGCCGAGCCCTATGCGTGGCCGCGCTCGCACATCCTGTCGGGCAATCCGGTCCAGACCGCGACCTACATCTATACCAGCCCGGACAATCTCTTCGCCGCCGGCATCTGGACCTGCGAGGTCGGCAAGTTCCGCATCGATTTCGGCCGGGCCGAGTTCATCCAGATCCTGGAGGGCGTGGTGATCGTCACCGATGCCGAGGGCACCGCGAAGACCTACCGGGCCGGCGACGCCTTCGTGACGCCCAAGGGCTTCTCCGGCACCTGGGACGTGATCGAGCCGATCAAGAAGCACTTCACCTGGTACGGCTCGGGGGAGTAGGCGGAGGTCGGTCCGGACGTCACGGACTGGTCTATCCAAGCTCCTGAGCGGCCCCGATCGACCAGCACGACGCGGCGGCCGACCGTCCGCGTCGTTTCGGCGCTGGCGAGCCCGATGCCCGACGCAGTGGCGGTTCCCTCGCGGCGCGGGTCAGCGTGAGGCCAGCGTGTCCACGGCCGGCTCGCCCTCGCGCGGCAGGGTCGTCTCCCAGACGGTGCCGCTGCGGCCCTTGCGGTAGCCGTCGTCGTAGAGGTGGCGCATATAGGCGGTGTCGAACCCCTGCGAGGCCGGGACTTCGGGGATGCGCCGGTCGATATAGGTCAGGTTGAAGCCCATGCCGTTGCGGCGGGCGAAAGCCTGGGTGCTGGCGAGCGTCGCCCGAGCGCGGGAGCGCCCGACGGTCGAGAGCGAGCGGACCGCGATCGGCAGGGTGCCGTTCGGCACCACGTCGAAGCTCGGCTCGATGCGGCCGTTGATGACCACGTAGATGTTGGGCTTGCCGCGGCTCGCGGCGATGCGCCCGTCCTGGGTCAGGAACGCCTCCGGCAGGGTGAAGACCGGGGTCACCACCGAGCCGTCGACATGCATCTCCTGGAAGGCGTGGTTGCCGGCCTGGGCGTCGATCAGCATCGGCGGGAAGACCGCAGGCACGCTGGCCGAGGCGGTCAGCACGTCGCGAAACAGTTCGCGGGCGTTGGGCTGGCCGCTCGCCGCGATGGCGCCCATGTCCCAGATCACGGCGCGCTGCGAATCGAGGTTGGTGGTGACGACGAGGAGCCGCCGGCCCTTGCGGTGCTCCTCGGCCACCGCCGCGAGCAGCTCCGGCGTGACGTAGCGCCCGACGAGGTCGCGCAGGCGCGCATCGCCGAACAGACCGTCGCCGATCAGCACGTTGAGCGGGTTGGGCGAGCGGACCAGGGTCGCGGCCTCGCCGCTGGTGTAGATCTGGCGCAGATACCCGTCATAGGCGGGGCCCAGGAAGGCGAAGGGCGCGATCAGCGCGCCGGTCGAGACGCCCGAGACCATGGTGAAGGTGGGCCGCCGGCCGGTCTCGCTCCAGCCGTTGAGCACCCCGGCGCCGTAGGCCCCGTCGCCGCCGCCGCCCGAGAGGGCGAGGTAGCTGAACGGCTCGCGCGACGCCTTCACCTGGTCGGCCACCGCCGCGAAGCTGCGGGCCGAGCCGTCGGCCCAGAAGCGGATGGCGGGCCCCTGGCCCGGCACCGTGGCGGAGGCGGCCTCCGCTGCCGTGTAGGGCGCGCGCGGCATCGATGCGCAGGCGGCGGCTTGCGCGCCGATGAGGGCCACGGCGAGGCCGCGGATCCAGGTCGATCGATGGGACACGATCATCGCACCACGAGTTTCACCACGCCACCTCGCCGGAGAGTATCCGACGAACACGACGAAACGGCAACGCTTATGGCAAAGCTTGAGACGCCGAACGGTTCCGCGCGGATCTCATTCGGCGGCTTTGGGCCCGCCGGCGCGGCGACCGAAATCCGGCTCGGCGGTTTCCTGGCCCATGGCGACGATGCCGCGGCGGATCGCCCGGGTGCGGGTGAACAGCGCGTGCAGGGCCTCGCCGTCGTCCCAGCGGATGGCGCGGGCGAGGGCCGCCAGATCCTCGTTGAAGCGGCCCAGCATCTCCAGCACCGCCTCCTTGTTGGTGAGGAAGATGTCGCGCCACATCGTCGGGTCGGAGGCGGCGATGCGGGTGAAATCCCGAAACCCGCCGGCCGAGAACTTGATCACCTCGGACTGGGTCACGGTTTCGAGGTCGGCGGCGGTGCCGACGATGTTGTAGGCGATGAGGTGCGGCACGTGGCTGGTGATCGCCAGCACGAGATCATGGTGGGCCGGCGTCATCGTCTCGACGACGGAGCCGAGGCCCTCCCAGAAGGCCCGCACCCGCGCGACCGCCGCCGGGTCGGTGCCCTCCGGTGGGGTGAGGATGCACCAGCGGCCGTGGAACAGGCTGGCAAAGCCCGCATCCGGCCCCGAATGCTCGGTGCCGGCCACCGGATGGGCGGGCACGAAGCTGACGCCGGCCGGCAGGTGCGGCTCGGCCGCCGCCACCACCGCAGCCTTGACCGAGCCGACATCGGACAGGATCGCGCCGGGTGCCAGCGACCCGGCGATCTCACCCGCCACCGCCCCGATGGCGCCGACGGGCACGCACAGGATCACGAGATCCGCCCCCGCGACGCCCGCCGCCAGATCGGTCGTCGCCTCGTCGGCGAGGGCGAGGGCCCGCACGCGCTCGATCACGCCCGGGTCGCGATCGACCGCGACGATCTCCCGCGCGAGCCCGGCGGACCGGGCGCCGCGGGCGATCGAGGAGCCGATCAGCCCGAGGCCGACGAGGGCGAGGCGCCGGAACGGAGCCTCAGCCACGCGAAGGCCCCTTCACGAACTCGGTCAACGCCGCCACCACGGCCTCGTTGGCCTCTTGGGTGCCGATCGTCATGCGCAGCGCATTGGGCAGGCCGTAGGCGCCGACCCGGCGCAGGATCAGCCCGCGGGCGGTGAGATAGGCATCGGCCTCCGCGGCGGTGCGGCCGGCTTCCTCGGGGAAGTGGATCAGCACGAAGTTGCCGACGCTCGGCGTCACCGCGAGGCCGAGCCCTTCGAGAGCCACGGTCACCTTGGGCAGCCATGCGTCGTTATGGGCCACCGCCTTGGCGATGTGGCCGTCATCCGCCATCGCGGCGGCGCCGGCCGCGATGGCGGCGGCCCCGAGGTTGAACGGGCCGCGGATGCGGTTGACCGCGTCGGCGATCGCGGCGGGCGCCACCATCCAGCCGATGCGGAGCGCGGCGAGGCCGTACACCTTCGAGAAGGTGCGGGTCATCACCACGTTCTCGGACTCGGCCACCAGTTCGAGGCCGGCCGCGTAGTCGTTGCGCCGCACATACTCGGCATAGGCCGCATCGAGGACCAGCAGCGTGGTCTTCGGCAGGCCGGCATGAAGGCGCCGCACCTCGTCGAAGGGCAGGTAGGTGCCGGTCGGGTTGTTGGGATTGGCGAGGTAGACGATGCGGGTCTTGTCCGTCACCGCCGCCAGCAGCGCGTCGACATCGGTGGTGTGGTCGCGCTCCGGCGCCACCACCGGCGTGCCGCCCGCCGCCAGGATGGCGATGCGATAGACCAGGAAGCCGTATTGCGAGTACAGCCCCTCGTCGCCCGGGCCCATATAGGCGTAGGTCAGGAGCGAGAGCAGCTCGTCCGAGCCGGCGCCGCAGACGATGCGCTCGGGGTCGAGGCCGTATTTCTGCGCGATGGCCTGCCGGAGCTTCGCCGAACTGCCGTCCGGGTAGAGTTCCAGATGCGCCGCCGTCTCCTGCATCGCCGCGATGGCGGCCGGGCTCGGGCCCATCGGCGTCTCGTTCGAGGACAGCTTGTGCAGCCTCACGCCAGCCGGTGCCGCGCTCTTGCCCGGCACATAGGCCTCGATCGCGAGGACACCGGGACGCGGGACGGGGCGAAGGGCAGCGGCGGACATGAGCGAACCTTGGAGCGGCGTCGAACAACGTCACGCCGTCTAGAGCAAGTCGCAGGCTTTGGGAAACGGCGTCGATCGCGCGGGAGCCCTGCGCCCGGCACGGCGGCGATTCGCCGGTGCGCCGCGACGGGCGCCCGGTAGCGCGGGCGGGCCTGGAGCGGTACATCGGGGGACGAGCCGCCCGTCCCGGCGCGGCCGCGACCCGCCGGTTTCATGCGCCGCCAGCCCCCGCACAGCCTGCCCTCGATCGTCGCCTCATGCGCCGCCTGATCGTCGAGGAACCCGTCACCCGGGCGGCGCCCTGGGCGTTGCGCCTCGCCTGGCTCTCCCTCGCGGTGGTCGGCCTCGCGCTGCTGCTCGTGCGCGACCCGCGGGCCGAGACCGAGGCGGCCCTGGCGGCCCTCGGCTCCGGGGTCGGGCTGGCGCTGCTGGCGGTGCTGCTGGCCGTTGCGGCCTTCGTGCGGATCTGGCGCGAGGGCGCGCGCGGCCTCGGCGTCGCGGTGGGGGGCCTCCTTCTCGCGGTCGTGGTGCTGGCCTATCCGGCCTACATGGCGGTGCGCGGCGTGATGCTGCCGCCGCTCACCGACGTCTCGACCGACGTCGAGACCCCGCCGGTCTTCTCCCGCTCCCGCGCCGCCTGGGAGGCCCGGCGCTGGCGGATGCCGCCCGATGCGAGCCCCGCCGATCGCGCGCTCCAGCGCGAAGCCTACCCGCAGATCGCGCCGCTCACCCTCGATCTCGGCCCCGACGACGCCTTCGCCCTCGCCCTGAAGGCGGCGCAGAACCGCAAGTGGCAGGTGATCGAATCCTACAGGCCCGGCGGCCGGGTCGGGAACGGCCGGATCGAGGCGGTGGTGCGCTCGCGCCTGCTCGGGCTCCCCTACGACGTCACGGTCCGGCTGCATCCGCGCGCCGACGGCACCCGCATCGACCTGCGCTCCGCCACCCGCTTCGGCGACCGGGATTTCGGCCAGAACGCCGATCACATCCGGGCCTATCTGGACGAGATCGGGAATCTGGCGCTGGCGGTGAAGTAGCCGGGCGTTGTTCCGCCGACCACGGGCGATCCCACTCTCTCGCCTCAGAATGAGGGTGTGGGTCGGTTCCTCTATGGATTTCTGACAGATCTTATCCGTCATACCAACGGCCGAAGATGCTGACGCATCCGGCCGTTGCTCCATCTCGAATGTTCGATATAAAACCAAAGGTTTGGCAAAAGTCGAGACCGGAACCAACGGTCGTTTTCAACGACCGTTGGTAGAACATCCGCTCAAACAGGCTCTCAGGATGATGTGGGAGTATAGGGGGGCGGCCGAGTCCCTGTCGGGACAGGGGTCGCGCCGGCAGTCAACCCGGCCGATACTCCGAATCCAGCGCCGGCGGCCCCTCCGTCACCACCCGCCCGCGCTCCACCAGGTCTTCCAGATGGGCGAAGACCGAGAGCGCCGCGGCCGGCCGCAGCCTCGGGTCGAGGCCGGAATAGAGCGCGGCGACGAGGCCCGGGATGGTGCGCTCGCCCGCACTCAGCCGCTCGACGATGCCGGTCTCGCGGGCGCGGCGGTGACTCAGCAGCCCGCGCACGAAGCGCTGCGGCTCGCGCACCGGGCCGCCATGGCCGGGCCAGTAGATCGTCTCGGGCCGGCCGCGCAGCCTGTCGAGGGAGGCCATGTAGGCCCCCATCGATCCGTCCGGCGGGGCCACGATGCTGGTCGACCAGGCCATGACGTGGTCGCCCGAGAACAGGGTCTCCTCCTCGGCCAGCGAGAAGGCGAGGTGGTTCATGGTGTGGCCGGGGGTGGCGAGCGCCGTCAGGCTCCAGCCCGGACCGGTCACGCCCTCGCCGTCGCTCAGTTCGCGGTCCGGCCGGTGGTCGGCGTCGCCCGCCGCGTCGAGCCGGCCCTGCTCGGCCCCGCGCACGGCGCGGGCCGGCCGGTGCGGGCCGCAGCCGAGGATCGGGGCTCCGGTCGCGGCGGCCAGCGGGCGGGCGCCCGGCGAGTGGTCGCGATGGGTGTGGGTGACGAGGATCGCCTCGACCGTCTCGCCGCCGAGGGCCGCCAGCAGCGCCGCCCGGTGCTCCGGGTGGTCCGGGCCGGGATCGATCACCGCCACGCGGCCATGCCCGACGAGATAGGTGCAGGTGCCGCTCTGGGTGAAGGGGCCGCCATTCGGGCAGACCAGCCGCCGGATCAGCGGCGACACCGCCTCGACCCGGCCGCTGGCCGGGGCCTCGCGCTGGAAGGCGGGCGCCTCAATGGCCTCGGATTCGGCCTCGGATTCGCTCATCGGATGGCCTCCCGCGGGATCGACGACCCGTTGGGGTTAGCCGGCGCGCCTTCCCCTGTCGAGGGGCGGGGTCTCGCTCAGCCCGCCATCCACGCCCAGCACAGCAGACCTGCGAAGAACAAGCCGGAACTCACGAAAACGGCCGCGACTTCGCGGAACGACGACAGACGATGCTCGAGCGCGGGGACCATGGCAGAGGACGATGCGGGAGGAAGCCGGGCGGCAGCCGCGGCGCGCCGAGTTTCGTCACGGGCTCCTGTGAATCGCAAGCGCCGCGAGACGGTCTTTCAGCGGAAGACCGATCCTGTCTCCGGCCCGCAACAGGCTCGGGCAGGCCGGCAGCTCCCCGGAAGACCGGCGGATCAGCGGAACGGGGAGGGGACCACGATCCGGATCGGCGCGGCGCTCGCGTCGCTGACGACCTCCGGGAAGCCCGCGCTCCCGGCGGCATAGCGCAGGCGGCCGAAGCCGCTCCCGCTCTGGGTGGTCAGCGCGCGGTGGAACTCGGCCCGCGCCCGTTCCAGGCGGCTCACGTCGAGGGTGCGGTCAAGCTCGCGCCGGTCATTGGCCGACAGCATCGTGGCATTGCGGAAATCGACGAAGCGGGCCTCTCCTTTCCGGCCGCGGCCGGCGAAGACCTGCGCCCCGGTGGCGCCCGCCACGGCGTCGCCGGGCTGGAGGGTCGCGTCCGTCAGGAGCAGACGGGCGTAGCCGCCCGCCCCCGGGTTGCACGAGCAGCTCTTCACCCGCTGGCTGCGATAGGCGAAGGCGGCCGCGAGGCTGCGGTAGGGCTTGCCGGTCCGGCTCACCGCCTGGTCGAGATCCTCGCCGGCCCGCACCGTGTAGAGGGCGGTCTCCGCCCCCGGGCAGGCTGCTGCGCAGGCCAGTTCCTGCGCCGGCGGCGCTGTCCGCCCCTCGAAGTTGGCCAGCGGGAACAGGTAGCCGTCGCAGGTCCGCACGCAGACCGTGCGGGCACCGAGGCCGGCCCCGTCATGGCGGCCCGAGGCGGCGACCGGGCGCTGGGACCCGGACCTTGCCGCCTCGGCCTGATGGCGCGAGGCCGGCTCGATCCAGCGCGGCCGCTCGGCGGTCGGCTTGGCCGGCCGGCTCGACCAGCGGGTCCGCCGCTCGTTCACGCCCGCCTCCGGCCGCGACGCCCGGGCCGGCAGGCCGAGCTTGCGCGGCACGTCGCCGAGCAGGAAATCGAGCACGCCCGCATCGTCCGCGGCGTGCACCAGGGTGGTGCCCGCACCCACGGTCCCGATGCCCAGCATCGCGCCGAGGGCCAGCGTGCGAACGAGGGCGCGCGGCCGCGCGCCGCCGGGCGGGGTCGTGGCGGAAGGAAAGTTCACGGGATGCCTCACCAAAGATTAACGCCAATTAACGGTCCGCCCCGGACTCATGCAACTGCGGAGAAGCGCTGAGATAACAGTTTTGTTGCGCGAGGCCGGCGGCGGGGTGATTCGGCGTCCGCTTGGCCTGGACAGGCGCCGGCCGGCCGGTGATGCGGCGGTGTCGCTGGTGGTGCGCGGCGATTACGAGACGGTCCGGCTCGCCCGGGCCTCGGCGAACCCGGGCCTCGACGAAGGACGCGGCGGCGGTGTTCGGACGGAGAGGCGCTGTGGAGTCCGACCGACTCACCGGCGTCGGCAAGGTGCTCGGCGGCAAGGTGGGCAGTGATACCAACGGTCGTTGAAAACGACCTTTGGTTCTGTTCTCGAATTTTCGCCAAGCCTCTGGCTTGACATCGAAAATTCGAGATGGGTCAACGGCCCGATGCGTCAGCATCTTGGGCCGTTGGTATGATTCGGGGAACGGCCGAGCCACTGCCGCCACCGAGGAGGCGCACAAAGCAGGGGCGCGAACGCGAAGCGCCCGCGGGATCGGCCGCGGGCGCTGTCAGGTGCGAGGCTGTCGGTGGAGCGGTGGAGGGGGAGGGCCCGCCTCAGACGCCCTCGCCCATGGCCGATTGCATCATCCGGTCGCCAGTCAGGTCGTCGTCGCCGTAGCCGAGCAGCTCGGCCAGGCGGTTGCGGGCGCGGTTGACCCGGCTCTTGATCGTGCCGATCGCCACGCCGCAGATGCCCGCCACCTCCTCGTAGGAGAGGCCCTCGGCGCCGACCAGGATCAGCGCCTCGCGCTGATCCGGCGGCAGCTTGGCGAGGCCGGCGCGCAGGTCCTGCACGTCCAGGCGGTGGCCCTGGTCGGGGGCGGTGAACAGGCGCGCCGCGTAGGAGCCGTCCTCGTCCTGCACCTCGCGCATCCGCTTGCGCTGCTCGGAGTAGAAGGCGTTGCGCAGGATGGTGAACAGCCAGGCGTTCAGGTTGGTGCCGGGCTGGAAGCGGTGCTGGTTCTGCCAAGCGCGCAGGATCGTGTCCTGCACGAGGTCGTCGGCCCGGGCGGCGTTGTTGGTGAGCGACAGCGCAAAGGCGCGCAGGGACGACAGGGCGGCCAGCATGCCCTCGCGGAATTCCGGCTCGACGGCGCGGCCCTGCGCGGCGAGGGCGGCCTCGAGCTTCTCGATCAGCGCGAGGAAGATCTCCGGGGTCGCGGCGGTCTCGAGCGGGGCATAGGCCGCCCGCAATTGGCGGCCGAGATGGACCTGGACCGTCGGGGGCAGGCCGGGCTTGGATTGGGGGCCGAGGATGGGATTGTCGGTGGACGCCATGCGACTCTCGCGTTCTGAAGCGGGACGGGCGGGGCGGCGGCACTCCCACGGGCCGCTCGCATACATACCCCGCCGGAGCTTCTTGAGGGGGGAAGTGGGGCGCGCCGCGCGGCTGTCGACACGCGCGCATCGCCGCGGGCGGCGGGAGGGCTCAGCAGCGCCGCATCCGGTTCCGCACCCCGTTCCCGCTCCACCCCTCGTCGCACCGCATCGCCGTTGCTCCCGTCACAGCGCCGGCCGCCAGGGCCGGGCGGCGCCCGCGCCGACGGCGCGGGTCGCGAGGGGCCAACGGCTTCGTACCGCCGAGGTTCCGCGATCCTCGTCCCGGCCTGCCGCGTCGCAGCGGACCCGCGAGGGCGTGCCCTACCAGGTGCGGGCGCCGGGCTGGCTCCGGTACTCCGCCGCGCGGATGCGGGTCATGAGACGGTCGAGCTGGGCCAGGAGGGCGGTCTGCGCGTCCCGCGCGGCCGCGACGGCGGCGGGGTCGGCGAGGTAGAGGCGTTCCTGCTCGGCCCTGGCGAGGCGCTGCTCCAGCTCCGCCCGCTCGGCGTGAAGGGCCATCAGCTCCCGGCGTCGCGGATCGTCGGGGCGCCCGGTCGTCCGGCGTCCCTCGATCCCGTCTCCGTCGTTCCGGTTCTGCGCTGTCGTCGTATCAGGGTTGTGCACAACGGCTCGTCCTGTCGGTTGGAGCGCGGCGCAAGGTTCTGCGGTGGCTCACGGTCCCAACGCGCAAGAGGGCCGAAACGTCGCATCGGGCCGGCATTTGTCATCCAAGTGTCATGGGATCGTCATAGGGCCGGCGTCGCACCGGTCTTATCCCTCGCGGCGCGGCGGGTGCCCCGGAAACCATCGGGACACAATCCGGCGCAGTCCGGGGAACCCGGTCGAGTCCTCACCGGCCGTCGGCGTGCAGGAGACGGGTCAGCGCCAACGCTTCCGCATCCTGCCGGACCGATCCGAACACGGAGAGATACCAGTGAAACCCTTCTCCTACGCGCTCGCCATCGGGCTCGCGACTGCCCAGATCGCCACCTCGGCGCTCGCCCTCGACATCACCGGCGCTGGCGCCACCTTCCCGTTCCCGGTCTATTCGAAGTGGGCCGAGGCCTACCGCAAGGAGACCGGCAACGGCCTGAACTACCAGTCGATCGGCTCGGGCGGCGGCATCAAGCAGATCCAGGCCAAGACCGTCGATTTCGGCGCCACCGACGCGCCGCTGAAGGGCGAGGCCCTGGCCAAGGACGGCCTGGTCCAGTTCCCGACCGTGATGGGCGGCGTGGTCCCGGTGGTGAACATCGCCGGCATCAAGACCGGCGAGGTCAAGCTGACCGGCGAGGTCCTGGCCGAGATCTACCAGGGCAAGATCAAGAAGTGGTCCGACCCGAAGCTCGCCAAGCTGAACCAGGGCGTGAAGCTGCCCGACGCCCCGATCACCCCGGTCTACCGGTCTGACGCCTCGGGCACCACCAACATCTTCACCACCTTCCTGTCCGACGTGTCGCCGGCCTGGAAGTCCGAGCTCGGCGCCTCGACCACGGTGAGCTGGCCGGCCGGCCAGGGCGGCAAGGGCAACGAGGGCGTCACCGCCGTAGTCAAGCAGGTCCCGAACGCCATCGGCTACGTCGAGTACGCCTACGCCAAGCAGAACAACCTGCCGGTCGCCCTGATCCAGAACAAGGACGGCCAGTTCCCGATGCCGGGCGACGAGGCGTTCCAGGCCGCCGCCGCCGGCGCCGACTGGAAGGCCGCCCCGGGCTTCGGCATCTCGCTGACCAACCAGCCCGGTGCCAAGGCGTGGCCGATCACCGCCGCGACCTTCATCCTGGTCCACAAGACCCCGGCCGACGCGGCCCGCACCGCCGAGGTGCTGAAGTTCTTCCGCTGGGCCTACAAGAGCGGCGACAAGATGGCCTCGGACCTCGACTACGTGCCGCTGCCCGACAAGGTCGTCACCCTGGTCGAGGACGAGTGGAAGACGATCGCCAAGGACGGCAAGCCCGTCCTGGCCCAGTAATCCCGACCGCCAGGGTCGAGGCGCCGAGCCGATCGGCGACACCGCTTGGGGAGGACGGGCGAGGTCCCGCCCTCCCTCTTCCGCCGGCGCGAGAGGCCGGCCGTCCGGTTGCCGATACCGGTCCGGCCGGCCCGGCGTCTCAAGCCCCCGCGGCGCTTGAGCGATGCCGAAATCCCACGGCCCGCCAGGCCGCTCGGGATCGCGTCCGACTCGCCTCGATCCGCCGAGCGCGCTAGAGGCCGCTCACTCCAAGGAAACCCCGGATGGTCGCGTTGTCTGAGAACGTCGCATTGGCGGCGAGGCCCGAAGTCGCCCGCCGCGGTCCCAGCCCGCTGGGCGATCGCATCTTCCGCTTCGCCGCGCTCGCCTCGGCCCTGCTGGTGCTGCTGGTGCTCGCCGGCATCCTGGCCTCGATCGCCTATGGCGGCTGGCCCGCCTTCCAGGCGTTCGGCCCCGGCTTCCTGGTCTCCAGCGCCTGGAACGTCGGCCGCGAGGAATATGGCGCCCTCGTCGCCATCATCGGCACGCTCGTCTCGGCGCTGCTCGCCCTGGTGATCGGCGTGCCGATCTCGCTCGGCATCGCGATCTACCTGACCCAGCTCTGCCCTGGCTGGGCCCGCCGCCCGGTCGCCATGACGATCGAGCTGCTCGCCGCCGTGCCGAGCATCATCTACGGCATGTGGGGCCTGTTCATCTTCGCGCCGCTCTTCGCGCGCTTCGTGCAGATCCCGGTCTCGAACGTCGTCGAGGGCCTGCCGATCGTCGGCACCCTGTTCTACGCCCAGGTGCCGTCCGGCGTCGGCGTGCTCACCGCCGGCATCATCCTGGCCATCATGATCGTGCCCTTCGTGGCCTCGATCACCCGCGACATGCTCGACCAGATCCCGACCGTGCTGCGCGAGAGCTCCTACGGCATCGGCTGCACCACCTGGGAGGTCGTGCGCTACGTCCTGATCCCGCAGGCGTCGGTCTCGATCATCGGGGCGATCATGCTGGGCCTCGGCCGGGCGCTCGGCGAGACGATGGCGGTCACCTTCGTGATCGGCAACGCCAACCGCCTGTCGGCCTCGATCTTCGATCCGGGCTCGACCATCGCCTCGCGCATCGCCAACGAGTTCAACGAAGCCGACGGCATGCAGCTCAACGCCCTGATGGCGCTCGGCTGCATCCTCTTCGTCGTCACCTTCATCGTGCTCATCATCGCCCGGCTGCTCGTGCGCCGCGCGAAGGTGGCCTGACCCCGCTCCCGCACGGACGTTTCTCGATGAACGCCTCCCCCGCCGCGGTCTCAGGCCCCGCCGAGACCGCTTCTCCCCGCCCGGCGCCGCAGGCCTGGGGCCGTGTCCGCGCCGGCCGCCGTTCGGCCGACAAGATCCTGATCATCGGCTGCACCGCGGCGACCGCCCTCGGCGCCATCGTGCTCGGCTCGATCCTGATCATGCTGATCATCGAGGGCATCCGCGGCTTCTCGCCGGCGCTCTTCACCCAGGTCACCCCGGGCCCCGGCTCCGAGGGCGGCGGCATCGCCAACGCGATCCTCGGCAGCCTGGTGATGACGGTGCTCGGCATCGTCGTGGCGACCCCGGTCGGGGTGCTCGCCGGCACCTACCTGGCCGAGTACGGCCGGACCTCCCACCTCGCCAACCTGATCCGCTTCCTCAACGACATCCTGCTCTCGGCGCCCTCGATCCTGATCGGCCTGTTCGTCTACACCCTGATGGTGCGGCCGATGGGCGGCTATTCGGGCTGGGCCGGCGGCGTGGCGCTCGCCATCATCGCCACCCCGGTGATCGTGCGGACCACCGAGGACATGCTGCGCCTCGTCCCCGGTCCCCTGCGGGAGGCCGGCGTCGCGCTCGGCGCGCCCTACTCGATCGTGATCCGCAACGTCACCTGGCGGGCGGCCCAGTCGGGCATCGTCACCGGCGTATTGCTGGCGCTTGCCCGCATCGCCGGCGAGACCGCGCCGCTGCTCTTCACCGCGCTCAACAACAATTCCTGGTTCAACGCCAACCTGATGGGCGGCGTCGCCAACCTGCCGGTGATGATCTACCAGTTCGCGCTGTCGCCTTACGAGAACTGGCGCCAGCTGGCCTGGGCCGGCGCGCTCCTCATCACCGTCACCATCCTGGGCCTGTCGATCGTGGCCCGCTTCATCCTGAGCGGCCCGAAGGGGCGCTGACCGTCCATCTTGCCCGGAGACACCCCGATGAGCGCCACCGCCACCGCCGTTCCGGTCGTGGGCCAGAGCACGGCCGACGAGTCCGCCCCGATCCGCCTCGCCGTGAAGGACCTCAACTTCTACTACGGCGACTTCAAGGGCCTGAAGAACATCAACCTGAACTTCCTCGACCGTCAGGTCACGGCCCTGATCGGACCGTCGGGCTGCGGCAAGTCGACGTTGCTGCGCACCTTCAACCGGATCTACAGCCTGTACCCGGAGCAGCGCGCCGAGGGCGAGATCCTGCTCGACGGCCGCAACATCCTGGATTCCTCGATCGACCTCAACGAGCTGCGCGCCCGGGTCGGGATGGTGTTCCAGAAGCCGACCCCGTTCCCGATGTCGATCTACGACAACATCGCGTTCGGCATCCGGCTCTACGAGCGCCTCGGCAAGGCCGATCTCGACAACCGCGTCGAGGAGGCCCTGCGCAAGGGCGCGCTGTGGGACGAGGTGAAGGACAAGCTCAAGCAGTCGGGCATGGGCCTGTCCGGCGGCCAGCAGCAGCGCCTCTGCATCGCCCGCACGGTGGCGCAGCGCCCGGAGGTGATCCTGTTCGACGAGCCGACCTCGGCCCTCGACCCGATCTCGACCGGCCGCATCGAGGAGTTGATCGAGCAGCTGCGGGGCGAGTTCACCATCGCCATCGTCACCCACAACATGCAGCAGGCGGCGCGCATCTCGCAGTTCACCGCCTTCATGTATCTTGGCGAGCTGATCGAGTTCGGGCCGACCAACCGGCTGTTCATGAACCCGTCGAAGCGCCAGACCCAGGACTACATCACCGGCCGGTTCGGCTGATCCGCCAGCATCGATCCGCCGGCCCGTCGCGTCGCCGGGCCGGTGAACGCTTCAAGCTCCAGCTCATCGCCGGGAGTCGCATCTCATGTCGAGCCACATCGTCACCTCCTACGATCAAGAGCTGCAAAACCTGCGGCGCAGCATCGCCGAGATGGGCGGCATTGCCGAGAAGATGGTGGCCGATTCCGGCCAGGCGCTCTTGCGCCGCGATGCCGGCCTCGCCCAGACGGTGATCGCCGTCGACGACCGTCTCGACGGGTTGCAGCGCGAGATCGAGGAGAGGGCGATCCTGATGATCGCCAAGCGCCAGCCGCTGGCGGTGGACCTGCGCGAGACGATCTCGGCGATCCGCGTCTCGGGCGACCTCGAGCGCATCGGCGACCTCGCCAAGAACGTCGCCAAGCGCGTCGTCGCGATCAGCGACCAGGTCCAGCTCCAGAAGATCGTCGTCGGCGTGGAGCACATGAACGAGCTGGTCCAGGGCCAGCTCAAGGACGTGCTCGACGCCTACGCCACACAGGACACCGTCGCGGCCCTCGACGTCTGGGCCCGGGACGGCGGTATCGACGCGCTCTACACCTCGCTGTTTCGCGAACTCCTGACCTACATGATGGAGGATCCGCGCAACATCACGTTCTGCACGCATCTCCTGTTCTGCGCCAAGAACGTCGAGCGCATCGGCGACCACACCACCAACATCGCCGAGACCATCCACTACCTCGCCACCGGCGAGACCCTGCCGACCGAGCGTCCGAAGAACGACCGTTCGAGCTTCACCACCCTCGATCCCCAGCCGGAGGCCTGACGGGGCCGGCCCGCCCGGGCGGTCGCGCCCGGGCGGGCCTCTCCGCTGCCGGATGCCGCCCGAAGTGCCCCGCATGAGTACCCGCATCCTGATCGTCGAGGACGAGGAGGCCCTCACCCTCCTCCTGCGCTACAACCTCGAGGCCGAGGGCTTCGAGGTCGATGCCGTCGCCCGGGGCGACGAGGCGGATATCCGCCTGCGCGAGCAGGTGCCCGACCTCGTCCTCCTCGACTGGATGATGCCCGGCCTGTCCGGCATCGAATTGTGCCGGCGCATCCGCGCCCGCCGCGAGACCGAGCGGCTGCCGGTCATCATGCTGACCGCCCGGGGCGAGGAGGGCGACCGGGTCCGGGGGCTCGCCACCGGCGCCGACGACTACATCGTCAAGCCGTTCTCGGTGCCGGAGTTGCTGGCCCGGGTCCGCGCGCTCCTGCGCCGCGCCAAGCCCGCCCACGTCGCCGACCTGTTGGTCGCGGGCGACATCGAACTCGACCGGGTCAGCCACCGCGTCCGCCGCGACGGCCGCGAGCTGCATCTCGGCCCGACCGAGTTCAAGCTGCTCGAATTCCTGATGCAGAGCCCCGGCCGGGTCTTCTCCCGCGAGCAACTTCTCGACGGCGTCTGGGGCCACGACGTCTATATCGATGAGCGCACCGTCGACGTGCATATCGGCCGTCTGCGCAAGGCGATCAACCGCGGTCGCGACACCGACCCGATCCGCACCGTGCGGGGCTCCGGCTACTCGTTCGACGAGATGTTCGCGCCGGAGCCGTGAGCGTCCCGCCTTCCGGATGAGCGGGAAGGGGCCGGCATGATGACGGATTGGCGCGGACCCGGAACGATGCGGCACCGCCGGTGCGTGATCCGGGACCTCGGTCGCGCGGATCGCGAGTGAACCGGGACGGGTCGTCTGTCCAGGCCATCGCAACGCCTCGACGCTCGCATCCCCGAGGAACTCGCGGGACGTCGGCGGTCGGTGTCAACGACCGTTGGTCGGATGTGCCCAGCATCTCGGGCTAAGCAGATTTCGCCGAAGCGGTCACCGGTTCGGCGGCAAAAATCTGCGATCAAACAAGACCCTAAGCGGGCGAAGCGTCGGCCTGCCAACGCACGTCGGCTGACAGCGTGGGACGTCTATCGCAGTCTTCTGCCGGGGGACGTTGGCTTGATCCGCGGCATTCTGGCTTCGATCAACCGACTTCGCGGGCGAGCATCGTCGTCAGCTCCTGCTGGCGCCTCTCGTCCAGGCGCCCTTCGATCGCCTCGATCGGCCGGCCCTCGTCACCGCGGATCGCCATCCCGATCGCGCCATGATCCCGGCAGCCTCATCCCGGGGTTGAGGGAGTAGCCGTTCCGGCGTCTCGGGTTGAAAAACATGCTCGGGCAGGCTCCGGGCCGATCGCCGGGTCCGGACGCGGCCCGCCACGCCCGGCAAAGCGGCCAGACGCCTGGTCCGCGGATCCGGCTCCACCGCGTGGGCTCGCCGGTAGGGTCTCCGACCGCATCGTGCGGACGCCCGATCAGAGGCGGTAGCGGATCTGGTCGGTCCAGAAGCGCTCGAGGCGGGCGAGGGCCTGGTTGAGGCGGCCGAAATCGTCCTCCGAGATGCCGCCGATCGGCTGGATGGTCTTGGCGTGCTTGTCGTAGAGCCCGCGGACGATCTCGTGCACCTCGCGGCCCTTCTCGGTCAGGCTGATCCGGACCGAGCGGCGATCGGTCTTGGAGCGGGCGTGGTGCAGGTAGCCGGTCTCGACCAGCTTCTTGACGTTGTACGAGACGTTCGAGCCGAGATAGTAGCCGCGGGTGCGCAGCTCGCTCGCGGTCAGCTCCTTGTCGCCGATGTTGTAGAGCAGCAGGGCCTGGACGCTGTTGACGTCCTCGCGGCCGCGGCGCTCGAACTCGTCCTTGATCACGTCGAGGAGCCGGCGGTGGAGCCGCTCGACCAGGTGGAGCGCCTCGAGGTAGTGGGGACGGACAACCGTCTCGGCCTCGGTCTCGGGAGCGGAAATCGTCTGCGCCACCTTCGTCGCCTGGGTCTTCATCGGAACGCCTCACTCTGTACCGGGGTGCTCGGCGGTGTCTCCCGCTCCGCTTATGGGTTCAAATTAGGCGGGCCCCGTGAATGTGAGTTTAAACGACAGGATAAATTCTCGATTTACCTCTGTCGGTAAACCGAAGATGAACCCAATCATTCACTTTCGAGAAAGGTTGGCGATCAGCGTAGTTCGCGCGAGGCCAACCAAGAGACCACGAAGTAGACCACGATGATCATGGCGTCGAAGGCGACGCTCGGGATCGACATCGGCAGGAGCTGCGGGGTGAGCAGGGCGAGCACGATCGCCGAGGTGGCGGCGAGCAGCCAGACCACCCCGCCCCAGGCGGTGGCGAGCCACAGGCCCACCGCCGCCAGCAGGTTGATGACGCCGAAATAGACGATCACCGCCTGCCGGCCGATCGGTGCGGTCTCGAACGGCGCGGCGTTGGGGCGGGCCCCCAGGATCTCGGCCCAGGCGCTCAGGCCCTTGACCATCCAGACCACCGCGACGACCCGCATCAGCCAGACCAGGACCACGTCCCAGCGGGTCTCGGGGCGCGGCGCCCGGCGCTCGATGCGGTCGGCGGTCTCGTCGAGGCCCATCCGCCGGGGGCCGCCCCGGACCTTGCTGAGAGAGCGCATGGTCAGGTGAAGCTCGGCTCGCCGGGCATCGGCGCCAAATGGGCCTCGATGTCCTCCGGCCGCACCGCGTCCAGGGTGGCGGGCTGCCAGTCCGGCCTGCCGTCGCGGTCGATCAGCACCGAGCGGACGCCTTCGTAGAAGTCGTGCCCGCGCAGGATCCGGCACAGGATGCGGTATTCGAGCCGCATCGCCTCGGGGAAGGACAGGGACGCGCCGCGACGCATCTGGGCGAGCGCCAGCGTGAGGCTGGTCGGCGAGCGGGTGCGGATCGTCGCGGCGGTCTTCCGGGCGAAGTCGGACCCGGCGGCGTCGAGGCGCGCCAGCACCGCGGGCACGCTGTCGGCGGAGAAGCAGGAGGCGACCAGCGCCCGTTCGGCATGGAGGGGGCCGGGGGCTGGCGCCTCCTGCGCGCCGATCGCCGCCTCGATCGGCGCGCCCTCGCTCAGTGCCTCGCGGATCGCGGGAAAGCGTGCGGCGGGGGCGGCATGGGTGGCGAGCCCGAAGGCGAGAACGTCGCCCTGGCCGATCCGCTCGCCGGTCAGCGCCAGATAGGTGCCGGCGTGGTCCGGCAGCCGCGGCAGGGCATAGGTGGCGCCGACATCGGGGAAGAAGCCGATACCGGTCTCGGGCATCGCGAAGGTCGTGCGCTCGGCCGCGACCCGGTGCGAGCCGTGCAGCGACACGCCGACGCCGCCGCCCATCACGATACCGTCGATCAGCGCGACATAGGGCTTCGGATAGCGCTGGATCAGCGCGTTGAGTTCGTATTCCTCGCGAAAGAAGGTCTCGGCGTCCGGGTACCGCCCCGCGCGGCCCTCCTGGTGGATGTGGCGGATGTCGCCGCCGGCGCAGAAGGCGCGCTCGCCGGCGCCCTGCACCACCACCCGGGTCACCGCCGGATCCGTCGCCCAGGCGTCGAGGGCCTGGCGCATCGCGCGCACCATCGCGAGGGTGAGGGCGTTCAGCGCCTTTGGTCGGTTGAGGGTGATGAGCCCGGCCTCGCCCCGCCGCTCGCACAGAACCGCGTCGTCCGCCGTCACGCCCGCGTCGCTCATGATGCAGCCTCCCGTTAACGGCGGTTAACCGGCCGCGCCCCGCCTCGTCAACGGCGCGGGCGTTTGGCCCCGTCCTCGCGGCCCGGCCAAGCGCCTGCGGCCCAGCCATGCGCCTGCACCCGGGTTCTGGCGCGGGGCGGATTGTGCTACCTGCGGATTGAACGAATTCCATGAAGGACGGCCCGGCGCGGATCGGGCTGCCAGGAGGCCCGACCCCGGATGTCGCAGATCCAGCCGATGCCCCGGCCGCTCGCCCGGGAAGCCGCCCGGACCGAGCCGGCCTCTCTCGCCCTGACCCAGCGCCCGCGGCGCAACCGCAAGGCCGAGTGGTCGCGCCGCCTGGTGCGCGAGACGACGCTGACCGTCGACGACCTGATCTGGCCGATCTTCCTGATCGAGGGCGAGAACCGGCGCGAGCCGGTGGCCTCGATGCCGGGGGTCGAGCGCCTCTCCGTCGACGAGGCGGTGCGGGCGGCCGAGCGGGCCGCCGCCTTGCGCATCCCGGCGCTCTCGTTCTTCCCCTTCGTCGAGCCGTCGCTGCGCGACGCCACCGGCTCGGAGGCGCTGAACCGCAACAATCTGGTCTGCCGTGCCGTGCGGGCGGTGAAGAAGGCGGTGCCGGAGATCGGCGTCATCACCGACGTCGCCCTCGATCCCTATACCAGCCACGGCCATGACGGCCTGCTGGAGGACGGGGTGATCGTCAACGACGAGACGGTGGCGCTCCTCGTCGAGCAGAGCCTGATCCAGGCCGAGGCCGGCACCGACGTGATCGCCCCGTCCGACATGATGGACGGCCGGGTGGGCGCGATTCGGGCCGGGCTCGACCGGGCTGGGCACCGCGACGTGCAGATCATGACCTATGCGGCGAAGTATGCGAGCGCCTTCTACGGCCCGTTCCGCGACGCGATCGGCACCAACGCCACGCTGGTGGGCGACAAGCGCACCTACCAGATGGATGCCGGCAACACCGACGAGGCCCTGCGCGAGGTCGCCCTCGACCTCGACGAGGGGGCCGATTCGGTGATGGTCAAGCCCGGCATGCCCTATCTCGACGTGATCCGCCGGGTCAAGGAGAGCTTCTCGGTCCCGACCTTCGCCTACCAGGTCTCGGGCGAATACGCGATGATCGCGGCCGCTGCCCAGAATGGCTGGCTCGACGGCGAGCGCGCCATGATGGAGAGCCTGGCCGCCTTCAAGCGTGCCGGCGCCGACGGCGTCTTCACCTACTTCGCCCCGCGGGTCGCCGAGCGGCTGCGCCAAGGGTGAGCCCGGACTCGAGGGTGGGCCCGGGTTTCAGGGGCAGGCTCGCCGCGCTCGCGGCGCTCGCCAGCGTGACGGCCTGCGCCGGCAGCCCGGATGCCGAGCAGGCCCGGATCTGCCGGCGCGCCCTGCCGACCCTGGTGCCGTCGGGCGCCCGGGTCACGGTCCTGCGCGAGGCGGCAGGGCCGCAGGAGCGCAGCATCCGCATCGACTTCTCGCAGGAGCGCGAGGGCCGCAGCCCGCTGCCGCGCTATGCGGTTTGCCAGTTCTCGGGGCTCAACCGCACCGACCTCTCGGGCCTCACGAGCGACCGCGGCCCGGTCGGCGGCGCGGCGCTCTACCTGCTCAAGCACTATTATCTCGACACGCCGGATGCGGCCGTGGCCGAGCCGGGTGCGGGCTGACGCAGGGCGACGCAGGCCGTACAGTGCCGCGGTGCCGGAGGCCCCCGCTTGAGCCAGCCCTACGCGATCACCCCGGACGACGTGGTTCGGGCCGCCCACACCATTCGCGGCCACGTGCTGCGCACGCCGCTGGTGCCGGCACCGCGCCTGTCGGAGCTGACCGGGGCGCGGGTCCTCGTCAAGCACGAGAACATGCAGGCGACCGGCGCCTTCAAGGAGCGCGGAGCGGTCAACCGCCTGAGCGCGCTGAACCCCTCCGAGCGCCGCCGCGGTGTGGTGGCGATGTCGGCCGGCAACCACGCGCAAGCCGTGGCCTACCATGCCCGGCGGCTGGGCATCCCGGCCACCATCGTGATGCCGGCGACGACCCCGCTGGTGAAGGTCGAGAACACCCGCGCCCACGGCGCCACCGTGGTGCTGGAGGGCGAGACCCTGGTGGAATCGGCCGCCTGCGTCGACCGGCTGGTCGAGGCGCGCGGCTTCGTGCTGGTCCACCCCTACGACGATCCCCTGGTGATGGCCGGCCAGGGCACCATCGCGCTGGAGATGCTGGAGGACGCGCCCGATCTCGACGGCCTGGTGGTGCCGATCGGCGGCGGCGGGCTGATGAGCGGCATCGCCATGGCGGCGAGCCTGCGGCCGCGGGTGGCGCTGTATGGCGTCGAGGCCGCGCTCTACCCGTCCTTCCTCAATGCCATCGACGGGCAGGACCGTCCGATCGGCGGGCCGACGCTGGCCGAAGGCATTGCCGTCAAGACCGTCGGCCGCCTGACCCTGCCGATCATCCGCGATCTCGTGCGCGAGATCGTCCTCGTCGACGAGCCGCAGATCGAGCGGGCGGTGCACGATTACGCCACGCTCCAGCGCAGCCTCGCCGAGGGGGCGGGCGCTGCCGGCCTTGCGGCTTTGCTCGCCCGGCCCGACCTGTTTGCCGGCCGCACCATCGGCCTGGTCCTGTGCGGCGGCAACATCGATGCGCGGCTTCTCGCCTCGGTGATGGTGCGCGAGCTGGAGCGGGAGGACCGCATCATCTCGTTCCGGATGACCGCGAGCGACCGGCCCGGCGTGCTCGGCCGGGTCGCCGGGCGCCTCGGCGAGCTGGGGGCCAACATCCTGGAGGTCTCGCATGGCCGCCTGCACCTCGACGTGCCGGCAAAAAGCGTCTCGATCGACGTCACCATCGAGACCCGCGGCCCCGGCCACACCGCCGAGATCCTCGATACGCTCAGCCGGGAGGGGCTGGAGCCGCGGCGGATCGGGCCGCACGGGAACGGGGCGGCGGCAGGCTGACGAGCCAAGCGGATGTCGCATCGCCGGCTGCCGGTTTTGCGACATCCGCGGAGGAACCGGACCGGGCCGTCATGCTGGGGCCTGAATCACAGAGCCGCTCGCCACCCTGATCGAGGCAGGCGATCGCCACGGCGCGCCTGGTCCGCGGGCGCCGGGTCGGCGTGCAGGCCCAGCAGGTGGTCGAGGCCTGCCGCGATGCCGGGACCGAGGTCGCCAACGCCGCCGATCTCGTTACCGCGATCACACCCTGCGACCTGACATAGATTAGATTTTAAATTCTATAGTATAAACTGTCGCGCTGGCGCATAGCCTGAACAATCAAATCTTAACGAAAAGCAAGACATTGGCCGAGAATGCGGCGCTTCTCGCCACATATCGGGCAGTCATATTTTCGTCTTGTTTGGTCTCGATTGACTCTGCCGTCAGCAACCACCAAGGATAGTGGAATGAACAGCGCCCAGCCTGTGCGTCGGTCGAAGTCGGTCCGGATCGTGGCTCTTGCGGGGGGCGTCACCCTCGCGGGATTGGGGAGCCTCGCGGCGGTGTCGGCGGCACAGGCCCAGAGCGGCAAGGCGTCCTGGTATGCGTCGGGCCACCGCACCGCGAGCGGCGAGCGCTTCAACCCCAACGGCCTCACCGCGGCGCATCGCAGCCTGCCCTTCGGCACCCGCGTGCGGGTCACCAACCAGGCCAATGGCCGCTCGGTGGTGGTGCGGATCAACGACCGCGGCCCCTTCGCCCATGGCCGGATCATCGATCTCGCCCGCGGCGCAGGCCGGGCGATCGGCATGAACGGCGTCGCCCGCGTCGCCGTCGCGGTGGTGGACTGAGAGCGCCCCGGCGCCGATCGACGGGGGCCGGCCGGTCACGGCCGCCCGCGCGAGCGGCCTCGCCTCGTCACCGTTTCCCCAACGTCATCGCGGGGAAGGGCAGCGGGTCGGACAGCTTCGCGGGCGGCACCGGCACCAGCCGGAACCGGATCGGCCCCGACCGCCAGTCCCACGGCACCTGCAACGTCGCCTCGCAGGGCGTGAGCAGAACCTGCCCCTGCCCGTTCTCGACCTCGACGGCGTGAGACGGGCCGCGTCAGCGACGGGCCGTCGGGCGAGCGGGAGACATCGATCCAGTCCGTCATCGGTCTCTCCGTCGTGGGTCGCTCCGTCGTCGGTCTCCCCGTCAGAGCCAGATGCTGCGGGCGGTGAGCGCCGGGCGGTGGAGCAGGGTGACGGCGAAGTCGGTGGCCTTGTCGCCGTTCACGTTGCCCCTCAGCGCGCCGCCGTCATTGCGCAACTCGCCCGGCCGGCCGTCGAAGACCCGATTGCCCATGACGACGAAGGCTTGGTCGCCCGCCAGGCGGTTGGCGTCGACCCCGCGCAGGTCGAGGCGGTCGGCGAGCGGATCGAAACCGACGATCGTGTCCCGCGCCGCGAGGGGCGAGTCGCGCAGCGCGTCGAACGCGACGATGTCGGCCCAGGCGCCTCCGGTCAGCGTGTCGGCGCCGACGCGGCCTCCCATGCGGTAAGCCCGATCCCGCCACTTTGACGGGCTACGGGCCCGTGGCGGGGCCAAGCCCCGCGCGACGGCCCCGGCGGCCGGACCGGATCGATCTCACGGGACGGCGTTGTCGTCGCGGCGCGCATCCCCACATCAGCCTCGTCGTGCGAGCGGAGCGTGATGTGATGGCAAAGCCCCTGGTTGTCGTGATTCCCCATCAGCTCGGCCGGGCCGAGGCCCGCCGCCGGCTCGAGAACGGGATCGGCCAGGCCAAGGAGATGTTGCACAAGGCGGGTCTCAGCATGGCCGATGCGACCTGGACCGGCGACCGGCTCTCGTTCCTGGTGGCCGCCATGAACCAGCGGGTCGACGGCGACATCGACGTCGAGGACGACGCGGTGCGGGTCGAGGTCCGCATGCCGCTTCTGCTCTCGCTCTTTGCCCACAAGATCCAGCAGATCGTCAGCCAGAACGGGACCAAGCTCTTGACCAAGCAATAGGGGACGCTGCGGAACCGGGGCGGCGCGCCCCGGTTTGGGTTCGACAGCAAAGAGGAGCGCCCGATGTCGAATCCCGGCCCGATCCCCGACCAGCCCTACGATCCCGTGCCCCCCAC
>NZ_LABX01000095.1 GCF_001043915.1 Methylobacterium aquaticum | reverse complement strand
GTAACCGGGGCAAATTCGCGGGCGGTCAGGCTGGGGTTGGCTGCCTGACCAGATCGGCGAGAGGTGGGATGGGTGGCCCGTCATCCGGGATGCCAAGGCGGTCGCCGAGGTAGCGGACGAACGAGATGCCGAGCTTGGCGCAGGTCTTCATCAGACCCAGCAGGGCGTCGCGGGCCCTGCGCCCGGCCATACTCATCGTGCCGCCCGAGATCCGCCGCTTGGTCACGCAGGCCCTGATGTCGTTCTCCGATCCGTTGGTGTGCAGCGGGATCTCCGGCCGCTCCAGCACCCGCAGAAGCTCCGCCTTGTTGCGGTGCAGCCGCGTCAGCAGCCGGTCCAGCATCACCATCCCGGTCGAGGCCGTGAAGATCCGGTCGAACCGCGCCCGCAAGTCCGTTGCCGCACGCTCGCACGGAGCCCGCGCATAGGCTTTCAGGTCGCCATACAGCTCCCAGATCCGCTCACGTTGCCGTGCGATCACGGTGGCCTGGCTCGGCGTGGTCGGGATCAACTTGTGCACCAGGCGCTCGGCATGCACCCAGCACAGCGCGTGGGTCCCGACCCGGAACTGACCAGCATCGTCCGAGACGATCACGCTGTCCTGCAACAGCCCGTGATGCACCACCGCGCCCCACAGCGCTCCCTCGGTGGCGATCGTCACCGGGTCGAGGACGATCGTCTGCGCGTCCACGCCCAGCCGCGTCAGGTGGGCGCGCCACGCCGCCTCGTCGGGGAAGCTCTGGCTGGGATGGGCCGACAGCGCCGCCCGCAGAGGCCCGGAGAGGCCGCGCTCCTTCATGTAAGCCAGGGCGGCCGCGTTGATCACGTAGTCCGGATGCCCGGCCCGCAGCAGCGACAGGAAGTTCAGCCGCGACTTCGAGGTCCCGGTGCGGAACACCGTGAAGCAGTCGTTGCCGATCTGCGTCGTGATCCCGTCCGCCCGCGCGTGACGCGCTGCGGTATCATCGACGCTGATCCAGCGGGCGCCGGCAAGGCCCGCCCGCAGCACCGCCTCATCCTCGGCCAGGACGACGTCGAGCCGGCCGGTCAACAGCCGCACCACCTGCCGCTTGGAGATCGGCACGCCCAGCCCCGAGAGCAGCGCGCACAGACGCTCGGTGGTGACCTGGCCCTGGACGTGGGCAGCCAGCAGGAAGCGGCGCAGGTGCGGGCCGAAGCCGCCAGCCACGCCGGTCGGCAGAGGCGCCACCAGCGTCTCGCCCGACGGCATGCGCCAGCGCTCGCGCCGGTAGCGCGTCACGCAGGCCTCCAGCACCAGGTCGCGCACCACCACGTCCTGGTAGCCCTTGAACTGCGAGCCGGGCGGCGTGGCCACCGACAGCACGACCTCCCGGGTGAGGGCGCAACGCTCCTGCACCGGGCCGCGCCGACGCACGGGGCCCGGGGTCTTGGTTGCACCCGTCGCCTTCTCCATCCCGGAGGGCGTCTGACGCATCGGCGGGCGGGGCGGCAGGCCCTTGAGCCGCGCGATCTCGTCGCGCAACACCTGGTTCTCCGCCCGCAGCTGACCGTTCTCCGCAGAAAGCCGCTGCATCTGCTCGATCAGCGTTCCCACAAGGGTCCGCAGATCCGACAATCCGAGCGTCTCGATCGAAGCGGGATCCGGCACCGTCATGCCAATCCTGAACCACACCTCGGGACCCAGCGCAAACCCCAAAACCCGCGAATTTGCCCCGGTTAC
>NZ_LABX01000094.1 GCF_001043915.1 Methylobacterium aquaticum | reverse complement strand
GATCGGCGGCGTGGGAGGCAAGGGGGGAGACCAAGGGGCGGGAAGGCCAGCAGCCCCGATGTTGACATCCCGGGGCCCCGCACCGTGTAAGCGAGACCATGACAGCCGAGCCCGGACCCGCGATGACGCTTCCCTCCGAGACCTTGGGCCAGCGCCTCTCCGAGCGCCGGGCCCTGATCGGCATCGTCGGCCTCGGCTATGTCGGGCTGCCGCTGGCGCTGGCCGCGCTCCGGGCCGGGTTTCCGGTGCTCGGCTTCGACATCGATCCGGGCCGCGTCGCGGCCCTGAACCGGGGCGAGGGGGCGTTCCACCACATCCCGGGCGAGGCCCTGGGCCCCGCGCTCGCCGCCGGCACCTTCCAGGCCACCGGCGACATGGCTCGTTTGTCCGAGCCCGACGCCGTGCTGATCTGCGTGCCGACGCCGCTGACCCGCCACCGCGAGCCGGACCTGTCCTACGTCGAGGCCACGGCCCGGGCCATCGCGGCACGCTTGCGGCCGGGCCAGCTCGTGGTGCTCGAATCGACCACCTATCCGGGCACCACCGCCGAGGTGATGCGGCCGATCCTCGAAGCCGGCGGCCTGCGCTCGGGCCACGACTTCTTCCTCGCCTATTCACCGGAGCGCGAGGATCCGGGCAACGACCTTTTCGACACCGCCCGCATCCCCAAGGTGGTGGGGGCGGACGACGCCGCCGCCCGCACGCTCGCGGAAGCGCTCTACGGCGCCCTGGTGGTCCGCACCGTCCCGGTCTCCTCGGCGGCGGCCGCGGAAGCCGTGAAGCTCACCGAGAACATCTTCCGGTCGGTCAACATCGCTCTCGTGAACGAGCTGAAGCTCGTCTACGACGCGATGGGGATCGACGTCTGGGAGGTGATCCAGGCGGCGGCCACCAAGCCGTTCGGCTTCATGCCGTTCCAGCCCGGGCCGGGTCTCGGGGGCCACTGCATCCCGATCGACCCGTTCTATCTCGCCTGGAAGGCGCGGGAATTCGACGTGCCGGCCCGCTTCGTGGAACTGGCCGGCGAGGTCAACACGCGGATGCCCTACCACGTGGTCGAGCGCCTGGCCGCCGCCGTCGACCGCACCGGCCGCACCTTCTCGGGCGCGCGGGTGCTGGTCATGGGGCTGGCCTACAAGCGCAACGTCGAGGATACCCGCGAGAGCCCGGCCCTCAAGCTGATCCGCCTGATCGAGGCGCGCGGCGCGACCGCCCTCTACCACGACCCCCTGGTGCCGGTCCTGCCGGCGACCCGCGAGCATCCGGAGCTGGCCGGGCGGCGCTCGGAGCCCCTCGACCCCGAGACCCTGCGGGCCGTCGACGCGGTGCTGATCGCCACCGACCATGACGGCGTCGATTACGGGCTGGTGGCGCGCAACGCCCGGCTCGTCGTCGATACCCGCAACGTCATGGCCCGGCATGGACTAACAGGCGCGACGATCGTGAAGGCGTAAACCTGGGAAAAGATCCCGGATCATCGACGCGGGACCTGGGTGAAACGCCGCGGCGCCCTGGCGAGCGGGGCCGTGCCGGGGTAAGAATGGCATGGCAGCGCCGCATTCGCGGGGTCGAGGGCAGCAGATGGGTCGGCTCGCAGGGTTTCCCTTCTTCAAGGATGCGGGCGTCGACCTGACCTCCTACGAATCGCGCTGCATCTGGCGCCGGTTCGACGCCAACGAGATCCTGGTCGATTTCGACGACGCCTCGACCGACGTCTACCTGCTCGCCTCCGGCGAGGTGCGGATCCTCAACCGGACGCAATCCGGCAAGGAGGTGATCCTGGGCGAGATGCGGGCCGGCGAGTTCTTCGGCGAGCTGGCCGCCATCGACGGGGTCAGCCGCTCGGCCAACGTCACGGCGCTGACCCGCGGCGAGCTGTGCGTGGTGCCGGCCGCGGTCTTCCGCGAGATCGTGTTCGCCGCCCCCCCGATCGCCGACCGGCTGCTGCGGCTGCTCGCCAAGCGGGTGCGGATGCTCAACGCCCGGCTGATGGAGCACGCGGTCCTCGACCTGCGCCACCGCCTCTACGCCGAACTCCTGCGCCTCTCGACACCCCGGCCCGGCACCGACGGCGAGCGCGCGGTGAGCCCGCCGCCCTATCACCACGTGCTCGCCGCCCGCATCGGCTGCCGCCGCGAGCAGGTGACGCGGGAATTCACCGTGATGGCCCAGGAGGGCCTCGTCGACCGCACCCGCGGCGCGCTGATCCTGCGCCGTCCGGACATCCTCGAGGCGCGGGTGGCGGAGGCGTTGCGGGAGGATAGCTGAGCGGCTCCGCTCGCGCGCGCCATCAGACCCCGCTCAGGCCCATCACCACGTCGCGCAGCACCTCGGCCCCGGCCACCAGATCGGCCTCCTCCGTGCGCTCGGCCGGATTGTGGCTGATGCCCCCGACACTCGGCACGAAGATCATCGCGGCGGGGCAGAGCCGGGCCATCATCTGGGCGTCGTGTCCGGCCCCGGAGGTCATGCGCCGGACCGACAATCCGCGCGCCCGCGCCGCCGCCTCGATCGCCCGGACGATCCCGGCATCGAAGGTCACCGGCGCGAACCGGGCGAGGCGGCGGACCGTGACCGTCACGTCCTCCTCCCGGGCCAGGGCGTCGAGCCGCTCCGCCAGGTCGGCCTCGAAATCAGCGAGGCGCCCCGCATCCGGATCGCGCAGGTCGACCGTGAGGACGGCGCGGGCCGGGATGACGTTGATCGCGTCGGGCTCCAGGCGCAGGCGCCCGACGGTGGCGACGCTGCGGCCGTTGCCGGCGCGCGCCCGCTCGCGCAGCCACGCCACCAGCAGCGCCGCCGCCACACCGGCATCCCGGCGCAAGGACATCGGGGTGGTGCCGGCGTGGTTGGCCGCGCCCTCGATCGTGACCTCCTGCCAGGAGATGCCCTGAAGGTCCTCGACCGCACCGACCGCGATGCCGTCCCGCTCCAGCACCGGCCCCTGCTCGACATGCAGCTCGACGTAAGAATGGGGATGCAGGAAGCCCGGCGCCTCGGGGCCGGCATAGCCGATGCGGGCCAGCTCCTCGCCCAGCACCGTGCCGTCGATGCCGACCGTCGCGAGCGCCGCCTCGACCGGCAAGCCGCCGGCATAGACCAGCGAGCCCAGCATGTCGGGAGCGTAGCGCACGCCCTCCTCGTTGGTGAAGGCCGCCAGCGCCAGGGGGCGCGGCGGGATCCGGCCGGCGTGGCGCAGCGCCTCGATCACCGCGAGGCCGGCCAGCACCCCGGTGCAGCCGTCATAGGCCCCGGCATCGATCACCGTGTCGAGATGCGAGCCCATCATCACCGGCCTTGAGCCGGTGCCGGCCGGGTCCCACAGCCCGATCAGGTTGCCGATCCGGTCGACCCTGACGTCGAGACCGGCCTCGCGCATCCAGCCCGCGACCACGTCGCGCCCGGCGCGGTCGGCCTCGGAGGCGGCGAGGCGGGTCAGCCGGCCCTTGTCGTCACGGCCGATCTCGGCGAGGGCGGCGAGGCGGCCGAGGAAGCGGGCGGCATCGATCGCGGGCATCGGTTCGGACCTCACGCAGGGACGGGCAGGCGGCGGCGGACCAGGGCGACCTGGTTGGCGGCCCCGAAGGGCAGTCGGGACGCATTCGTCAGGCCGCCTCCAGCGCCGCTTCGGTGACGAGGACGAGGAGACGGGACTCCCGGTCGATGCGGAACTCCGCCGCCCGGGCCGGATCGGCCAGCAGAGCCAGGAGGCCGGCGAGGCCCGCCGCGCCGGATGGCGTGGTGGCGGGGCCGCCCGCCTCGGCGAGGACGAGCGGAGCCCGTGCCAGCTCGGCCTCGCTCACGGTCACGACCCTGGCGTGGTGCCGCGCCAGCACCGCGAGAGCCGGCGCGCTCGCCTCGCCGCAGGACAGCATCTCGGCCGTGGTGTGGAGGTCGCCCGGCACCCGCACCGGCCGGCCGGCGGCGAGAGCCGGGGCGAGGCAGGCCGCCTGCTCGGGCTCCACCGCCACGACGAGGCCCGGAGCGCCGAGCCAGCCGGCCAGGCCCGCGGCCATCGCGGCGGCGAGGCCGCCGACGCCGGCCTGGACGACGAGATGGGTCGGGCGCGGCCCGTCCTCCGCTTGCGCGCGGATCTCCCCCGCCATCACGCCGTAGCCGGCCATGACGTCGCGGACGACCGGGTCGTGCGGATCCTCGGTGGTGTCGGCGACGAGGAGGCCGGCGCCGGCGCGGGACGACGCGGCCGCGGCCTCGACGGCGGCGTCGTAGGTGCCGGCGACCCGGACGATCTCGGCCCCCTGATCGGCGATGCGCCGCGCCCGCACCGGCGGGACGCCCGCATGCAAAAAGACCCGCGCCGAAGCCCCGGCGAACCGCGCCGCCGCGGCGACCGCGAGGCCGTGATTGCCGTCGCTGGCGCAGAGGAGCGCCGGCTGCCCGGCGGGCCGCGCGGCGAGGAGGTCGGCGGGGCTCATCCCGGCGGCGCGGGCCAGCGCCGTGAGTCCCGCATAGGTGCCCCCCAGCGACTTGAAGCTGCCGAGCATCCGGCCGGTCTCGTCCTTGGCGAGGACCTGCGCCACGCCGAGACGCCCGGCCAGGGCCGGCAGGGCGCGCAGCGGGGTCGGCGCATAGGCCGGATCGAGCCCGCGCAGGAAGGCGGCGATCGACTCGGGCGAGGAGGCCCGATGGGGGGAGGCAAGGTGGGAGGAGGGAGAAGCGGCGTCGGTCATGCCGCGATCATGCCGGAGAGCCATGCCGTTTGGCGCCGAAATGATGCTAGGCTGCGGCGGTTTTCGCCATTGTCGAGCGCTTCATGCCGGAAACCGCCACCCTCGACCGCTTCGACCGCGCCCTGCTCGCCGAAGTCCAGGCCGACACCCTGACGCCGGCGCGGATCCTCGCCGAGCGGATCGGGCTGTCCGAGAGCGCGGTCCTGCGGCGCTTGCGCCGGCTGCGGCAGGAGGGCGTGATCGTCGCCGACGTGGCGGTGGTCCATCCCGCTGTGCTCGGCACGCCGCTCTGCCTGCACGTGCTCGTCTCGCTGGAGCGCGAGACCTCCGACCGCCTCGACGCCTTCGTGCGGACTTTGCGCGGACGGCCCGAGGTCCGGGCGGCGTGGTACGTGACCGGCGAGGCGGATTTCGTGATCGAGCTGCGCCTGCCCGGCATGGCGGACTACGAGGCTTTCACCCGCGCGGTCTTTCACGACGACCCGAACGTGAAGGCGTTCCGCACGCTGGTGGCGATGCGGCAGGTGATCGGGATCTGACGACCTCGACGGGAGCGGCGCATGCGGATGCTGGTGCTCGGCGGCACACGGTTCCTCGGGCGGAGGATCGCGGAACAGGCCATGGGGCTCGGCCACGCCGTGACATGCGCCGCGCGGGGACTGTCGGGCGCGGCCCCTCCGGGCGCCCGGTTCGTCACGGTCGACCGCGACCGGGCGGACGGGCTCGACGCTTTGAAGGGGGAGTGGTTCGACGCGGCCGTGGACGTGGCGCGCCATCCGGCCCAGGTGCAGGGGGCTCTGGCGGCGCTCGAAGTCCGCATCGGTCACTGGACCTTCGTGTCGACGATTAGCGTCTATGCCGACACGCAGACGCGGGGCCAGCGGGCCGGGACGGCACCGCTCCTCGCACCGGCGGAGAACGGGCCTTACGGCCCCGCCAAGGTCGCCTGCGAGCGGGCCTTTGGCGACGCTGCCCTGATCTGCCGGGCGGGCCTGATCGTCGGCCCGGGCGACCCGACCGGGCGGTTCGGCTCCTGGATCGCGCGGCTCGCCCGGGGTGGCGAGGTGCTGGCGCCGGCCGCGCCCGAGGATCCGGTGCAGCTCATCGACGCGCGCGACCTCGCGGCCTGGATCGTCCACGGGGCGGAACGCGGCCTCGCCGGGCCGTTCGATGCGGTCGCGCCGGCCTGCACCCGCCGGGCCTTCCTCGACCGCTGCGCCGACGCCCTCGGCGCGGCTTGCACTTATGCCTGGGCGGATCCGGCGTTTCTCGACCGCCACGGCGTCGGGCGGGACTCCGGCCGGTTCTCCTTGCCGCTCCCGCTGCCGGACACGATCGGCGACGCCTCCCGCGATGTCTCGGCGACCGTCGCGGCGGGCCTGACGGTGCGGCCCCTGGAGGAGACCGCCCGGGACACTCTGCACTGGCTGGAGACGACCGGTGGTCCGGTCACCGGCCTGACGGCGGACGAGGAAGCCACGCTCCTCGCCGCCTGGCACGCGGAGCGGGGTTAGATTCGAAAATCGACCTGTTCTGATGTATTATGCAGGCTTTCGCCTGGAACACCTGCCTGAGCCGACAGATGATATACAGGATCTACGAGGCCCCAGCCTCCGGCCCGTAGGCTGCCAGGAACACCCGCACCGCTTCGGCGATCCAGTAGGTCGTCTCGGCCTCGGTCGGCGGGTCGCCGACGGCGAAGAGCAGCCGGCGCATCGTCGTGGCGGCGCAGAGGTCGAAGAAGTGGCGGGGGGGGGGGGCCGGAATCCACGGGCGCAGGCGGCCGGCGGCGACCTGGGCGTCGAGATAGGCGCGCAGGCGCGCCCGGCCCAGCAGCGGCCCGGCCTCGTAGAAGGCCCGGCCGAAGCGCGGGGGGTTTTCCCCCCCCCCCGACCCCCACCCGACC
>NZ_LABX01000093.1 GCF_001043915.1 Methylobacterium aquaticum | reverse complement strand
GCCGGTGATGACGCCGTCGCCCGGGATCTTCTGCTTTTCCATCCCGAAATCGTTCGAGCGGTGCTGCACGAACATGTCGAATTCCTCGAACGACCCGGAATCGAGGAGAAGCTCGATGCGCTCGCGCGCCGTGAGCTTGCCGCGCTTGTGCTGCGCCGCCACCCGGCTCTCGCCGCCGCCGACCCGGGCCTGCGCACGCCGCTGGTCGAGCCGTTCGAGGATGTCCTTCATGCTGTCGCCCATTCCTGAAGAAGAGTCGCGCACCCGCCGGGAGGCTTGACCGTGCCTGCGGCCTTAGCACGCGCCGGGGCACGGCGAAAACTCGGTCTTTTTGGGCGAAACGGGGATGCCGGTTGTTGGCCGGAGCCGGACCGGAACGGACAAGGCCGCGCCCTCCCCTCGCGGCGGTGGCGCGGCCCTCGACCCGATAGTCGCTGGATGGACCGGAGGGAGCCCGATCAGAGCGAGCCGTGCCCCGGCTCCTCCTCGCGGGCGAGGCGCAGCAGGCTCTGGCCGTAATTGGTTTTGGCGAAGAGCTGGCCGCGGGCCAGCACCTGCTCGCGGGTGATGAAGCCCTGGAGATAGGCGATCTCCTCCAGGCAGGCGACCTGCATGCCCTGGCGGTGCTGGATGACACGGACGAACTCGCCCGCTTCCAGAAGGTTGTCGTGGGTGCCGGTATCGAGCCAGGCATAGCCGCGGGACATGCATTCGACGTGGAGCTGGCCGCGGTCGAGATAGGCCTGGTTGACGTCGGTGATCTCGAGTTCGCCGCGTGCCGAGGGCTTCACCGCGGCCGCGATGTCGAGCACCTGGTTGTCGTAGAAGTACAGTCCGGTCACCGCCCAGGGCGATTCCGGGTTCTTCGGCTTCTCGACGAGCTTGGTGGCGCGGCCCTGCTTGTCGAGCGTCACGACGCCGTAGGCTTCCGGGTGGTCGACGTGGTAGGCGAACACCGTGGCGCCCGTCTCCCGCGCCTTGGCCTTCGCCAGGAGCTGGCGCAGGCCGGCGCCGAAGAACAGGTTGTCGCCGAGCACCAGCGCGACGGAATCGTCGCCGACGAAGTCGCGGCCGATGATGAATGCCTGGGCCAGGCCCTCGGGCTTGGGCTGCAAGGCGTAGGAGATGGTGATCCCGAACTGCTCGCCGGTGCCGAACAGGCGCTTGTAGTTGTCGATATGCTCCGGCGACGAGATCAGCAGGATGTCGCGGATGCCAGCCAGCATCAGCACCGAGACCGGGTAGTAGATCATCGGCTTGTCGTAGACCGGCAGCAGCTGCTTGTTGATCGCCAGCGTCGCCGGGTGCAGCCGCGTGCCGGATCCGCCGGCGAGCACGATGCCCTTCATGATGTGATACTCCTTCAGGCGCGGTTCGCCGCGGGACCGATCAGCTGGTCCAGGATGTCGTCGAGGGCCTCACCCCACGGGCGCGGCACGAGGCCGAAGGTGCGGGTCAGGGTCTCGGTCGAAAGCTCGGAATTGGCCGGCCGGGCGACCGGGGTCTTGAAGGCCGTGCTGGGGATCGGCGTCACCGGGACCGCCCGGGCGCCGCGCGCCGCCGCGCCGGCCATGATGGCACGGGCGAAGTCGTACCAGGTCGTCGCCCCGGCATTGACGCAGTGATAGGTGCCGGCAGGCGCCGTCTCGTCCTCGGCGAAGCGGAGCGCAATGGCCGCGAGCGCCGCCGCGAGGTCGCCGGCCGAGGTCGGGCAGCCGCGCTGGTCGTCGACCACCGTCAGCGTGTCGCGCTCACCCGCGAGGCGCAGCATCGTCTTGACGAAGTTCGCCCGGTGCGGGCTCACCACCCAGGCGGTGCGGACCACCGCGTGGCGCGGATTGCCGGTGCGGACCGCCATCTCGCCGGCGGCCTTGCTGGCGCCATAGACGCTGACCGGATGCACCGGCGCGTCGGCGGCATAGGCCCCCGTGCCGGTCCCGTCGAAGACGTAATCGGTCGAGACGTGGATCAGCGGGATGCCGGCCCTCGCCGTCTCCGCCGCCAGGTAGGCGGCGCTCAGCGCGTTGAGCCGCCAGGCCGCCGCCACGTCGCTCTCGGCCTTGTCGACCGCCGTATAGGCGGCGGTGTTGATCACCGCGGCGTAAGCCCGCTCGGCGATGGCGCGGGCGACCGCGGCCTCGTCGGTGATGTCGAGGGCATCCCGGGCCGGAGCGTGGATCACCACCCCCTCCCCCCAGGCTTGCCGCTGCAATTCGGTGCCGACCTGACCGCCGCCGCCGAGGACCAGGATTTCCCGCGTCATCGCCCTACTCCGCCGTCAGGCCGAGGCGCTCGCCGGAATAGCGGCCCTCGCGGATCGGGCGCCACCACGATTCGTTGTCGAGATACCAGCGCACGGTGTCCTCGAGCGCCTGCTCGAAGGTGCGGGTCGGCGCGTAGCCGACCTCCTTCTCGGCCTTGCTCGGGTCGATGGCGTAGCGCCGGTCGTGGCCGGGACGGTCGGTGACGAAGGTGATGAGCCGCTCGTGCGGGCCGGCCTCGGGCCGCAGCCGGTCGAAGATCGCGCAGAGCGTCTTCACCACGTCGAGGTTGTTGCGCACCGAGCGGCCGCCGAGCAGGTAGGTCTCGCCGATCCGGCCCTTCTCCAAAACCGCGACGAGGCCGCGGGCGTGGTCCTCGACGTGGATCCAGTCGCGCTCGTTCTGGCCGTCGCCGTAGACCGGGAGGGTCTTGCCCTCCAGCGCGTTGAGGATCATCAGCGGGATCAGCTTCTCGGGGAAGTGCCGCGGCCCGTAATTGTTCGAGCAGTTGGTCACCAGCACCGGCAGGCCGTAGGTCTCGTGCCAGGCACGGGCCAGGTGGTCGGAGCCCGCCTTCGAGGCCGAATAGGGCGAGCGCGGGTCGTAGCGGCTGTCCTCGGTGAAGAAGGCGCCCGGCGGCAGCGAGCCGTAGACCTCGTCGGTCGAGACGTGGAGGAAGCGGAAGGCGTCGCGCTCGGCACCTTCAAGGGTGTTGTAGTGGGCGCGGGCCGCCTCCAGCATCACCTGGGTGCCGACCACGTTGGTGCGGATGAAGGCGCCCGGCCCGGTGATCGAGCGGTCGACATGGCTCTCGGCGGCGAGATGCATCACGGCCTGCGGCCGGAACTCCGCGAACAGGCCCGGGACCGTCTCGTGGTCGCAGATGTCGGCTTCCGCGAAGCGATGCCGGTTGTTGCCCTTGAGCGGCATCAGCGAGATCGGGTTCGCCGCGTAGGTGAGCGCGTCGAGGGTCAGGACCTCGTGGCCGAGATCCTGGACGAGGTGCAGGACCAGGGCCGAGCCGATGAAGCCGCAGCCGCCCGTGACGAGGATACGCATGGGGTGGGTGATCTCCGAAAGCGTGGGTGCCCGTCCGGGCGTCAGAACAGCGGCGGCAGATCGACGAAGCGGGGCGCGACCTTGTCCTTGGCCGAGAGCTGGGCCTCGCTCTCGCTCACCGGCCAGTCGATGGCGAGATCGGGATCGTTCCAGAGCAGGTTGCCGTCATGCTCCGGGCTGTAGACGCCGCCGGCGACCTTGTAGGCAACCATCGTGTCCGGCTCGAGGGTGCAGAAGCCATGGCCGAAGCCGATCGGCACGTAGAGCTGGTGGCCGCTTAATGCGTCGAGGCGGGCGGCGACGTGCCGGCCATAGGTGGGCTGGTCCCGGCGCAAGTCGACCGCGACGTCGAGGATCGCGCCGGACAAGACGCGGATCAGCTTGGCCTGGGCGAAGGGATGGCGCTGGAAGTGCAGGCCGCGGACGGTGCCCTGTTGCGCCGAGAAGGACTGGTTGTCCTGGATGAAGTGGTCCTCGACGCCGTGAGCGGCCAGGATGTCGGCCCGGTAGGTCTCCGAGAACCAGCCGCGGGCATCGCCGTGCCGCTTGGGGATCACCAGCTTCACCGCCGGGATCGCCTGATCGATGACCTGCATCCTGCCCACCCTCCCAGTCCAGTAACGCGCCCAGTAACGCGCGCCTGATCGATGCGGGGCTCTTGCCCGGCAAACATGGCACAACGGCGTCGGCCGGCCCTGCCGCAGGCCGCATGCCCGCAGCCTCTACTTCGCACACGCGGGGTGAGCAAGATCGGCTGACGCTCGGGGCGAGCGAACGGCAAGAGCCGCCCAAGCAAGCCGGCAGTCCCGAGCATGCCTTGCGCGGGCCGGACGCGGCGGGATTTCGGAATAGACGGGCGAACGTCCGGGCTGGCGCGGGTGAATGCCCCGCACCACGCGCCTATACGGTGATGCGGGGTGCCATGAAACCCTCGCATCGCGCCGGCCGCCGCGTGCGGCCGGGATTGTCCGCGGGCCCGCATCCTGCGGGCACCTGGCGCAGGAGCCTCACGCGGCCGTGAGGGACGCCGCGATCGCCTCCAAGGCGGCCTCGGCCGCAGCCCCGTCGGGCCCGCCGGCCTGGGCCATGTCGCGGCGTCCGCCGCCGCCCTTGCCGCCGAGCCGCTCCGACCCTGCCCGCACCAGGGCGACGGCGTCGAACCGGCCGGTCAGATCCTCGGTCACGCCGACGACGAGGCCGGCCTTGCCGTCCGGCGCCACGCCGACGATCGCCACGATCCCGGAGCCGAGCCGCTTCTTGCCCTCGTCGGCCAGGCTCTTGAGATCGCGCATCTCGACCCCCTGCACGACCCGGGCCATCAGCTTCGTGCCGGCGACCTCGCGCACGCCGTCGTCGCCACCGCCGGCATCGCCCCCGCCCATGGCGAGCTTGCGGCGGGCCTCCGAGAGTTCCCGCTCCATCCGGCGGCGCTCGTCGAGGAGGGCGGCCAGACGCTCGGGCGCCTCGGCCACCGGCACCTTGAGCAGGCTGGCCAAGGCCGCGAGCTGGCGGCTCTCCCCGGCGAGGTGGCGGCGGGCGGCGTCGCCCGTCATCGCCTCGATCCGGCGCACGCCGGCGCCGACGGCGCTGTCACCGAGGATCGTCACCACGCCGATATCCCCGGTGCGCCCGACATGGGTGCCGCCGCACAACTCGACCGAGAAGGTCTTGGGCCGGCCGTCCGGGGTGCTGTCGCGACCCATCGAGACCACCCGCACCTCCTCGCCGTATTTCTCGCCGAACAGCGCCCGGGCGCCCGACGCGATGGCGTCGTCGACCGCCATCAGCTTCGTCACCACCGGCTCGTTCTGGAGCAGCACCCGGTTGGCGATCTCCTCGACCTGCGCCAGCTCGTCGGCCTCGATCGGCTTCGGATGGCTGATGTCGAAGCGCAGGCGCTCGGGCGCGACGAGCGAGCCCTTCTGGGCGACGTGGTCGCCGAGCACCTGGCGCAGGGCCTCGTGCAGCAGGTGGGTCGCGGAGTGGTTGGCGCGGATCGCCGAGCGGCGCCCGTGATCGACCTTCAGCTCGACCGCCTGGCCGAGGGTCAGGCTCCCCTCCTCCACCGCGACGTGGTGGACGAAGAGGTCGCCGAGCTTCTTCTCGGTCGCGGTCACCCGGGCCTTGAGGCCCTGGCCGGTCACCGTGCCGGTATCGCCGACTTGGCCGCCGGACTCAGCATAGAACGGCGTCTGGGTGACGACGAGGAGGCCGTCCTCGCCCGCCCGGATCGCCTCGACCTCGGCCCCGCCGCGCACCAGCGCGGTGATGACCGCCTCGGCGGCTTCCGTATCGTAGCCGAGGAACTCGGTGGCGCCGGTGCGCTCGCGAAGGGCATACCACAGGGTCTCGGTCGCCGCCTCGCCCGAGCCCGTCCAGGCGGCACGCGCCGCGGCGCGCTGGCGCTGCATCGCAGCCGAGAATCCGTCGGTGTCGACCGTGATGCCGCGAGACTTGAGCGCGTCCTGGGTCAGGTCGAGGGGGAAGCCGTAGGTGTCGTAGAGGGTGAAGGCGGTCTCGCCCGACAGGCTCTGGCCCTCCGACAGATCGCGGGTCTCGGCGTCGAGGATCGACAGGCCGCGCTCCAGGGTACGGCGGAAGCGGGTCTCTTCGAGGCGCAGGGTCTCGGCGATCAGGCTCTCGGCCCGCAGCAGCTCGGGGTAAGCCTGGCCCATCTCGCGCACCAGGGTCGGCACCAGCCGGTACATCATCGGGTCGCGGGAGCCGAGGAGCTGGGCGTGGCGCATGGCCCGGCGCATGATCCGGCGCAGCACGTAGCCGCGGCCCTCGTTGCTCGGCAGCACGCCATCGGCGACGAGGAAGGACGAGGCGCGCAGGTGATCGGCGATCACCCGGTAGGACGCCGTCTGCTTGCCCTCCGGCGCCCGGCCGACCTGGTGGGCGACGGCGTCGATCAGGCTGCGGAACAGGTCCGTGTCGTAATTGCTCTTGACCCCCTGGAGGATCGCCGCCATGCGCTCGAGGCCCATGCCGGTATCGATCGAGGGCCGCGGCAGGTCGACCCGGTTGCCCGGCTCGATCTGCTCGTACTGCATGAACACGAGGTTCCAGAATTCGAGGAAGCGGTCGCCGTCCTCCTCCGGGCTGCCGGGAGGGCCGCCCCACAACTCCGGGCCCTGGTCGATGAAGATCTCCGAACACGGGCCGCAGGGGCCGGTATCGCCCATCTGCCAGAAATTGTCGGAGGTGTTGATGCGGATGATGCGGTCGTCGGAGAAGCCGGCGATCTTGCGCCACAGGGTGGCGGCATCGTCGTCGTCGGCATAGACCGTGACCAGCAGCTTCTCGGGCGAGAGCCCAAATTCCTTGGTGACGAGGTTCCAGGCCAGCTCGATCGCCAGCGGCTTGAAATAATCGCCGAACGAGAAGTTGCCCAGCATCTCGAAGAAGGTGTGGTGGCGCGCCGTGTACCCGACATTGTCCAGATCGTTGTGCTTGCCGCCGGCGCGGACGCATTTCTGGGCCGTGACGGCGCGCTGGTAGGGCCGCTTCTCGACGCCGGTGAAGACGTTCTTGAACTGCACCATGCCGGCGTTGGTGAACATCAACGTCGGGTCGTTGCGCGGCACCAGCGGCGAGGACGGCACCGCTTCGTGGCCGTGCTTGGCGAAGTAGTCCAGGAAGGTGGACCGGATCTCGTTGACGCCACTCATGGGAAGGATCGTCTCTGCGGAAGGCGGGCCGGGCGAAGGGCGGGCGTGACACATCGGGCGCACCGGCGGGCGGCCCGCGGATGCATCCGCGTGTCTTTAGTCACGCGCTTTCCCCATGTCGAGGCGGACCGGTCCCCCTATGTGGAGGCGGCAAGCGCGGCGATCGGCCCGCCGGTGCAGGATTCACCCGCCATGACCGACGACATCCGCCTCCTCGCCTTCTCGGCCGCACTCGGCTTCGTCCACATCGTGGCGGCGTCCGCCGCGGGGCTCGGACAACGCGGGGGGTTGGCCTGGGCGGCGGGCAACCGCGACAGCGAGGGCGAGGTCACCGGCGCCGCTGCCCGGCTCCAGCGCGCCTCGAAGAACTTCTTCGAGACCTTCCCGCTCTTCGCCGCCCTGGTGCTCGCCGCTGCGGTGTCCGGCCGGCAGGGCGGCGCGGTGACGTGGGGCGCGCAGCTCTATTTCTGGGCTCGGCTGCTCTACCTGCCGATCTACGGCTTCGGCATCCCGTGGATCCGCACGCCGGTCTGGGGCGTGGCGATCGTCGGGATCGGCTTTGTCTTTGCGGGGTTGTTCGGCTGGGCAGGGCCGGGCGCGCCGTAAAGAGAGGGCCGGAAAAGACGCAGTCTTCTCCTCTCCCCCAGCTGGCTGATAGGTATATAACTTGGGATTTTCATCTCAGAAAGAAGCAAAATCGCTGAATTTCTCCTCGTTTCAAGCGGTCTGGACTGCATGATTAGAGAAACGGAAACGCCGTCAGAGAAGTTTTTTCTAAGGTATATAACCCGCAGCCCGCCGACGGGGGAGGGTTGGGCGTGGAAGCTTTATGATACAGTCGGTAGCAGTCTCGTCAGAATTGAATCGGCGGGGCTCTCATCGATTGACCTTGGTCGTATCCATGGTCGCGTCGCGTGGGTCGCGTCGCGTGCTGCTGCCGGACACCTCTCCCCATTCCGGCAGGTCTCCCCAGGCGGGAGGACGGGCCGCACCACCCTCAACACACTCCCCCACCCCATTCCTGTGCACGCAGCGGCCCCGGACCGGACCCACCGCAGCCGCCGGGCGTTTCTCCGCACAGAGACAAGGAGCGGGGGCCGATGGCGAAGCGCAAGGCAAGGCAGCGCATGACGGTGGCGGCCGAGGAGCACGTGGCGCCGCTGGTGCCGCCGGGTGCCCTCGCGGTGGCGCTGCTCTCCTGGCGCGACCGGGGCCGCCCCCTCGTCCACGTCGCCCGTGACACCCGCCGGCTGGAGGAGATTGCCGCCCTGCTGCGCGCCCTCGCCCCTGGCCTCGGGGTCGCGGTCTATCCGGAATGGGATTGCCTGCCCTTCGACCGCGCCTCCCCCTCCCGCGGCACGATGGGCGCCCGGGCCGGCGTGCTGCGCTGGCTCACCGACACCGCCCATCTGCCCGACATCCTGCTCACCACCGCCCCGGCGCTGATCCAGCGCGTTCCGCCGCCGGAGACCTGGACCGAGGCCCGGGTCGAGATCCGGGCCGGCGACGCCCTGGAGGCCGGCCAGCTCACGGCGGAGATGCAGCGCCTCGGCTACATCCTCGACGACCGGGTCGACGAGCCCGGCGAGGTCGCCCTGCGCGGCCGGACCATCGACGTGTTTCCCGCCGCCGCCCCCCGCCCCTGCCGCATCGAGCATGACAACGGCCGGGTCACGGCGATCCGCACCTACGATCCGGTGTCGCAGCGCTCCCTCGACGAGGTCGCGACCCTGGTGGTCGATCCGGCGACCGAGATCGTCCTGGCGCCGGATTCGCCCCTGCGCCTGCGGCCCTTCACCGGCCAGGAGCACCAGTTGCCGAGCCTCTACGGCCGGCTCACGACTGTGCTCGATTATGTGCCTCAGGCCCGTCTGGTGGTCGAGGCTGGGGCGGAGGCCCGCGCCGAAGCGTTCTTCGAGCAGATCGCGGAGGGACGCGCGTCGGAACCTGCGGGCAGCGGCCAGGCGGTGCCGCTCTACCTCACGCCCGTCGAATGGCGCACGGCGCGAGAGTCCCGCGAGATCGCGGTCGCGAACGACGCCGACGCGGACTCGATCGCGGTCCCGGCCTTCCTGCGCGAGCGCCGGCCTGGCACGGCCTTCTCGGCTTACTTGCGCGAGCGCCTGAAGGCCGGCGAGCGGGTGGTGCTCGGCGGCGATGGGGCCGGGCTCAAGCGCCTGTCGCGCCAGGCCGCGCGGGCGGCGGAGCGCAGCGTCCGCCCGGTCGCCGACTGGTCGGAGGCGGTCGCCGCCAAACCCGGCGAGATCGTCGCCCTGCCGGTCCCGCTCGATGCCGGGTTCCGGGTGCCGGATCTCGGCGTCACGGTGATCGCCGTCCCCGATGTCCATGGCGGCACCTCGGTGAAGCCGGGGACCGGTCAGCCGGTGATCCTGCCGATGGGCGAGGTCGATCTGCGCGTTGGCGACGTGGCGGTGGACCGCGATCACGGGCTGTGCGTCTTCGAGGGGCTGGAGCGCATCGCCACCGGCGACGGCGGCAGCACCGAGGCCCTGCGCCTGCGCTTCGCCCACGAGGCGATCCTGATGGTGCCGGTAGCCCAGGCCGACCGGATCTGGCGCTACGGCTCGGAAGAGGACGCCGTCACCCTCGACACGCTGGAGGGCGGCACCTGGGCGAAACGGCGCCTCACCACGGAAGCGGGCCTGGCGCGGGCCGCCCGCGCGATGCTGGCGGCGGCGGCGGAGCGCCGGCAGGCGCGGGCCCCCGCGCTGGTGCCGCCCGAGCGCGAGATGGAGCGGTTCGGCGCCGGCTTCGGCTTCCCGCTCACCCCCGACCAGGCGAAGGCCGTCGACGGGGTGCTCGCCGATCTCGCCGGGACGCAGCCGATGGACCGGCTGGTCTGCGGCGATGTCGGTTTCGGCAAGACCGAGGTGGCTCTGCGCGCCGCCGCCGCCGCGGTGCTCGCCGGCAAGCAGGTCGCGGTGGTAGCCCCGACGACGGTGCTGGTGCGCCAGCACCTGCGCACCTTCGCGCGGCGCTTCGCCCGCTTCGGCATCGGGGTGGCGCAGCTCTCGCGGCTCGCCAGCCCGGCAGAGGCCAAGCGGGTGCGCCAGGGCCTCGCCGACGGCGCGATCCGCCTCGTGATCGGCACCCATGCGCTCGCTGGGCGCGGCGTGACCTTCGCGGATCTCGGCCTCGTGGTGATCGACGAGGAGCAGCGTTTCGGCGCCGCGCTGAAGCAGCGCCTGCGCACCATGGCGGGCGATGCCCATGTGCTGACGCTCACGGCGACGCCGATTCCCCGCACCCTGCAAGCGGCGCTGGTTGGCCTGAAGTCGCTCAGCGTCATCGCGACGCCGCCGGCGGTGCGCCAGCCGATCCGCACGATCCTGACGCCGCTCCACGACGACACCCTGCGGGCGGCCCTGATGCGGGAGAAGGGCCGCGGCGGCCAGAGCTTCGTCGTCTGCCCGCGGATCGAGGAGATCGGCCCGATGGCCGAGCGCCTGACGCGGCTGGTGCCCGAGCTCACCACCGTCGTCGCCCATGGCGAGATGAAGCCGGCGGCGCTCGACGACATCATGGTCCGCTTTGCCGATGGCGAGGGCGACGTGCTGCTTGCCACCTCGATCATCGAGAGCGGGCTCGACGTGCCGCGGGCCAACACCATGCTGGTCGTTGACGCCGAGCGCTTCGGCCTGGCGCAGCTGCACCAGCTCCGCGGCCGGGTCGGGCGCGGCCAGCGCCGGGGCGTCACCTACCTGCTGACGCGCCCCGACCGTGCCCTCGCCCCGGCGGCCGAGAAGCGGCTGCGCACGCTGGAGGCCCTCGACCGCCTCGGGGCAGGATTCGCCATCAGCGCCCGGGACCTCGATCTGCGCGGGGCCGGCGACCTCGTCGGCGACAACCAGGCCGGCCACGTCAAGCTGATCGGGCTCGGGCTGTACCAGCACCTGCTGCATCTGGCGCTCCGGGCCGCCAAGGGCGAGCCGGCGGAGGATTGGGCCCCGGAGATCCATCTCGGCCTCGCCGGCGACGTGCCGGCGGATTACATCCCCGAGCCGGAGCTGCGCCTGAGCCTCCAGACCCGCCTCCTGCGCCTCGGCTCCGCGGAGGAGGTCGAGGCGTTGCGCGGCGAGGTCGAGGACCGGTTCGGGCCGCTGCCGGCCGGCGTGCGGGCGCTGTTCACGCTGGGCCATCTGCGGGTCGCCTGCCTCTCCCTCGGCATCGCCCGGCTTACCGGCGGGCCGCAGGGTCTGGCCGTCGATGTCCGGCCCGGCTGTGCGCCTGCCGCGATGCCGCTCGGCGACGACCTGACCGCCCGCGACGGCCGTCTGATCCTGCGCCGGCCCTGCGACGACCCGGACCGGCGCGGCGCGATGGCGGCCGAGTTCCTGAACCGGATCCAGGACGCCCGCGACCATCACGGCTGAGGCCACGTCCGGCGCCGGCTTTTCATCCGGTGCCGGAACGATCGCCAACGGCCAAGGTTTGAGTCTCACGCCCGGATCGGGTCCGCCGACGAGCCGCGCCCCATGGACAGACCCACCCCCGACCGACCACCCGAGAGCGACGAGGCCGGCCCGGACGAGAGGCCGGCCGCGGACATCGTCCTGGAGCCGCTGGCCGATTTCCCGCGGATCGACCTGCGCACGCCCGGCGAGCCGTGGGAGAAGCGCCGCGCCGCCGGCAAGGCCCTGCGCGCCAAGGTCCCGCATGACGGCCACGGCCCGGTGCCCCTGCCGGAGGACCGGCCCGATCCGGTACGGCTGATCGAGGAGGCCCAAACAGGACGCCAGGAGCGGCTGATCCCCCTGCGGGTCGCCCGGATGGCGAGTTCGCCCTTCGCCTTCCTGCGCGGGGCCGCGACCGTGATGGCTTGGGACCTCGCCCGCACCCCGACGAGCGGCATCGACGTGGTGATGAACGGCGACGCCCACATCTCGAATTTCGGCCTGTTCGGCACGCCCCAGCGCGACATCGTCCTCGACCTCAACGATTTCGACGAGGTCACGATCGGCCCGTGGGAATGGGACCTGAAGCGGCTCTGCGCCAGCATCGAGGTCGCCGCGCGCGATCTCGACGTGCCGGGCTCCGAGCGCCGCGAGGCGGTGATCGGGGCGGCCTACGGCTACCAGCACACCATGACCGAGCTGGCGCCGCAGGGGCCCCTCGACGTCTGGCACCGGGCGGCCCGGGCCGAGGACCTGGATTTCAGCGGCATCGCGATCGACGAGGAATCGCGTGCGGTGGTGGAGCGCGCGGTCGAGAAGGCGCGCAGGCGCCACAACAAGAGCCTGCTCGCCCGGGTCGGCGAGCGCCGGGTCGATGGCGGCTGGCGCTTTCGCCACGACCCGCCGATCCTGACCTGGGTCGATGGCGAAACGCGCGAGGCGGTGACCGCGGGGCTCGAGCATTACGCCGAGACCCTGCCGCGGGAGCGCCGCTTCATGCTCAGCCGCTACCACGTCGTCGACGTCGCCCACCGGGTCGTCGGCGTCGGCAGCGTCGGCACACGGGCCTACGTGGCGCTCTTGTGCGGCAACTCGGACCAGGACGTGCTCTTCCTCCAGGTGAAGGAGGCGGTCCGCCCCGCCCACGCGCCGTATGTCTCCGGGATGCCCGAGCCCTACGCCTCGCACGAGGGCGAGCGGGTGATCTACGGCCAGCGCCTGCTCCAGGCGGTCGGCGACCCGCTGCTCGGCTGGACCACCATCGACGGACGGCCCTTCTATGTCCGCCAGATGAAGAACATGAAGGGCGAGATCCCGGTCGCCTGCATGCGCGGGCAGCCCCTGGTGTACTTCTCGTGGGCCTATGGCGCGCTGCTCGCCCGGGCCCATGCCCGCACCGGCGACGCCGCGGCGATCGCCGGCTATTGCGGGCGCGATCGCCATGCCGATTTCCGCGAGGCCCTGGCGGATTGGGCGGGGGCTTATGGCGAGCGGAATGCCGAGGATCACCGGTTGTTTCTGGAGGCGATCACGGCGGGGCGGCTGGGGGGGGGGGGGGCGCGGGCGGGCGCCAACGCCGCGCCGCCCGTGGGGGGGACCGGGGGGGGGGGGGGGCCCCCCGGGGGGGGGGCGGGGCGGGGGGGGGGAAGGCGGGGGGGGGGGGGCCCCCCCCCCGGCCGGGGCCCCCAACCCCCCCGCGGCCCGCCTTCCCCCCCCCGCCGCAAGACCGGCCGCC
>NZ_LABX01000092.1 GCF_001043915.1 Methylobacterium aquaticum | reverse complement strand
GGTCCAGCTACGGGCGATGGCCAGCCCGGACTGGTACGCCGCCAGGGCTCCCGCCCCATCACCCTGCGACACCAGAACGTCGCCGATCCGATCGTGACTGATCGACAGATCGCGCTGCCACTGCGTGTTGGCAGGATCGCGCTGGGCGAGGCTCAGGGCGATGGCCAGCCCGGACTGGTACGCCGCCAGGGCTCCCGCCCCATCACCCTGCGACACCAGAACGTCGCCGATCCGATCGTGACTGATCGACAGATCGCGCTGCCACTCCGTGTTGGCAGGATCGCGCTGGGCGAGGCTCAGGGCGATGGCCAGACCGGACTGGTACGCCGCCAGGGCTCCCGCCCCATCACCCTGCGACACCAGAACGTCGCCGATCCGGTTGTGACACACCGAAATCGCACGCTCGTCCTTGGCTGCCACCGCGGCAGACTGAGCGCGGCGATAGGCGCTCTGCGCCTCCTCGCTGTGGCCCAGCAAGATCTGGATATCGCCGATCTCGATCCAGGCCGATATGTCCGACCCGTCGATCCGAGCGATCTCTTCGAGCGTCGCCAGCCTGCCGGCATGATCGAACACGATGCGCTGCACCTCGGCCTGCTCCTTCAGGAGCGGAAGCAGGCGCCGCGCCCGCGCCTCGTTCTCCTCGGCGATGCGCGCGTTGAGGACGCTCAGGGCTTCGCTCGGCTTGAAATCCTGAACCAGGCTCCGCGAGCGCTCGACCGTGGTGGTGATATCGATGTCGTTCGAGGCGGCCAGCGGTTCGCGGCCGTGGGCCTGGGACGCCTCAATGAACTCCCGCAGCAGCCTCGGAATGTCGGCGACAGCGACATCCTGGGCGCCGAGCCTTGCGAGAATGTCTTGCAAGTAAGCGACGGGAATGTGCCGCTCCGTCGCGACCGGAACAGCCTGGAGTGCGATGAGATGATCCCGGACCACCGTCCCGGGCACCACATGGGCCTCGTGCAGATGCGTCTTGCCGGCATTGGCCCCGAGCATCGACAGGCTCAGGATCCCGGCGAGTTGTTGGCCCTGGACGAGGAAGACCGGCGAGCCGCTCGAACCGCGCTCCAGCCAGAACCCCGTCGGATTCGAGCCGGTGAACTGGCGCAGCCCGTTGGAGCTGGTTGCGACGGCGAGCGTCCCGTCGATCGTCACCTCGCCGATACCCGCGATCGCGCCCGAGGGCTGGCCGGGCAGCCCCGCATAGGCCGTCGCCGGGCCGGTCTCCCAGATCGCGCCGGTCGCGGCTTGCAGGGCGACCACGTCGCGCGGCACGGCGCTCGGGGAGAGGAGCACGAGATCCGGCCGGCGCCCGGGCTTGGCGTCACAGGCGCTCGCCAGGGCGCCGACGATCGGCGGGTCACCGCCGTCGACGTCATGCGGGAAGACGATCTCCACCCGATCGGACACGACGGTCCCGTCCGTCTCCGTCGCCATCCGCCAGACGTGACGGCATGTCGCGACGTAGCCGCCCTCGACGAACGCGCCGCAGCCCGTGAAAGTGCGGCGCGGATGGGTCGCGTAGATGTAGACGAGGCTCTTCTGAATCATCGAGCGGCGGAGATCCAATCATGACGGCCCGGATGATAGTCGAGTTGCCGGACGGGCACCATGTCCTGATCGGCGAGCCCGAGGGCGGGGCGATGGGGGAGATCGGCCTCGCCGACGACGTCGCGCGCAAGACCAAGGAGCAGTTCAAGGCGGCGCTCGGCGCGCTGGCCGGCCTGGTGAAGACGATGGAGGAGACGGTCGGCGCCCTGCCGAACCGGCCGGACGGCATCACGATGGAGTTCGGCGCCTCGCTCACCGGCGAATGCGACCTGTGGATCGTCTCGGGCGACACCAAGGCCGAGTTCAAGGTCACGCTGACCTGGGGCAAGGGCAAGTAAACGGAGCAAGGGCAAGTCCGACGCGGGTGGGCGGCGCGGGCCGCCCCTTCCCCTTCCTTGCCTTCTCGCCCCGCATCCCATAGCCGTCGCGGCATCCCGACCCCGCCCGTGTGCAGGAGCCCCGACGATGATCCCCCGCTACAGCCGGCCCGAGATGACGGCGATCTGGTCGCCGGAGACGCGCTTCCGGATCTGGTTCGAGATCGAGGCCCATGCCACCACGGCGCTGGCCGAACTCGGAATCGTGCCGAAGGAGGCCGCCGAGACGGTGTGGGAGAAGGGCCGCGACGCGGTGTTCGACGTGGCGCGGATCGACGAGATCGAGCGCGTCACCAAGCACGACGTGATCGCCTTCCTGACCCATCTCGCCGAGATCGTCGGGCCGGAGGCGCGCTTCGTCCACCAGGGCATGACCTCGTCGGACGTGCTCGACACCTGCCTCAACGTGCAGCTCGTCCGCGCCGCCGACCTGCTCATCGCCGACATCGACGGGCTGCTGGCCGCGCTCAAGCGCCGGGCCTTCGAGCACAAGCTCACCCCGACCATCGGCCGCTCCCACGGCATCCATGCCGAGCCGGTCACCTTCGGGCTCAAGCTCGCCCAGGCCCATGCCGAGTTCGAGCGCGCCCGCGCCCGCCTGGTGGCGGCCCGCGCCGAGGTCGCGACCTGCGCCATCTCGGGGGCGGTCGGCACCTTCGCCAATATCGACCCGCGGGTGGAAGAGTACGTCGCCGAGAAGATGGGGCTGACGCCGGAGCCGGTCTCGACCCAGGTCATCCCGCGCGACCGCCACGCGATGTTCTTCGCGGTGCTCGGCGTCGTCGCCTCGTCGGTCGAGCGGCTGGCGATCGAGGTGCGCCACTTGCAGCGCACCGAGGTGCTGGAGGCGGAGGAATACTTCTCCGAGGGTCAGAAGGGCTCCTCGGCGATGCCGCACAAGCGCAACCCGGTGCTGACCGAGAACCTGACCGGCCTCGCCCGCATGGTCCGGTCCTATGCGCTCCCGGCGATGGAGAACGTGGCGCTCTGGCACGAGCGCGACATCTCCCACTCCTCGGTCGAGCGGATGATCGGCCCGGACGCCACCGTGACCCTCGACTTCGCGCTCGCCCGCCTCACCGGCGTCATCGACAAGCTGCTCGTCTATCCCGAGCAGATGCAGCGCAACCTCGACCGGCTCGGCGGCCTCGTCCATTCGCAACGGGTGCTGCTGGCGCTGACCCAGGCCGGGGTGTCGCGCGAGGACGCCTATCGGCTGGTGCAGCGCAACGCGATGCCGGTCTGGCGCGGCGAGGGCGACTTCCTCACCCTGCTCCAGGCCGACCAGGAGGTCACCGCGGCGCTCAAGCCCGAGGCGATCGCCGCGTGCTTCGACCTCGGCTACCACCTCAAGCACGTCGACACGATCTTCCGGCGCGTCTTCGGCACGGCGTGAGGGGAACGCCGGGCGCCGCGCCAGCCTCGTCGACCTCCGCGCTAATCCGGCTTGAGGCCGGAGCGCGCCTCGAGTTCCTGCATCGTCCGGCGCGCCACGATGGCGCCGGGCAGGCGGCGCTCGCGCTCGAAGCGGGCGAGCGCCGCGCGGGTGCTCGGGCCGGCGATGCCGTCGACGGTGAGCGGGCCGTAGCCGAGCTTGATCAGGGCCCGCTGCGCATAAGCCACCGCCTTGTCGGGCTTCGCCCCGGGAACCGGCGCGGCATGGAGCGCCGACGTCTTGACGGGCTCTTTGACGGGCTCCGCGGCCCTCGCCTCCCGGACCGGCGCGGCGACCGTCTTGCCGGCGGCTTCCGTCGCGGACGTCTCCCGGGCCGGCCTGTCCTTCGCGGCCGTCTCCTTGGCGGGCACTTCCCTGGGCGGAGCCGGTCTCGCGACCTTCGCCGGCGCGGTCCGCGGGGTGACCGAGGCGGTGGTCTGGTCCTCGCTCCGGATCAGCGCGCCGATCCCGTCCGGCTTCGCGGAGCGCGGGGCGGCATCGCTGGACGCTCGTGATGCCGTCTCGGCCGCGGCGGGCGCCGTCTCCGCCCGGTCCGTCGCGGGCGGCGCGGCCGTGTCGGCGGGGGGGGCCTTGGCGAACAGGGGCGCCGGATGGCGCCCGGTCTGGAAGCTGAGGGCGTTCGCCGCCACCGCCGCCACCGCCCCGAGGGCGAGCAGGCCGCCGACGATGCCGGCGGGATGGCGCATGAGCCGGTCGACCCGCCCCCGCAGGCGGTCGATCGGGCCCATGGGACGTGGGACGCTCCGGGGTGCACGCGGCCCCCGGGGTGCCGCCCGCGGGCGGGGCGCCGGGCGCATCTCGGCGGTCAGCGCCACATCGAGATCGGGTCGCCGGGCTGCCGCCTCGACGGGCTTCCGGGCCGGCGCCTCGGACATCGCGTCTCCCTCCGGCTTCGATCGATCCGTCCGGCCGCGGTCCGCCGTCGAGCGGTCGTCCTTGGACCGGTCGTCCTTGGACCGGTCACCGTTGGACCGGTCACCCTTGGATCTGTCACCCTTGGCGCGGACCAGGGACGGCGTGGTCGGGGGCTGCTCGCTCACGTCAGCCCGTCAGCCGCATGGTGGCGGGCGCCTCGTCGACGAAGCTGCGCGCGAGGGTGCCGGTGCGGATCGGCGCCGGGCCGCCCGGGACGGCGCGGCCGCTCCGGCAATCGAGCGGCAGGGTCACGACGACCCGCGTGCCGCAGGACGGGCTGCTCTCGACGGCCAGCTCGCCGTGATGCAGGCCGACGAGGCCGCGCACCACCGAGAGCCCGAGGCCGGTGCCCTCGTGCGGGCGGCCATAGGCCGCGCCGACGCCGAGCCTGGCCTGGAAGAACGGATCGCCGAGGCGCGGCAGGTCGGCCTCGGCGATGCCGATGCCGGTATCGACCACCGCCATCTCGACCCGGTCGAAGACCCGGCGCACCGACAGGACCACGTCGCCGCCGCGCGGCGTGAACTTCACGGCATTCGACAGAAGGTTGATCAGCATCTGCCGGCAGGCGCGGGCATCCGCCGTCACGTCCGGCAGGTCGGCGGCGATCTCGCGGCGCAGGCGCACGCCGCCCTGGTCGGCGCGGATCTGCATCAGGTCGCAGATGCCGCGGGCGAGACCCGCGAGGTCGAACGGCTCGGGCGCGTAGTCGAAGTTGCCGCTCTGGATCCGCGACATGTCGAGGAGAGCGTTGACCACCTCGAGCAGGTGTCGGCCCGAGGAATGGATGATCCCGGCATATTCCCGCCGCCGCTCGGGACCGAGCGCCAGGGTCGATTCGGATTCCAGCATCTCCGAGAACCCGATGATGGCGTTGAGCGGCGTGCGCAGCTCGTGGCTCACGGTGGCGAGGAAGCGGCTCTTGACCTCGTCGGCGCGCTCGGCCGCGGCCCTGGCCTGGTCGAGTTCCTCGGCGCGGCGCTTGTGCTCCGAGACGTCGCGGGTCACCGCCACCACGGCGGCCTCCCCGGCCGCCGGCCGCAGCGCGCCCGGCACCCGGTGGGCCCGCATCTCGGCCCAGATCACCCGGCCGGGCTCGCCCGGCCCGCCGGCGGCATGCAGGCGGAACTGCACCGTCACCGGCTGGGCCTGGACGGCGGCGTCGCTCAGGGCGGTCAGGAAAGCCGGCCGGTCGGAGACGTGGACACGGTTGAACAGGCCGCGGCCCTCCAGGACATCCGGCGTCGTCCCGGCCAGCGACCGGGCGGCGGGGCTCGCCTTCAGCACGCTGCCGTTGCGGTCGTGCCAGGTCACGAGGTCGTCGATGGCGTCGAGCAGCAGCGCGTCGCGCAAGGTCGCGGCTTGCAGGCGGTCGCTCCAGCGGCCCTCGCGGCGGCGATGCTCGATCGAGAGGGCCAGCACGTGGCAGATCGCCGTGATGGCGAAGACCGGCATCGCCAACGCCGCCGGCCAGGCAAAGAAGCCGAAGCCCGAGGCCGGCTCGATCACCGCGACGGCCAAGGCCCCCAGCATCGCGAGCGCGGCCGCCAGGAGGGCGGCGCGGTGCGAGCCGGCAAGGAGCGCCTCGACCGGGATCATCACCAGCCACATCGTGGCCGCCGAGGTCGGCCCGCCGGTGAGGCTCGCCAGGCAGACGACGAGGCCGGTCAGCCCCGCCGACGACAGGCCATGGGCGAGCGTGAGATTGCCGGTGCGCGCCAGCAACAGGGCCGCGACGACCGGGAGCATCAGGCAGGCCGCCGCCGCCGCCTCGACCAGCGTCGGGACACCGCGCCAGAGGAGGTAGGGCGGCAGCATCGCCATCAGCACGGCGCCGGTCGCGAGCCGGGAGATCAGGAACCGCTCGTGGCGGGTCCGCTCGGCCGGGTCGCCCGCGGCGGAATCATGGACGAGGCCCGTCAGCCGGGCATCGATCAGGGACGCAAAGGCACTGTTGATACGCACACCGCCACGCCAGCGCGGGAGACCTCGCGGCCCCGGCGCCCCTACACTGCGAACTGTCAAAACCCTCGCAGAGCCGGCTTAAACGAACGTTAGAGCGCGCCGGAGCCGTGCTTCTTGTCCCCCGGTGGCTCCGGCACGAGGGCAATCCTCGCGGATCATGCGGTCCAGCGCCGCTCTCCGCGCCTGCTATCCGGCCCCTGCTATCCGGTCATGGCCTCGGCCTCGTAGCCGGCACGGCCGAGCGCCCGGGCCACGTCGAGCGCCTGGGCCTGCGTGACGACCGCGAGCCGGCCGGCCTCCAGGTCCACGCTGACCTGCGCGGCCGGGTCGAGGCGCTGCACCGCCCGCGTCACCGCGGCGACGCAGCCCTGGCACGTCATGCCCTCGACCTTCATCAGAAGTTCCATCCGCGCACCAGATCGATCCGTCATCGTGTCTCACCCTTCCGCAGCACCGCACCAGGGCCGCACAAGCCATCTCGGGTAGTGCGGCATTGCGGACAAGGGCCCGTGAAAACCGTGGGCAGCCCCCAGGGGCGTCTTGCGGGCATTCGGCACCTCGGCGACAACCGGGACAGGCTGGATGGCGCGGAACCAGTCCTGTCCTCGGCGCGTAAGAGGAATCGCGATGGCCCTCGACACCGGCCGGCGCGCCGGCGGGTCGTCGGTGAGCCGGATTGCCTTCAGCCTCTCCTGTCTCGTGGCGAGCGGGCTCTGCCTTGCCGTCGCCTTCCTGTTCGCGCCCCTCGTCGGGGCCGTGGCCGGGGCCGCCCTCTCGGCCGCGGCGCTCGGCGGACTGGCGGCGGCCGTCGCCTGGCGCCGTGCCGGCCGCCTCGCCCGCGAGATCGAGACACTGTCGGGGGAGATCGACCTTCTGTCGCGCCGCCTGCTGACGCTTGAGCAGCGGGAGGCCCCGGCTGCGCCGACGTCGACGGCGGAAAGCGGCCTGTCCGAGGTCACGGCGGAGATCGGCCTGCTCGGCGGCATCGTGCGCGAGCTGGCGATGGCGGTGGCGGCGCAGGACGAGGATCTGGCGCGCCTGAAGAGCGCCCCTGCCGCCTTTGCCCCCCCGGTCGCACCGGCGCCCGTCCAGGCTCCGCCGCCGGTCCATGCGCCGCCCCCTCCGGCTCAGGCGCCACCGGCGCGGGCCGCCTCTGTGCCGTATCCGCCGGCAGCCCCCTATGCGGCGTCTCCGATGCCGTCCGCTGCGGCGCGACAGCCCTACGCCGCGGCCCCCGCCTTTGCGCCGCCGCACGCCCCCGCCTTTGCGCCGCCTCAGGCCGCGCAACCCTGGCCGGACGAGCCCGCGGCCGCGCCGGCTCATGCGCCGTCGGCGCCCTGGGCCACCGACCCGATCCTGCCGCGGGAGGCTGCCCCGGCGCCGCGCCGTCCCTTCGTGCCCGAGCCCGCCGTCGAGCCCTGGCCGGAAGCCGAGATCCTCGCCGCCCTGAACGACGGCCTCGAGATCCACCTGCAACCGATCGTCAGCCTGCCGCAGCGGAAGGTGGCGTTCTACGAGGCGCTGGCGCGTCTGCGCGTCGGCGAGACCCTGCTGTCGCCGGCCGAATTCGTGCGGGTGCTGGAACGGCACGGGCGCACCACCGAACTCGACCGTCTGATGCTCGCCCGCGTGACGGCGATTGGTCAGCACCTCGCCTCCCGCGGCAGCGAGACGCCGGTGGCCTATTCCCTGTCGCCGGGCTCGCTGTTCGAGCCGGGCTTCCTGCGAGCGGTCGGCCGGCTGATCGACCTGCATCCCGAACTGGCCGGCCGGCTGATCCTGGCGCTGCCGCAGCGGAGCTGGCGCAGCCTCGACGCCGAGCAGGCGAGCGCGCTCCGCTCCTTGCGCGAGCGGATCGGCCTGGCGGTCGACCGGGTGGTGGATCCGCGCCTCGATGCCGCGACTCTGGCGGCCCGCGGGGCGAGCTACGCCAAGGTCGGCGTCGACACGCTGCTCAGCGAGCACGGCGCCGACCTCGCGCTTGCCCTCGCCCGGTCCGGGATCCGGCTGGTGGCGGAAGGCGTCGAGCGTGAGGCCGACGTGCCCGACCTGATCGACCTCGACCTGCCGCTGGCGCAGGGAACGGTGTTCTCGCCGCCCCGCGTGGTACGGCCCGAGGTGCTTTCGCCTCCCTCCGCGCCGGAGCCCGAGCCGACCCCGCCGGCCGACGATCCGCAGCCGCCGGTGCGGCGCGCCTTCCGGGACGTGCTGCGCCGAGCGGTCTGAAGCCTCTCGCGGCACAGCGGATGACGGTGCGGTCGCGGTCGTCTCGCCGTCGGCCCACGCCGACGTCGCGTCGGCGGGGCGCTGCGCCGCTCGCTCGGCGTCGGGATGGGTCTCAGATTGGGGTCGCAAAACCGGTGACCGGTTTTGCGGAATCTGGTTAGCATCCGGGACGCTGGCAGCAAAAAAGGCCCTCGATGTCGGACATCATCGCCCGCCGGATCGCCCAAGGGGCAGGACGCGAACCCGCCGATCTGGTGATCCGCGGCGCCCGGCTCCTCGACCTCGTCACCGGCGCGCTGGTGGAGACCGACATTGCGGTCTGCGGCGACACGGTGGTGGGAACCTATGGCCGCTACGAGGGCGCGCAGGTGATCGAGGCGGAGGGGCGCATCGCCGTTCCGGGCTTCATCGACACCCATCTCCACATCGAATCCTCGCTCATCACGCCGCACGAATTCGACCGCTGCGTGCTGCCGCACGGGGTCACCACGGCGATCTGGGACCCGCACGAACTCGCCAACGTGCTGGGCAAGGCCGCCTTCGATTACGCGCTCGCGGCCTCGGGCGAGACCGTGATGGACATCCGCGTCCAGCTCTCCTCCTGCGTACCGGCGACCGACCTCGAAACCTCCGGCGCGCGGATCGAGGCCGCCGACCTCGCGGGCTATCGCGACCATCCGCGATCCCTGGGGCTGGCCGAGTTCATGAACTTTCCCGGCGTGGTCGCGGCCGATCCCGGGTGCCTGGCCAAGCTCGCGGCCTTCGCCGGGCGCCATGTCGACGGCCACGCCCCGCTCCTGTCGGGGAGCGCGCTCAACGCCTATGCGGCGGCCGGCATCCGCACCGACCACGAGGCGACGAGCGCCGACGAGGCGCTGGAGAAGATCCGCAAGGGCATGACGGTGCTGATCCGCGAGGGCTCAGTCTCGAAGGACCTGCACGCCCTCGCCCCGCTCCTCACCGAGCGGACGGCGCCGTTCCTCGCCTTCTGCACCGACGACCGCAACCCCCTCGACATCGCCGAGGAGGGCCATCTCGACCACCTGATCCGCACCGCGATCGCCCTCGGCGTGCCGCCGCTCGCCGCCTACCGGGCCGCCTCGCTCAGCGCCGCCACCGCCTTCGGGCTCACCGACCGCGGCATGATCGCGCCGGGCAAGCGGGCCGACCTCGTGCTTCTCGACGATCTCGAAGCGTGTGCGGTCTCGGCCGTGATTGCGGCCGGCCGCCCCGTCGACGACGCCCTGTTCGCCACACGCTCCATCACGCCGCCGCCGGGCCGCGACAGCGTGCGGGCCGAGCCGGTGGCGGGAGACGACCTCGCCGTCGCGCTGCCGGCGGGCGAAACCTCGGTGATCGGCGTGGTCCCGGGCCGGATCATCACCGAGCACCGGCGCCTGACGCTCTCCGGCATGCCGGATCTCGCTCAGGACGTGGCGATGGTGGCGGTGGTGGCGCGCCACGGCACGCGCAGCATCGGCCGCGGCTTCGTGCAGGGTTTCGGGCTGAAGCGCGGCGCCATCGCCTCCTCGGTCGGGCATGACAGCCACAATCTCTGCGTCGTCGGCGCCGATCCCGACGCGATGGCGCGGGCGGTCAATCGGCTGATCGACCGGCAAGGCGGCTTCGTGGTGGCGGACGAGACCGGCATCCTGGCCGAACTGGCCCTGCCGATCGCCGGCCTGATGAGCGATTGGACCTTCGAGGCGGTGCGCGACGCCCTGCCGGCCCTGCGCGAGGCCGCCCGCCAGCTGGGCTGCACCCTCCCCGAGCCGTTCTTGCAGGTCGCCTTCCTGCCGCTGCCGGTGATCCCGCACCTGAAGATCACCGATCGCGGCCTCGTCGACGTCGACAGGATGGCGTTCCTGTAAACGATTTCAGTTCGGTTCGAACCAGACGTTGCGTTCGGGGCGAACCGGCTTTAAGCCCGGGAGGACTTTCTGCTGCGATGCAGCAAGAGCGAGGCGGGCGAGATGGCCGAGATGATCCGCGCAGCGCATCCGGGCGAGGTGGCGATCCTGGACGGGATCGCCGATCTCGCGCCCGGCATCGACCTGATCCTCTGCGACGTCTGGGGCGTGCTGCATGACGGCATCCATGCCCACCGGGGGGCGGGCGAGGCGCTGACGCGCTTCCGCGCCCTGCCGGGGGCGCGGCCCCGCCGGGTGGTGCTGGTCTCGAACGCGCCCCGGCCCGGCAGCGCCGTGCAGGCGCAGCTCGACGGGTTCGGCGTGCCCCGCACCGCCTACGACGCCATCGTCACCTCGGGCGATCTCACCCGCCGGCTGATGGCGGAGCGGGCCTCCGCGCCGATGCATCATCTCGGGCCCGACCGCGACCTGCCGCTCTTCGACGACCTCGACCTCGCTCGCGGCGGGCCGGACACCGCCGCCCACGTGGTCGTCACCGGTCTCCTGGACGACGAGACCGAGACGGCGGCGGATTACCGCGGCCTGCTCGAACCCTGGGCGGCCCGCGGCGTGACCCTGATCTGCGCCAATCCCGACCTGGTGGTGGAGCGCGGCGAGCGGCTGATCCCCTGTGCGGGCGCCGTCGCGGCGCTCTACGAGGAGATGGGCGGCACGGTGGTCTATGCCGGCAAGCCGCACGCCCCGGTCTACGAGGCGGCGCTGGCGACGGCGGAAGCCCTCGGCGACGGCGCTCCCCTCCCCCGGGACCGGGTACTCGCCGTCGGCGACGCGATCCGCACCGACATCGCCGGCGCGCGGGCCTTCGGCATCGCCTCCCTGCTGGTGGCGCGCGGCATCCATGCCGAGGAACTCGGCGTCGCGTCGGGCGCGCCGATCGGCGACATCGCCCATTGGCTCGAGGCGCAGGCGGTGCACCCGGACGGCGTCATCGACCTGCTGCGCTGGTAGCCACGACGACTATCTGGGCGCGGCGGGGCCGCTTCCCGGGTCTCGGTGCGTGACCGGTTTGCCGGTCACGAAAACAGGGCGTCGATCGCGTCCTGCGGCGTCGCCGGCCCCTTGAGCTGCGGGCCGTTCAGCAACAGCTTCTCGGCACGGGCCTTGCGCCGGGCCTCTTCCGGGTCCTGCTCGGCCTCGCCGTCGCGCACGTTCACGACCGTGGAGAAATGCGACAGGCGCTTCTCGAGCTGGCCCAGGGCGTCCACCACCTTGGAGATGCGCTGGCCGGTAATGTCCTGGAAGGTGCAGGCTTCGAAGATGTCGCCGATATGGGCTTCGACCTGGCTGCGGTACTCGTCGAGGGTCCTGGCCTTGATCGCCAGAATCGCCTCGGACGATTCCATGATCCGGTTGGTCGCACTCGCGGTGGCGGCGACGACGCTGCCCAGTTCGTCATGCGCCATCGGGATGCGGTCGCGGGTGAGTTCCTGGGCCCTGAGCGCGGCGATGCCCCGCTTGAGCTTGGTGATGTAGTCGGCAATTTCGAGCAGCTCATTCACCGGGAGCGCCTGGCCCGCCGGTTCGGGCTTGGTCGCACGACCCACGGGTTCCTGGCCTCCCAGAAATCGACTCAGAGCGGATCGCGGTCCCGCCGTCATCTGCCTGAGCACGTGATCCCTCCCCGCGCGTGCGCTGTTGTCGGATCGGCTGTCCCGGGATTGGTCGTTCCGGGTGCAGGTCTTCGGCCAGCGTGAACCCTCGGCCTCGGCGTCGAAGCCCGTCGCCCCGGCGCGGGACGCGCGGCCGGCCTTCCGGCCTGGCCGCCCGATTCCGCACCCGAGAGACGCCGCCCCATCACCGAGCCGGCGGCATCACGCGCCGCAGACCGCCTCGATCTTCGACTTCAGCGTCTGGGCATTGAACGGCTTCACGATGTAGTTGTTCACGCCGGCCTTCTTCGCCGCGATGACGTTCTCGGTCTTCGACTCGGCGGTGACCATGATGAACGGCGTGGTGCGCAGGGCGTCGTCGGCCCGGACGTGGCGCAGCAGCTCGTAGCCGGTCATCGGCTCCATGTTCCAGTCGGAGATGACCAGACCATACTTCTTGGTCTTCAGCTTCGCCAGGGCGCCGGTGCCGTCCGAGGCATCGTCGACGTCTTCGAAGCCGAGCTGCTTCAGGAGGTTGCGGATGATGCGAACCATCGTCTGGTAATCGTCCACGACGAGGATCGGCATGCCGAGGTCAAGGGCCATGGCTTACGGCTCCGTTCGCGGGCGCGACGCATCCCCGTGCGCGACGAACCCCGCTTGGATCATCAGGGGAAGCGCCGGGTGGCGCTTCTGCTCTAAGCTTCTAAATCCGCCCCCCTTGCGAAGGGGTTAATCGGCCGGACGGTGCCGGGACCCTTTCACGGCCGCTCCCCGGACCCGCCCCCGTCCGGCCTCCTCTTCTTCAAGAGCCGCTTGAAAAAGAGCCTTCGAGAAGGGCTTTTCGGACGCGCGTCTCGGCAGCCCCAGGCGGCTTGACCCACGGGGCGGATTTCGACAGGGTCCGGCCGCCTTCGCAGAGCCTCTTCTTCATCAGCCAAGGACCCTTGATGCCGCGCGACGAGACTGCCCCGCGCCCCGTCGCGTCGCCTTTCCCGGTCCACCGCGACGGCGAGCCGGTGCCGGCGCGCCTGCGCGGTGCGGTCGCGGCTCTGGGCAATTTCGACGGCCTCCACCAAGGCCACCGCGCCCTGATCGCGGCCGTGCGGGAGATGGCCGCCTCCCTCGACCGGCCGAGCGCCGTGCTCACCTTCGAGCCGCATCCCCGCGCCTTCTTCTCCCCCGGCGCGGCGATGTTCCGCCTCACCGGCGAGGGCGAGAAGCTGGCGGTCCTGCGGCGGCTCGGCATCGACGGCGCCTTCGTGCGCCGCTTCGACGCAGCGTTGGCCGGCACCGGCGCCGCCGCCTTCGTGGCCGACACCCTCAAGGGCGAACTCGGCCTGTCCGGCGTGGTGATCGGGCACGATTTCCATTTCGGCCGTGGCCGCGAGGGCACGCCCGCGATGCTCGAAGCGCTCTGCGCCGAGAACGGCCTCGCCTGCCGGATCGTGCCGGCGGTGGCGGCGGGCGGCGGCGAGGCGCCGGTCTCGTCGAGCATGATCCGGACGGCCCTCGAAGCGGGCGACATCGCGACGGCCAACCACCTCCTCGGCTATCGCTGGTTCGTCGAGGGCGAGGTGCGCCACGGCGACAAGCGCGGCCGCACCCTGGGCTTCCCGACCGCCAACGTCGCGCTCGACGCCTGCGCGCTGGCCCACGGCATCTACGCGGTGCGCGCCCGCTTGGGCGACGGCCGCATCCAGGACGGCGTGGCGAGCTACGGCCGACGCCCGACCTTCGACGACGGCGCCCCGCTCCTCGAAACCTATCTGTTCGACTTTTCCGGCGATCTCTACGGCCAGCGCATCGCGGTCGAGTTCATCGGCTTCATCCGCGGCGAGGCGCGGTTCGACAGTGCCGAGGCCCTGGTGGTGCAGATGCACGCGGACGCGGCCGAGGCGAAGCGGAGGCTGGCGGAGGACCGCACGCCCTCGATGCTGGGGTGACCGGGCGGGGGTGACGGGCAGGTTAGTCGGGGGATGAACCCGCGGACCGGCCGGGTCGCCACCCCCGTCGTGGGGATCGGCGTGAGATGCTGGTCGAGTTGGCTATGGTGTTTATGCGTCACCAACCGGGCGTCGGCGCGACGAACACGCTGGCGCCGCGCAGGGATCGAGCGCCGGGACACCAAGCGGGCTGACATGCCGGAGGTTGCGGGTCGACACGCCGCATCGGGTAGGATCCGCGACCCTGGATTGACGAGCCGGTCAGCGCCGAGAGCCGCCGCCGCGCCGAGGCTGACGCCGCGATAGCAGGCTTCCCATCCTGCTCCGAGGTGCGGGGCCGCCCACCGCATCACCCCGCTTCCCCCGCCCGCTCGCCGCTGCTAGAAGCGCCGGATGATCGAATCGCACCCGCGCTGCGTCGCCCTCCGGCGAATTACGAGCCCGGCTTCCGCCTGAGGGCCGCTCGCGGCCGCGCGGAACGCCGGGTTGCTGCCGTTTCGCTGCGATTCCTCAAGGGCTGCGCGTTGGCGCCCCAGACGAGCCTTGACCCCCATGACCGAGCCAAAACCCGCCGCCGGGCGCGACTATTCCGAGACCCTGTTTCTGCCGGTCACCGAATTCCCGATGCGGGCCGGCCTGCCGCAGCGCGAGCCGGAGATCCTGGAGCGCTGGGCGCGCATCAACCTCTATGCCCGCATCCGCGCGGCGGCGGCCGGGCGGCCGAAATTCGTGCTGCATGACGGCCCGCCCTACGCCAACGGCCACATCCATATCGGCACGGCGCTCAACAAGATCCTCAAGGACATCGTCGTCCGCACGCAAGGCGCCCTCGGGCACGACGCCAACTACGTCCCGGGCTGGGATTGCCACGGCCTGCCGATCGAGTGGAAGATCGAGGAGCAGTACCGCGCCGCCGGCCGCAACAAGGACGAGGTGCCGGTGGTCGAGTTCCGGCGCGAGTGCCGGACCTTCGCCGAGCACTGGCTGTCGGTGCAGCGGGAGGAATTCAAGCGCCTCGGCGTCACCGGCGACTGGGACCACCCCTACCTGACCATGGCGTATCCGGCCGAGGCCGCGATCGCCCGCGAGCTGATGACCTTCGCCACCACGGGCCAGCTCTATCGCGGCTCGAAGCCGGTGATGTGGTCGGTGGTCGAGAAGACCGCGCTCGCCGAGGCCGAGGTCGAGTACGAGGACCACGTCAGCGACACCATCTGGGCCGCCTTCCCGGTCGTCGAGGCGAAGACGGCCCCGGACTTGCACGACGCCCGGATCGTCATCTGGACCACCACCCCCTGGACGATCCCGGCCAACCGGGCCGTCGCCTACTCCAAAAAAGTCTCCTACGGATTGTATCGTGTCGTTGCTGCTTCTCAAGAGAACTGGTCTCAACCTGGTGTTCGTTACGTTGTTGCTGACAAACTGGCGGGCGACGTCTTCAAGGCCGCGCGCGTCGAAACCTTCGAACGACTGAGCGACGTCTCCGCCGACGATCTCGCCGGCCTGACGCTGGCGCATCCCCTCGCCTCCTGGAACGACGGCTACGGCCACGCCGTGCCGATGCTGGAGGGTGAGCACGTCACCGACGAGGCCGGCACCGGCTTCGTCCACACGGCGCCGAGCCACGGCCGCGAGGATTTCGAGGTCTGGATGGCGCATGGCCGCCAGTTGCGTGAGCGCGGCATCGAGACGGCGATCCCCTACACGGTCAATGCCGACGGCGTGCTGACGGAGGCCGCCCCCGGCCTCACCGGCACCCGCGTGCTCGACGAGAAGGGCCAGAAGGGCAATGCCAACAAGGCGGTGATCGCCGCGCTGACGGCGGCGGGCACACTGGTCGGCCGCGGCACGCTCAAGCACAGCTACCCGCATTCCTGGCGCTCGAAGAAGCCGGTCATCTTCCGCAACACGCCGCAATGGTTCATCGCCCTCGACAAGCCGGTGGCGACCCTGAACGGCGCGACCCTGCGCGACGTGGCGCTTCGCGAGATCGCCGTCACCCAATGGGTGCCGCCGCAGGGCCAGAACCGCATCACCGGCATGATCGCCAACCGGCCCGACTGGGTGGTGTCGCGCCAGCGCGCCTGGGGCGTGCCGATCACGGTCTTCGTCCACCGCGAGAGCGGCGAGATCCTGCGCGATGAGACGGTCAATGCCCGCATCCACGCCGCCTTCGCGGCGGAGGGGGCGGATGCCTGGTTCAGCGACGCCGACGGCGCCCGTTTCCTCGCCCCCGAGCACGACCCGGCCCAGTACGAGAAGGTGACCGACGTCCTCGACGTCTGGTTCGATTCCGGCTCGACCCACGCCTTCACGCTCGACGATCCTGAGCAGTTCCCGGGCCTTGCCGACATCCGCCGCCGCCGCGACGGCGGTGACGACACGGTGATGTATCTCGAAGGGTCGGACCAGCATCGCGGCTGGTTCCATTCCTCGCTGCTCGAATCCTGCGGCACCCGCGACCGCGCGCCCTACGACGTGGTGCTGACCCACGGCTTCGTCCTTGACCCCAAGGGCGAGAAGATGTCGAAGTCGAAGGGCAACACCGTCGCGCCGCAGGACGTGATCAAGAACTCGGGCGCCGACATCCTGCGCCTGTGGGTGGCGGCCTCGGACTATACCGACGACCTGCGCATCGGTCCCGAGATCATCAAGACCTTCTCGGAGACCTACCGCAAGCTGCGCAACTCGCTGCGCTGGATGCTGGGCACGCTCGCCCATCACCGGCCCGAGGACCGGGTGGCGCCTGACGACATGCCGGAGCTGGAGCGGTTCATCCTGCATCGTCTGGCCGAGCTGGATGCCGAGATCCGCGACGCCTTCCGCACCTTCGACACCAAGCGGGTGGTGGCGCAGCTCAACGGCTTCATGACCGGCGACCTGTCGTCGTTCTATTTCGACGTGCGCAAGGACGCGCTCTACTGCGATCCGATCTCGTCGCAGACCCGGCGGGCCTCGCTCACCGTGGTGGACGAGGTCTTCAGGCGCGTCACGATCTGGCTCGCCCCGGTCCTCGCCTTCACGGCCGAGGAAGCCTGGCTCGCCCGCACCCCCTCCGAGACTGCTTCAGTCCATACCGAGACTCTGCCGGAGACGCCGGCCGCGTGGCGCGACGATGCGCTCGCCAAGCGCTGGGCCAAGATCCGCCGGGTGCGCCGGGTGGTGACGGGCGCGCTCGAGATCGAGCGCGCGGCCAAGCGCATCGGCGCGAGCCTGGAAGCTGCCCCGACGGTCTTCGTCGCGGATGCGGACCTGCTGGCGAGCCTCGACGGCATCGACTTTTCGGAAATCTGCATCACCTCCGCCATCGCGGTCGAGGCCGGCGAGGGTCCCACGGAGGCGTTCCGGCTCGACGAGGTCAAGGGCGTCGCGGTGGTGCCGGCCCTGGCAGAGGGGCGCAAATGCGCCCGCTCGTGGAAGGTGCTCGGGAGCGTCGGCAGCGATCCGGATTACCCGGACGTGACGCCCCGCGACGCGCAGGCCCTGCGCGAGTGGGACGCGCTCCACTGCAAGGCCGCCGAGTAAGGGGGCGCGATGCGTCCCCTTCCCTTCGGCCTCCTGGTCGCGCTCGTCACCCTGGTCCTCGACCAGGCGACGAAGCTGGGCCTGCTCTTCGTCGCCGATCTCCCCTTGCGCGAGCCGGTGGTCCTCGCGCCGTTCGCGCAGCTGATCGTGGTGTGGAACCGCGGCGTCTCCTACGGGCTGTTCCAGCAGGATTCGGCCCTCGGGCGCTGGGTGCTGGTGGGCGTGTCGCTGGCGGCCTCGGCCGCGCTGTCGGCGTGGATGGCGCGAGCCGGCAGCCGCTGGCTCGCCGGGTCGCTGGGAATGATCGTCGGCGGGGCGATCGGCAACGCCATCGACCGGGCCGCCTACGGGGCGGTGTTCGATTTCGTCCACCTCCATGCCGGTGCCTGGTCCTGGTACGTGTTCAACGTGGCGGATGCCGGGATCGTCTTCGGGGTGGTCGGGCTGCTCTATGACGGGTTGGTGCTGGAGCGCCGCCGCGACCTTCCCACTCCGCCGCCAGCGTGACGAGTCTCCTAGACTATCAACAAGAACCACTTGCCATCGCTGAATGTAGCGCCGCTCTATTTACAGTTTAGTTTTAATTTTTTATATTTATAGATTTTTATTTTCTGAAATTTATCTATTTCTTGTCATATTTTAATTCAAAAGATCAATGTCAATCGCTGTGCTGTTCGGGGTTTTTCGTCGAGAGACGTGCAACATGATTAAACATTTCTTAATTCGCCGATTTTCTCGGGATTGACCTCCAGTCCGGATGCTGTTGTCAGCGACATTATTTGATGCATAGAATGCGGTACGCACCCGCGGAGCGTTATCATGGATAGACGGACTTTCGCCAAAGGGCTCGCGATCGCAATACCTTCTGCTTATATCTGGGTTCCCAAAATCAGCATCGCGAAGCTGAGTGGAGATCCCAGAGAAGCAATCATCACTGCCAGAAAGGTCGTGACAGACAATTGGGAACTCGAAGCCGTCAAATCAGAGACGGTTGCGTCAACGAGTTCCGTTTACGCTCCGGCCATGAAGCCAGTATGGGCAAAGCTGGAAGAAAATAGCTACACGAAAAAAGAAACTTTTTCACGGAGCAAGACCACAAAGCGCAGCATCGCTATGACAGGATCTTTTTCCGACGATTCGAGCGATTATTGCTGCGCCTATTTTAAGAAAAATCAAATCGTTCCGATCGCCTATATATCGACGGTGCCATTCATCATGAAAGGGTATGGCCTGCAAAAGGCCAGGAGAACCCTTTCGTCGTCGAGCACGATTGAATATTTTTACCCTATGGAATACGTGGCGATATTTGACGCGAAGCTTAGGAGAAATCCGACAACGCCTTCGAGGGTGATCGCACAAAAGGCCGTGTGGGTGACGACCTATCGAACGGGATCAGGCAGGGCCGGCAGCGGAACATTCAGGATTACGAGCCGGTCGGAAGGCAAACTCATCTATCACGAAGATTTCGAGTACGATTTTTCATGAGGCAACGGACTCGCATGCGAACATTGCCATGCCTTGCTGCAGGCCTCGCGGCCTCGAATATTGTCTTCGCCTCATGCCAGGCGAGCGAGGTCGGGGCCTATAAGTACAAGCTTGCAATTGACCAGGCTGGCGCCAAGATCGCAGATATACTTGCCTTGACGCCGGCCGACTTGAAATCGCTCGGCGACAATTATGAAAGAACAGAGGATCTAAAAAAATGCCTTGCCCTTGATGCCACTAGCACCAAGTCGATTTTCGCAGACACGAAAGGCAAAGCTGCCGAAATCGTCTTTGTCACGCAAGGAGAAAGATCGGATCTGCGGCTCAACATCGGCAAAGACTGCAAGAGTGTCGTCAGCCTGCCGCCAGTCGCCGCCATCGCAGTGTCGTATCTCGCTGAAGCGATTACAAAGCACGTCGGCTCGACGGACGCCGCGAAGTACATCATACCCGTGGATACGCCCGCCGCCGGGGCACCGGACAATTCCAAGGCCAGCAAGAATGAAACCAAACTTGAATATCGGACGGAATCTGGCCATTTGTCTATCATACTGACGAAATCGCAGAACAAAGGCACATCCGAAGTCCGTGACCAAAATGGGAAAATATTATATAATGAAAAATTCGAATTTCATAATTAAATGCGGATGCATTTTGGTATCTTACCTCATGCTGACCGACGGCGCGATGGCGCATCGATGGAATATGCGCACCTTTCCCGTAGAACGCGGATGGACTGAAGCGTCCTGCGCAACGACTGTTCTCCTGCTCGCGGATCGCATCAACGACACGATGGGCAAGAAGGGCTACACGCGGGGAAAGATCGCTTCGGGCAAACGTGCCGTGCGACTGGACAACATCGGATATCCAGAAGCAAGCATGTACCTCTACTGCTCAGAGGCTTCCATGTACATTTTTACGTCCCACAGTCCGGTCGATGACGATAAATTTTTTAGCGACCTCTACAATACGATGCTGAACGAATTTAAGAAACTTCGAGAGCAGTAGATAAACCATCTATCCTTGCCCGGGCATCTGCGACTCGTATTATGCTTGGCGACACCCGGGAAAGCGCATCATACCCCCCATACATCCAGTCACTCGCGACCGGCTTCGCCGAGACTCAGCTTCGTCAACGACTTCACGTTCTTCAAGCTCATATCGGTGCACGACTGTTCGACGAGCTTGCCGTCACTTTTAACCGTCTCGCACATCTCGACCAGATCCGAATTGCTGATCGGTTGATACTCTGTCAGAACAACGACGCCGGCGACGAGCCCGGCAAGCACGAAATGGCATTTCGACATAGTCATTCTCCTATTTAGCATGATTTTTTCATCGTGGACTCAAATCGCTAAGAATTGGTTATGCCTGATCCGGCAACCATTTCGCCCAAGTGTCGCCTGGTCGATGACGGACACGGCGCGTCGCCGTGCGGCTCTTCGACCGTCCACGGGGATGCGGAGGCGTGATGCTGCATCAGGGCGACAGGGCGGATTTTGAGCAACACACGTGTGGAAAGCCATGTCCTCCCATGGCCACGCCATACCTTCGCCCGAAACCGCCACCACCCAAGCCCATAAATCATGGGGCGGAACAGGCAGGGGCCAGCATGCTCGACAAGCGCACGATTTTCGCCGCGGTGACAGTCGCGGGCGTCGCGGTCTCCGCGGGCGCGCACGCTCAGGAGGGCGTCGCGATGAAGAACGCTCTGTCGTCGATCGGCCTCATCGAGCCCGAGCGGCCGACCATCACCTATCGCGAGCGCGCGCCTCTGGTGCTGCCGCCGAAGATGGACAAGGCCGCCCTGCCGCCGCCGGTCGACCGACGCGCCGTGCGCGAGGCCAACCCGCAATGGCCGACCGACCCGGAGACCGCAGCCCGCGACCGGCGCGCCGCCGAGGACCGCAAGCCGATCACCCGCGGCTATGGCGGCCGGATGAGCGACAACAACGCCACCCTGCCGATCCAGGAGATGCGGGCCGGGCGGCGCGAGGGCGCGGGGCTGGAGACCACGCCGACCTACAAGCCCGGCGACAACAACAAGGACTCGTTCTGGGTCAACCCGCTGCAGCTCCTCGCCGGCAAGAAGGACGAGGATCCCAACCTCCCCGACGTCGAGCCCTCCCGCGATTCGCTGACCGAGCCGCCGACCGGCTACCGCAAGCCGCCGAACGGCAAGCTCGCCCGCACCGATCGCGGCCCGAACGGCATGAAATCGGACCGCGAGGAGGCCGATCCCGGCGCCTATCTGCGCTCGCGCCAGTAACGTTTCCGAGATCGTCGTGAGTTCCACGCCCCGGGCCGCTCCAGCAGCCCGGGGTTTTTCGTGGTCGAGCCCCGCTCATCGCGCCGGGCTGCGGGCAGGAGGCCCCCAGGACAGGGCGGGCGGCAGGAGGGCCAAGCTTCAGATGAATGTCCATTCACGCTCCACTTTGACCGTGACGGGTCCGATCTGCGTCGAGTGCATTTCTGCGCAGTTCTCGGGTCCCCCCTGCCACAAAATGCTCTAGAACAGGGTCTCTAACGGCCAGCGACCCCGGTGGCCGGCCCGCCGGCCGGCTCGGACGCCGCGCCGCTGGCCCGTGACTCGCATGAGCCGCAAGCCTCTCTTAAGTGAGCCGGTTCACGATCCAACACGGGTGGCCTCTCAGGCCGCCCGGCTAAGGTAGATCAGGATGTCCCCAATCAGGATGCGCCCCACCCCCGGCCTCGCCAGCCCCGTCAGCGCCACCCTGCGCACCGACGCGGCGCCCTTCGGCCGAGCGGAGGCGGGCGGTCCCGAAGTGGCGTCCTTCGTCCTCGACAACGGCCTCGACGTGGTGGTGGTGCCCGATCACCGCGCCCCGGTCGTCACCCACATGGTGTGGTATCGCAACGGCTCGGCCGATGATCCGCTCGGTCAGTCCGGCATCGCCCACTTCCTCGAGCACCTGATGTTCAAGGGCACCGAGACCCACCCGGTCGGCGCCTTCTCGAAGGCGGTGTCGAGCTTGGGCGGCCAGGAGAACGCCTTCACGTCGTTCGACTACACGGCGTATTTCCAGCGCGTCGCCCGCGAGAACCTCAAGACCATGATGAGCTTCGAGGCGGACCGGATGACCGGCCTGATCCTCGACGACGCCGTGGTGGCCCCCGAGCGCGACGTGGTGCTGGAGGAGCGCCGGATGCGGGTCGAGACCGACCCGTCGGCCCAGCTCTCCGAGGCGATGGCGGCCTCGCTCTTCGTGCACCATCCCTACGGCATCCCGATCATCGGCTGGATGCACGAGATCGAGGAGCTGAACCGCAGCCACGCCCTCGACTATTACCGCCGCTTCTACACCCCGGAGAACGCCATTCTGGTGGTCGCCGGCGACGTGACCGCCGACGAGGTCCGGCGGCTCGCCGACGACACCTATGGCGTGGTGGCGCCGCGCGGCGCCCGGCCGCAACGGGTGCGGCCGCGGGAGCCGGAGCCGCGGGCGGCGCGCCGCCTCAGCGTCGCCGACCCGAAGGTCGAGCAGCCGACCCTCCAGCGGCTCTATCTCACCCCGTCCTGCATGACCGCCCGCGACGGCGAGAGCCACGCCCTCGAGCTGCTCGCCGAGGTGCTGGGCGGCGGGCCGACCTCCTACCTCTACCGCAGCCTGGTGCTGGAGCAGGGCGTCGCGGTGAATGCCGGCGCCTGGTACATGGGCTCGGCGATCGACGACACCCGCTTCTCGGTCTACGCCGTCCCGGCGGAGGGCGTGAGCCTGGAGGCGCTGGAGGAGGCCCTCGACCGGGCGCTCGCCCGCGCCCCCTCCGAGGCGCTGTCCGCCACCGCGATCGAGCGGGCCAAGACCCGGCTGGTCGCCGAGACGGTCTATTCCTCTGACAGCCAATCGTCGCTGGCCCGCATCTTCGGTTCGGCGCTCGCTATCGGCGAGAGCATCGAGGAGGTGCGGCGCTGGCCCTCCGAGATCGAGGCGATCCAGGCCACCCGCCTCGCGGCCGTCGCCGAGCGCTACCTGGTGCCGGCCCGGTCGGTGACCGGCTATCTGATCAAGGGCCCGGCCTCGGCCTGATTCCCGCCTCCTGACACCGCCCGGGGCGCCATCGCGCCGCCGGGCGGTCCCGTATCGATCGCCACGACAACAAGAGGTCCTCATGACCCCGGCCGACGCCGTCTCCCGCACTGCCGCCGCCGCTTCGTCCTCCTCACCGGCCCAGGCGCGCCCGATCCTCTCGGCCCGCGGCATCGAGGCCTGGCACGTGCCGTCGCCGGTCGTCCCGCTGATCGCGCTGGCCTTCACCTTCGAGGGCGGCGCCGCGCAGGATCCCGAGGGCAAGTCCGGTACCGCCCAGATGCTCGCCCGTCTCCTCGACGAGGGCGCCGGGCCGCACGATTCCGACGCTTTCCAGGAGCGGCTCGCCGCCCGCGCCATCGAGCTGAGCTTCCATGCCGGGCCGGACGCCATCGGCGGCTCGCTCAAGATGCTGGTCAAGCACGCCGACGAGGCGATCGCGCTGCTCGCCCTGGCGCTCGCCCAGCCCCGCTTCGACCCCGCGGCGATCGAGCGCGTGCGGGGCCAGATGCTGGCCGGCCTGCGCTACCAGCAGAACGACCCCGGCGTGATGGCCTCGCGCCGCTTCTTCGCCGAAGCCTATCCGGGCCATCCCTACGGCCGGCCCTCCTCGGGCACGATCGAGAGCGTGTCGTCGATCACCCGCGACGACCTCGTGGCGATGCATCGCCGGCTGATCGCCCGCGGCCGGGTCAAGGTGGCGGCGGTCGGCGCCATTGGCGAGGAGGCGCTGCTGCGCGCCCTCGACGACGCCTTCGGCGCCCTGCCGGAGGGCGGGGAGCTGGCCGTGGTGCCGGCGACCGCGATCACCGGCCTCGGCCGGCGCATCGTCGTCGATCTCGACGTGCCGCAATCGGTGCTGCGGTTCGGCACCGACGGCGTGCCGTGGCGCGATCCCGACTTCATCCCGGCCTACGTGCTCAACCACATTCTGGGCGGCGGCGCCTTCACGTCGCGGCTGTTCCAGGAGGTGCGCGAGAAGCGCGGCCTCGCCTATTCGGTCGGGACCTCGCTGGTGAGCCACCGCGCCGCCTCGATGACCTGGGGCTACACCGCGACCAAGAACGAGCGCGTCGCCGAGTGCCTGGCGGTCATCGCCGACGAGATCGCCCGCCTGACCGGTGACGGCCCCTCCGACGACGAGTTGCAGAAGGCCAAGGACTACCTGACCGGCTCCTACGCGCTCGGCTTCGACACCTCGACCAAGATTGCCCACCAACTGGTGCAGATCGCCTTCGAGGGCCTCGGCATCGACTACATCGCCCGCCGCAACGGCCTGATCGGCGCGGTGACGCAGGCCGATATCCGCCGCGCCGCCGCCCGGACGCTCGGTGACGGCAAGCTGCTGGTGGTGGCGGCCGGGCGGCCGACGGCGATGTGAGGTCGTGGGGCCGGTCGGACCGGCCCTACGCCATCACGTCCCCCTCCGGTGGCCGCAACGCATCGAGTTCCGGCAGCAGCACCACGCTCTCCTGCTCGTTCGGGTCGGTGCGGGCGATCACCGCCGTGCAGGTCTCGGTCCGGCTGGCATTGTAGGGCAGGTGCGGCACCCCGGCCGGGATGTAGACGAAGTCCCCCGCCCGGCTCCACAGGTGGTGCTCCAGCCGTGGGCCGTACCAGGTGCCGGCGACGCCGGAGAGCACGTGGAGCGCCGTCTCGTGCGCCTCGTGCAAGTGCGCCTTCGCGCGGGCCCCCGGCGGCAGGGTGACGAGCTGCATGTGCAGCCCCTTGGACCCCACCGATTCGGCCGAGACCGCCGGGGCGTAGGTCAGGGCCTGCTTGCCGACATAGTCGGCCCCCGGGCGCACGACCCGGCAGGCCGTCCCGGATGAGGTGGCATCGGATGACGGCTCGTCCATGGCGAAATCCCTCCGCGTGACCGGCGCGGAGCTTACGCGCATCCGGTGCGGCGGGCCCATGGGTTTCTCGGTTTTCCGCCGCACGCGCATGCGGTCCGGCGGGCGGAGGACGCGACATCGTGGAGGAACGGGGGCTTGCCTGCGGGACCCGTCGCGCGGTCTAAGCGTGGCTTGACCGAGGGCCGCCCGCGCCCGCCTCCTAGCTCACGATGCCGCATTCCCCCCTCCCCGACGCCCTCCGCCGCCAGCGCTCGATCGGGCACGTCGCGCTCACGGTCGCGCGGATGCCGGGCGGTGCCACCCGAATCACCGATCTCGCCGAAGCCGGCCCCTTGCGCCTGCGCCTGCCGCGGCCCGAGCCGGGACCTTCGCCGATGGAGGCTGTCCTGCTCAACAGCGCGGGCGGCATCGCCTGCGGCGACCGCTTCACGATCGAGGGCCGGCTGGGTCCAGGAGCCGATCTGGTGCTCACCACGACGGCGGCGGAGAAGATCTACCGCTCGGACGGGCCGGTGACGCGGCTCGACGTGGCGCTCGCCCTCGAATCCGACGCCGCCCTGACCTGGCTGCCGCAGGAGACGATCCTGTTCGACGGCGCCCGCCTCGCCCGGAGCTTCGCCGCCGAGATGGCGGCGGAGGCGCGCCTCACCCTGTTCGAGGCCCTGGTCTTCGGCCGCGCCGCCCGGGGCGAGGTGATGCGGACGGGGATGCTCACCGATTCCTGGCGCATCCGCCGGGCCGGGCGGCTCGCCTATGCCGACACGTTCCGCCTCGACGGCGACATCGCCGAGACACTCGCCAGGCGCGCCGTGGCCGGCGGCGCCCGGGCGATGGCGACGCTTCTCCACCTCGCCCCCGACGCCGAGAGCCGGCTCGACCAGGCCCGCGACCTGATCCGGGCCGCCGGCTGCGAGGCATTGTCGGTCGAGGCCGGCGCGAGCGCCTGGAACGGGATGCTGGTGCTGCGCCTGCTCGGCGCCGAGATCGGTCCGTTGCGGCTCGCCGCCGCCCGGATCCTCGACGGCTTCCGCGGCCGGACGCTGCCGCGGGTGTGGCAAACCTGACGGCTCGGTTCTTGCTCGGCTGCTCGCGCCGGCACAATCTTGCTTCGCGGCCGAGCCTCGGCGAAGGATGGACGCAACCGTGACCCAGAGGACGCACCCGTGCTGCTGACACCCCGCGAGAAGGACAAGCTCCTCGTCGCCATGGCGGCGATGGTGGCCCGCAACCGCCTGTCCCGGGGCGTGAAGCTCAACCACCCGGAGGCGGTGGCGCTGATCACCGACTTCGTGGTCGAGGGCGCCCGCGACGGCCGCACCGTGGCGGAGCTGATGCGCCTCGGCGCCCAGGTCCTCACCGCCGACCAGGTGATGGAGGGCGTGCCGGAGATGATCCACGACATCCAGGTCGAGGCGACCTTCCCGGACGGCACCAAGCTGGTCACCGTCCACCACCCGATCCGCGGCACCCCCGCCACCGACGTGCCGGGCGAGGTGACGACGCCAGACGGCGAGATCGTGTTCAACGAGGGCTCGACCCGCACGGTGATCGAGGTCGCCAATACCGGCGACCGGCCGATCCAGGTCGGCTCGCATTACCACTTCTTCGAGGTCAACCCGGCGCTCCGCTTCGACCGCGACAAGGCCCGCGGCCAGCGCCTCGACATCGCACCGGGCACGGCGGTGCGCTTCGAGCCGGGGTCGACCCGGGAGGTGGTGCTGATCCCGATGGGCGGCGCCCGCGCGGTCTACGGGTTCCGGGGCGACGTGATGGGGGCTCTGTGAGCCCCCCCGATACGGTCCTGCGTGAACACGTTGCGCTCGTCACGCGGGCCGCTGACTTCGCGGCCCGGCGGCACGCGGATCAGCGCAGGAAGGGCACGGAGCGCGAGCCTTACGTGAACCATCTCGCGGAGGTGGCAACGCTTCTCGCCGAGAGCGTCGAGGAGCCGAACGCTTGGCTGGTCGCGGCCGGCTGGCTCCACGACACGATCGAGGACACGGAGACGACGCACGACGAGCTGGTGCAGCTGTTCGGATCGAAAGTCGCCGACCTCGTCGCCGAGGTCACCGACGACACGTCACTGTCCAAGGCGGAGCGCAAGCGTCTTCAAGTCGCGCGGGCGCCACACAAGTCGCCGGATGCCAAGGCGATCAAGATCGCCGACAAGATCAGCAACCTGCGTTCCCTGGTGGCAAGTCCCCCTGCCGACTGGGCCCAGGCGCGGATCCTCGATTACGTCACCTGGGCCGAGAGCGTCGTCGCGGGATGCCGCGGCACGAATGCGGCCCTCGAATCCATCTTCGATCAATCTGCCGTCGCGGCGCGGGGAGCGGTCTGATGTCGAATACCGCCAAACCCGCCAGCCTCCCCCGCGCCGCCTACGCGGCGATGTTCGGGCAACCCAAGGGCGACCGCATCCGCCTCGCCGACACCTCGCTGGTCATCGAGGTCGAGCACGACCACACCCGCTACGGCGAGGAGGTGAAGTTCGGCGGCAAGACCGGCGGCCCGCGTTTCGGTACGATCCCGGGCCTAAGCCGATTTCGCCGAAGTGGCCACCGGTTCGGCGATAAAAATCTGCGACAAAACAAGAGCCTAAGCGCGCGAAGCGTTGGCCTGCCAACGCAAGCCTGCTTAGCCACTCACGGAATACGTGTCTGATCAAGCGGGAGGCATCATGCGGCATTTCGCACTCACGCTCACGCCGGAGGGACATGTCGCTCTCCCGGTCGAGGCCCGCGACGCTCTCGGCATCGCGCCGGGCGAGCGCCTTTCGCTGGTCGTGGACGATGACGGGCGCGCGACGCTGCAAAAGCCCGACGCCTTGCACCACTTGCGCACCATCGCTCGTCGCGCCCGCGCCCAGGCCCGGCCCGCCGCCGCCAGCGACGACCCGATCGGCGATTATCTCCTGGCCGAGGACGAGCGCACGAAGTCGGGTCGATGATCGGGATCGATACGAACGTTCTGCTTCGCTACGCGCTCGAGGACGACCCCGGGCAATCTCCGCGCGCCGCCGCCCTGCTGGAAAGCGACGATCGGTGGGCGGAGCCGGCCTTCGTCAACCTGGTCGTCCTGCTCGAATTCGTCTGGACGGTGCTGCGCCAGGACGGCTTCGGGAAGGCGGACGCCATCGCCATGCTCGACACGCTGCTGGCCTCCCGTGCGATCGTTCTCGCCGACAGGTCCGCCGTTGCCGCAGCGGTCGAGAAATGGCGCACCGGCAAGGCCGGCTTCCAGGATTACCTGATCGGCTGCCTCAACCAGGAGCGCGGCCTGCCCACGACCTTCACCTTCGACGCCGTTGCGGCGAGGGACGCGACCTTCTCACCCATGCCCGCCTGACCGGACCGCGCCAGCCATGTCCAACACCCCCAAACCCGCCAGCCTCCCCCGCGCCGCCTACGCGGCGATGTTCGGGCCGACCAAGGGCGACCGCATCCGCCTCGCCGACACCTCGCTGGTCATCGAGGTCGAGCACGACCACACCCGCTACGGCGAGGAGGTGAAGTTCGGCGGCGGCAAGGTGATCCGCGACGGGATGGGGCAGAGCCAGGCCAGCAATGCCGGCGGCGCCGTCGACACCGTCATCACCAACGCGGTGGTGCTGGACCATTGGGGCATCGTGAAATGCGATGTCGGGCTGAAGGGCGGGCGGATCGCGGCGTTCGGCAAGGCCGGCAACCCGGACATCCAGGACGGCGTCACCATCGTGGTCGGGCCGGGCACCGAGGTGATCGCGGGCGAGGGCAAGATCCTCACCGCCGGCGGCTTCGACAGCCACATCCACTTCATCTGCCCGCAGCAGATCGACGAGGCGCTGAATTCCGGCGTCACCACGATGCTCGGCGGCGGCACGGGCCCGGCCCACGGCACCTTCGCCACCACCTGCACCCCCGGCCCCTGGCACATCGCCCGGATGATCGAGGCGGCCGACGCCTTCCCGATGAACCTGGCCTTTGCCGGCAAGGGCAACGCCTCGAAGCCCGACAGTTTGGTCGAGATGATCCGGGCCGGCGCCTGCGCGCTGAAATTGCACGAGGATTGGGGCACCACGCCCGCGGCGATCGATTGCTGCCTGTCGGTGGCCGACGCCCACGACATCCAGGTGATGATCCACACCGACACGCTCAACGAATCGGGCTTCGTCGAGGACACGATCGCCGCCTTCAAGGGCCGCACCATCCACGCCTTCCACACCGAGGGCGCCGGCGGCGGCCACGCGCCGGACATCATCAAGGTGGCGGGGCTGCCCAACGTGCTGCCCTCCTCCACCAACCCGACGCGGCCCTTCACCCGCAACACCATCGACGAGCATCTCGACATGCTGATGGTGTGCCACCACCTGTCGCCGTCGATTCCCGAGGATCTCGCTTTCGCCGAGAGCCGGATCCGCAAGGAGACGATCGCCGCCGAGGACATCCTGCACGACATCGGCGCGCTCTCGATGATGTCGTCGGACAGCCAGGCGATGGGCCGGGTCGGCGAGGTCGTCATCCGCACCTGGCAGACCGCCGACAAGATGAAGCGCCAGCGCGGCGCGCTTCCGGGCGACTCATCCGGTAACGACAACGCCCGGGCCAAGCGCTATGTCGCCAAGTACACGATCAACCCGGCCATCGCCCACGGCCTGTCGCGTCATATCGGCTCGGTCGAGGTCGGCAAGCTCGCCGATCTGGTGCTGTGGTCGCCGGCCTTCTTCGGCGTGAAGCCCGACCTGATCCTCAAGGGCGGCGCCATCGCGGCGGCGCCGATGGGCGACCCCAACGCCTCGATCCCGACGCCGCAGCCGGTGCATTACCGCCCGATGTTCGGTGCCTTCGGGCGGGTGCCGGCCAAGACCGCCCTCACCTTCGTGTCGAAGGCCGCGATCGAGGCGGGCCTTCGCGAACAGCTCGGGGTGGCGAAGGAGCTGGTCGCGGTCGAGAATGTGCGCGGCGGCATCTCGAAGAAGAGCATGATCCACAACGACGCCACCCCGGTGATCGAGGTCGACCCCGAGACCTACGACGTGCGCGCCGACGGCGAGTTGCTGGTCTGCGAGCCGGCCGAGGTGCTGCCGATGGCGCAGCGCTACTTCCTGTTCTGAACGACCTGACAGGCGATCCCCTCACCCCATGATCCGCGCCACCCGCGTCATCCGCCGCGACGCCCTCGCCGCAGGCGAGATCGTCGACCGCATCGTGCTCGATTCCGGCGACCGGCACCGCCGCCGCCTGGCGATGCGCGGCGTCGGCGGCCTCGCCTTCCTGCTCGACCTGCCGGAGCCCGTCATGCTCGACGACGGCGACGCGCTCCGGCTGGAGGATGGGCGGCTGGTCTGGGTCGAGGCGGCGCCCGAGAGGCTTCTGGAGATCCGCGCCGCCAGCGACCACGCCTTGAAGCGGCTGATCTGGCACATCGGCAACCGGCACATCCCGGCCGAGATCGGCACCGACGCGCTCTGGATCGCCCATGACCACGTGCTCGCCGCGATGGTGGAGGGGCTGGGCGGCACCGCGACCCCGGTGGAACGGCCGTTCCGGCCCGAGGGCGGCGCCTATGCGGGCGGGCACGCGCACGATCATGGGCACGGGCCTCACCATCATCACGACCACCCGCACGACCACGCCCATGGCTGAGGCGGTCCCGGACGCCCTGGTGCTGCTGGCCTGGCTCTCGCCGGGCTATCCGGTCGGCGCCTATGCCTATTCGCACGGCCTCGAATGGGCGGTGGAGGCCGGCGACGTGCGCGACGAGGCGACGTTGCGCGACTGGCTCGCCGACGTGCTGGAGCACGGCGCCGGCCGCAGCGACGCGATCCTGGCCGCTCACGCCCATGCCGCCGCGGCGGCGGGGGACGCCGAGGCGCTGGTGGCCGTCAACGACCTCGCCCTGGCGCTCAGCCCGTCGCGGGAGCTGCACCTCGAGACCAGCCAGCAGGGCCGCTCCTTCCTCGATGCCACCCGCGCCGCCTGGGACGTGCCGCGCCTCGCGGAACTCGCGCCCCGTCTCGACGGGCCGGTGGCCTATCCGGTCGCGGTCGGCGCCGCATCCGGCGCCCACGGGCTCGACCGCGGCACGGTGCTGGCGGCCTATCTGGCGGCCTTCCTGCAAAACCTCGTCTCGGCGTCCCTGCGCCTCGCTCCGGTCGGCCAGACCGCCGGCACGCGGGTGGTCGCCGCCCTGATGCCGCGAGCCGCGGCCCTGGCGCGCAGCGTCCAGGACCGGCCGCTCGACGAGGCCGGGACCGCGACCGTGCGGCTCGATCTCGGCTCGTTCCGGCACGAGACGCAATATACGCGGATCTTCCGGTCGTAAGCGCCGCCGAAGACCCGCCGAGCGGGACAACGGAACGGTCCCGGCCCGGCCTGCGACGGGCCGCGGAACGAGGCTTACGCCGGATGCCACCACCGTCCGCGCAGCACCACGCCGTCCGACGTGATTCGCCGGTCCCCGGTCATGTGCTCGCCCAGCACGTCGACATAGTCGAACGCGCCCTCGCGCACGGCGAGCACCGTCGCGTCGCCGAGAGACCCGACCTTGAGGCTTCCGTGTTCCATGCGCTTGAGCGCCAGAGCGGCGTTCATCGTCGAGGCGGCGACGACCTCGGTCAGGCTCATGCCGAGGCAGAGCATCTTCGACATGGTGGTGACCTGGTCGAAGGCCGGGCCGTCGATGCAGAGCGCATGAACGTCCGACGAGATCGTGTCCGGCTGGAAGCCGCCGGCCAGCATGGCGCGGGCGGTCTTGAAGGCGAAGGAGCCCTTGCCGTGGCCGATGTCGAACAGGATGCCGCGTTCGCGCGCCTGACGGACCGCTGGCTTCACGGCGCCCTGCGCGGTGACGGGTGAGTTCGGGAACGGCCGGAAGGCATGGGTCAGCACGTCGCCCGGGCGCAGCATCGCCAGGACCGCCTCGTAGCTCGGCGGCGGCTCGTCGATATGGGCCATCAGCGGCAGCCCGGTCTCCTCGGCGACCTGGAGGGCAATCTCCAGGGGCGCGATCCCCTGCTCGCCCGAGGCATGGGCGCCGACCCGAACCTTGATGCCGACGACCACGTCGCGGTTGGCCTCGGCCACCGCCACCGCCTCGCGGGGCGCCATCAGGCGCATGTCCTGGCTCTCACCGACCATCACGGTCTTGGAGAAGCCGTAGATGCCCGCGAACGAGACGTGGAGATAGGCGAGGATCCGGGCCTCGGACCGCTCGATCACGTGCTTGCGGAAGCCCGCGAAGTTGCCGGGCCCGGCGCTGCCGGTATCGACCGAGGTGGTGACGCCCGACTGCCGGCAGAACGCATCGGCATCGATGCCGAGCGACGTGCCGCCCCAATAGACATGGGTATGCAGGTCGATGAGGCCCGGGGTGACGATCGCCCCGTTCATCTCCCGAACCTCGGTCTCCTCCCCTGCGGGCAGACCACGGCCGAAGCCCGAGACGAGGCCGTTGGCGAAGGCGACGTCGGCGAGGCCGTCGTGGTTCTGCGACGGATCGATGATGCGGGCGCCCCGCAGGATCAGTTCATGCTGCAAGGCTCTTCCCCTGACTTTGATCACGATGAGACACCGATCATGCGGCCCGCGCCGGCAAGGCGGTATCATCGAGGTGACAGGCTGCGAAGTGGTTGCCGCCGACAGGGTCGAGCCGCGGCTCCTCGATGCGGCAGCGGTCGAAGGCGTGCGGGCAGCGGGTGTGGAAGCGGCAGCCGCTCGGCGGGTCGATCGGGCTCGGCACGTCGCCGCGCAGGACGATGCGGGTGCGCCCGGCATCGGGCTCCGGCACCGGCACGGCGGAGAGCAGGGCCTGGGTATAGGGATGCTTCGGCGCCAGGAAGATCGCCCGGCGCGGGCCGATCTCGACGATCTTGCCGAGATACATCACCGCCACCCGGTGGGTCATGTGCTCGACGATGGCGAGGTCGTGCGAGATGAACAGGAGCGCCAGGTCGAGTTCCCTCTGCAAATCCTGCAGCAGGTTGACGATCTGCGCCTTGACCGAGACGTCGAGGGCCGAGACTGCCTCGTCGCAGATGATCAGGTCCGGCTCGGCGGCGAGCGCCCGGGCGATGCCGATGCGCTGGCGCTGGCCGCCGGAGAATTCGTGGGGAAAGCGCGACAGCGCCTCCCGCGGCAGGCCGACCCGCTCCATCAGGGCGGCGAGGCGCGCATCGAGATCGGCGCGATTTCGGGCGAGGCCGAAATTGCGGATCGGCTCAGCCAGGATGTCGCGCACCCGCATCCGCGGATTGAGCGAGGAAAACGGATCCTGAAAGACCATCTGGATCCGCCGGCGCAGGGGCCGCAGCGCCCCGGCCGAGAGATCGTCGATGCGCTGGCCCCCGAGCACGACCTGGCCGGAAGTCGGCGGAAACAGCCGCATCAGGCTGCGGGCAACCGTCGACTTGCCGCAGCCGGATTCACCGACGAGGGACAGGGTCTCGCCCTTCTCCACCGTGAAGGAGACGCCGTCCACCGCCTTGAGGCTGCGGGCGCCGCGGCCGAGCAGGCTGCCGCCGAGGAGGAAGTGCTTGCGCAGGTCGTTGACGGCAAGGAGCGGGGTGCTCACGCGGCAAGCGCGTCCTTCGGCGCATAATGGCAGGCGGCGAGATGGCCCGGCGCCTTCGGCTCCAGGGCCGGGGCGTGGCTGCGGCAGAGATCGGTGACGGAGGGGCAGCGGCCGGCGAAGACGCAGCCGTCGATCCGGGTCTTCAGGCTCGGCACCATGCCGGGGATCTCGGCGAGGCGCTGGGGGGCGCCTGGCTGCTCGGCGGCGCCGAGGCGCGGCACCGCGCCCATCAGGCCGCGCGTATAGGGGTGGCGGGGCGCGCGGAAGAGGTCGCGGACCGCCGCCTCCTCGACCTTGCGGCCGGCATACATCACCACCACCCGGTCGGCGACCTCCGCCACCACGCCGAGATCGTGGGTGATCAGCATGATGGCGGCGCCGACCCGGCTCTTGAGGTCGCGCATCAGGTCGAGGATCTGGGCCTGGATCGTCACGTCCAACGCCGTGGTCGGCTCGTCGGCGATGAGGAGCTTGGGCGAGCAGGCGAGCGCGATGGCGATCATCACCCGCTGGCGCATGCCGCCGGAGAGCTGGTGCGGGTATTCCCGCACCCGGCGCCGCGGCTCCGGGATGCCGACCAGCGTCAGCATCTCCACCGCCCGTTCCTCGGCGTCCTTCCGCGAGAGACCCTGGTGCAGGCGCAGGGTCTCGCCGATCTGGCGGCCCACGGTCAGCACCGGGTTGAGCGAGGTCATCGGCTCCTGGAAGATCACGCTGATGGCGTTGCCGCGGATGGCGCGCATCTCGCGCTCGGAGAGCTGAAGCAGGTCGCGCCCCTCGAACCGGATCGCGCCGGAGAGCCGCGCCGGCGGCTCGGGCAGGAGCCGCAGGATCGACATCGAGGTCACCGACTTGCCGCAGCCGGATTCGCCGACGATCGCCAGGGTCTCGCCGGCGCCAATGGCGAAGGAGACGCCGTCGACCGCGCGGTTGACCCCGTCCGGCGTGCGGAAATGGACCTGGAGGTTCTCGACGGAGAGGAGGGCCGAGCCCCGCGAGAGAGAGTCCTTGGAATCAGACATCCTTCGCCATCCGCGGGTCGAGGGCATCGCGCAGTCCGTCGCCGACGAGGTTCACGGCGAGCACGGTGAGCGACAGGAAGATGGCCGGGAACAGGATGATGTAGAACTTCACCTGCCAGAGCGCCCGTCCCTCGGCCATGATGTTGCCCCAGGACGGGGTCGCGGGCGGGACGCCGGCACCGATGAAGGACAGGATCGATTCCGCGATCATGGCGGAGGCGCAGATATAGGTCGCCTGGACGGTCATCGGCGCCAGCGTGTTGGGCAGGATGTGGCGCCAGATGATCATCGGCATGCGGGTGCCGGTGGTCACCGCCGCCTCGACATAGGGCTGCTCGCGCAGGGACAGCACGACGCCGCGCACCAGCCGGGCGACGCGAGGAATCTCCGCCACGGTGATCGCCAGGATCACGTTCCCGACCGAGCCGCGCGTGAGGGCCATCAACGCGATGGCGAGCAGGATCGGCGGGATCGACATCAGGCCGTCGACGATCCGCATGATGATCCCGTCGGCCCAGCGCACCATGCCGGAGACGAGGCCGACCACGAGTCCGGCGACCGAGGCGAACAGGGCCACCGCAAAGCCGACGAGGAGCGAGACCCGGGCACCGTAGACGACGCGGGAATAGATGTCGCGCCCGAGCATGTCGGTGCCGAACCAGTACTGGCCGGACGGCACCCGCGTGCGGCGCGAGGTGCTGATCGCGGTCGGATCGACGGTGCCGAGATAGGGCGCGAGGACCGCCATCAGGGCGACGACGAGCAGGATGGCGCCGCCGATCACGATGGTCGGGTGGCGCCGCCAGACCCGGCGGATCCGGCCATACGCTTGTCGCCGGGGATAGAGATCGGGCAGCGGCGGGGCGACAGCGAGACCGGGGGGCGCGTCGCCCCCCAACGGATGGGCGGCGCTCAATAGCGGATCCTCGGGTCGATGAGGGTGTAGAGAAGGTCGATCGCGAGGTTCACCAGCACGTAGGTGAAGCTGAACAGGAGCACGACGCCCTGGATCACCGGATAGTCGCGCCGCAGGATCGCATCGACGGTGAGCCGGCCGAGGCCCGGAATCGCGAACACCGTCTCGGTGACGACGGCGCCGCCGATGAGGAGCGCGATGCCGATGCCGATCACCGTGACGATCGGCACCGCGGCGTTCTTCAGCGCGTGGACGAAGAGCACGCTCCCCTGCGCCAGGCCCTTGGCGCGCGCCGTGCGGACGTAATCCTGCTGGAGGACGTCGAGCATCGTCGCCCGGGTCACCCGGGCGATCAGCGCGATGTAGACGAGGCCGAGCGTCAGCGCCGGCAGGATCAGGTTGGCGAGCCAGGGGCCGACCCCCTGCTCGATCGGCGTGTAGCCTTGCGCCGGGAGCCAGCCGAGTTCGAGGGCGAAGACGTAGGCCAGCAGATAGCCGACGACGAAGACCGGCACCGAGAAGCCGAGCACCGCCCCGCCCATCACCAGCCGGTCGACGAGCCGCCCCGCCTTCCAGGCCGCGAGGACGCCGAGCGGCACCGCGACGAGCACCGCGAAGACGAGGGTGACCAGCATCAAGGACACCGTCGGCTGCACCCGCTGCCCGATCATGGTGGTGACCGGCAGGTTGGTGAAGATCGAGGTGCCGAGATCCCCGTGCAGGATGCGCCAGGCCCATTCGCCGAAGCGGACCAGGAACGGCCGGTCGAGGCCGAGCGAGGCGCGGATGCGCTCGATATCGGCCGGCGACGCCTGGTCGCCGGCGATCAGCGCCGCCGGGTCGCCGGGGGCGAGAGAGAGCAGGCTGAACACGAACAGCCCGACCACCGCCATCACGGGAATGACGGCGAGGACGCGCCTGACGAGGAAGCCGAACACGGGAGTTTCCTCAGGCTTTGGACACGCCCCAGGTGAAGGGCAGCGGCCCCTTGCCCACGCCGGTGACGTTTTTCCGCCAGGCCTGGTAGCCGAGGAAGTAGCCGGTCGGCACGTAGACGCCACCCGCCACCGCTGCGGCATTGACCTTGTCGATCGCCGCCTTCTCGGCCGCCGGATCGGCGGCGTCGAACCACTCGGTGATGCCGGCCTCGACTGGCGGCAGGTCGGGCCAGCCGAACCACGCCTTGTCGCCGTTGGCGCGGATCGCCGGGTAGACCGCCGGGTTGATGCAATCGGCGCCGGCATGCCAGGTGTGGAACATGTTCCAGCCGCCCTGCGACGGCGGCGCCTTCGAGGCGCGCCGCGTGCCGACGGTGCCCCAGTCGGTGGCGACGAAATCCACCTTCATGCCCATCTGCTTGAGCAGGTCGGCGGTGACGTCGCCCATGTTCTTGGTGATCGACTGGTCCTGCGCCACCACGCAGACCACCGGCTCGCCCTTGTAGCCGGCCTCGGCCAGGAGCTTCTTCGCCGCCGCGATGTCGCCCTTGCCGATGTTTTGGCCGCCCGCCTCGCTGTAGAGCGGCGTGCCCGGGGTGAAGAAGCCGGGCAGCGGCTTCCACAGCTTGTCGTCGTCGCCGATCAGCGACCGCATGTAATCCTCCTGGTTCATGCCCATGAGCACGGCCTGGCGGATCTTCGGGTTGTCGAAGGGCGGATGCAGGTGGTTCATCCGGAACGAGCCGATATTGCCGAGCGGGTCGGCGATGTCGACGTTGATGTTGGCGTTCTTGCGCAGCAGCGGGACGAGATCCGGGATCGGGTTCTCCCACCAATCGACCTCGCCGTTCTGGAGCGCCGCCGAGGCGGTGGCCGGATCGGGCATGATGATCCACTCGACCCGGTCGACCAGCATGCGCTTGCCGCCCGCCAGCCACGAGGACGGCTCGTCGCGCGGCTTGTAATCGGCAAATTTTTCGAAGACCGCGCGGGCGCCGGGCACCCACTCGGCGCGGGCGAACTTCATCGGGCCCGAGCCGACATACTCGGTGATCTGGGTGAAGGGATCGGTCTTGGCGATCCGCTCCGGCATGATGAAGGCGCAGGGCGCGTTGTTCTTGCCCAGCGCCAGCAGCAGCTTGGGGAACGGCTTCTTGAGTTGCCAGCGGAAGGTGCGGTCGTCGACCGGGGCCAGCTCGGCCTGGATCGCCCGGATCATGATGCCCATCGGGTCGCGGGCCGACCAGCGGGTCAGGCTCGCCACCACGTCCTTCGACAGGACGGGCTCGCCGTCATGGAACTTGAGGCCGGGCCGCAGGCGGAAGGTCCAGGTCAGGCCGTCGGCCGAGACCTCTTCCGACTCGACCATCTGGCGCTGGGGCTTCAACTGGGCATCGACGCCATAGAGCATGTCCCAGACGAGGGCGGCGGCGTTGCGGACGACGTATTGCGTCCCCCAGATCGGATCGAAATTCGCGAGGTTCGCTTGCGGCACGAAGCGCAGCACCTTGGACGGCTGCGCGAGCGCCGGGGCGGCGAACTGGGGAGCCATGCCGGCGGCGCCGAGGGCGGCCGAGCCTTTCAGAAATGTCCTGCGGTCCATGCCGTATCCTGCCTGCGGGGCCTGTGGTCGTGAGCCGTGCCCGCTCCCCGAGGAGCCGGCTCTCCCGCGAGGTTCGCCCCGGTCCGATTGCTCGGTCAAGGCGGATTGCAGGGTTTCCAACGGTCACGCTCGCCATGTTTGCAAGCTTCGCGCCAAGGCCGAACGAACGGGGATCGGTTAGGGGCGACGCCACGCGCCCTCATCCCTCGTGCCGACAAGCGTCCGGTCGATGTCGCGCGCGTGCAATCCGCCCTGTTCGAGTCATCATCGCTCTCCGGGAGCATCGGGACTCTGGCGATGACTCTGGTGTCGGCATCGGGGGTGGGCCGATGGGATCGCGTGCCGGGATCATCAAACCCTCCTAGAAACCCCGGCCTTCAGGCCGGGGAGCCCGCGCATTCTCCCGTTGCTGTCGGACGTATTGGGCGACCACAGAGAGCGGAGCGCCGCCACAGGACGCCACGAAATACGACGGCGACCAGAGAACGCCCTGGTGGCAGCGTCCGGTGATCTTGGGACGCATGTCTCTGAGCTTGCGGCTCGACACGCCTTTGAGGCATGCTTTTTAAGGTGTTAAATACTTGGAGTTGCTGCAAAATGCGATTGCGGTGCGGCCAAGCTTGATGGGGCATTCGGCGGTCCAGAGTGCTCCGGACAGCAGAATGCTGATCTGAAGAAAATGACGCGTCGCCATCAGATGAATACCAAATTTTTATCAGTAAAAACCACCTTAAAAGGCATGGCCCTCAGATCACCTGAACCTTGGTGCCGACGGGGACGAAGCGGTAGAGTTCGATCACGTCCTCGTTGAGCATCCGGAAGCAGCCGGCCGAGGCGGCCCGGCCGATCGAGCGCGGATCGGTGGTGCCGTGGATGCGGTAGAGCGTCGAGCCGAGATAGAGCGCCCGGGCCCCGAGCGGGTTGCGCGGGCCGCCGGCGACGGTGCGCGGCAGGCCCGGCCGGCTGCGCCGCATCTCTGGCGTCGGGGTCCATTGCGGCCATTCCTGCTTGGCGGTGACCGTCTGGACGCCCTTCCAGGTCGTGCCGGGACGCCCGACCGCCACCCGGTAGCGCACGGCCGTGCCGTCGCCGCGCACGAGGAAGAGGAGGCGCGCCGCCGTATCGACCACGATGGTGCCGGGAGCTTGCGCCCCGGGATAGCCGACCACCTTGCCGCGCCGCACCGCCGGCAGCGCGACGGGCGGCGGGGCGAGCGGGGGTGCGGACGCATCCGGCAACGGGTCGACCGGGAGGGCGGCCACGCGCAGGGGTGCACCCGGCATAGGCGCCGAGGCCGCGAGAGGCGCGATGGCCGCAACGGGCGGCACGGCGGGGGCCGGTCCGGACGGCGCGGCCGGTGCAGGGGCGTGCGGCGAGGAGTCCGGCTCGGGGGCGAGCGAGGTGAGGCGCATGGGCGCGTCCGGCAGCGCCGGTGCCGGGGCGACACTGGCCAGGATCGCGCCCGCGACAGGGCTCTGCGGCGTCTCGGCGGCGGCAGCCGGGCGGGCGCGGCAGCGATAGACGCGCTGCCCATCCGCCCGCATGGTCGCCGTCCCGATCGCGTCGACGACGATCTGCCGCGGCTCCGCCCGGGCATTCGCCCGCAGGTCCTCGGCCGAGCGGACGCAGCGCATGTGGAGGCGGTAGCCGATGGCGGTGTCGGAGACCCTGTCGATCCGGCAGCGCAGGTCGTGCGCGTCGAGCCGCGCCTCGGCGGCGGGTGTCAGCCGGATCTCGAACGCCCGCGGGCTCGCCGGGTCGGCGCAGTCGCGCGGGGTCGGCGCCCACCAGCCCGCCGGCGACTCGTCGGCACTCATCGCCTGGGCGGTGCCGACGCTGCACAGAAGAAGGGCGGGCAGAAGCCGGCCGAGACGTCGCATCGTGGGGGGACTTCCGGGCAGGACCGTAAAACAAGCGCAAGGGCGGGCGCGACGGGGGCTCACCGCGCGGGCGGGCCGCCCGCCTCGGCGACGGCGCGGAAACCGGCGGACTTCGGGGCGGTGCCGATCACCACGAAACCGCGCCAGCCGGCCAAGGACCCGAGCCCGGGCCTGAAGGCACGGGCGGCCGGGCCCGGATCGGCGATCAGCGCGACGCGGACCTCCCCGATGGACCGGCTCTGGTCCCCGGCCGGCGGCGGCTCCGGAGATTCCTCGAACAGCCCCGTCCGCAGGAGGACCGGCGCCTCCACGGCGAAGGCTTCCGGCGGACGCGCGGCGACGCGGAAGGACGCCATACGGGCGCCGAGCCGGTCGAGGGCGAGGCGGATCGGCTTGCCCTGCGGGGCGTCCAGGGCCGCGAGCGCGGCCCGCGTGTCGCCCTGGGCTGGCACCACGTGGACGACGCGGTAGCCGCGGGCTTTCAGCCGGCGCAGCAGCTCGGGCAGGATCGCCACGGTCCGGGGCTGGATGTCGTGGAGCAGGATGATGCCCCGCCCCGCGGCATCGAGGCGCCTCATCACGCGATCCATCACCGCCGCCGGGGTGATCCGCTTCCAGTCGTCGCCGTCGACGTCGACACTGAACGGCACCAGACGCTGCGCGGCGGCGTAGCGGTCGAGGGCGGCGTTATGCCCGAGGCCGGGGAAGCGGAAGAACGGCGACAGGGCCGTCTCGTCGTCGGCGAGGACGGTGCGGGCGGCCTCGAGGCCGCCATTGATCTGGTCCCGCCGCACCTGCGGGCTGTCAACCCGGTTCAGGTAGCGGTGCGACCAGGTATGGGTCGCGATGGTATGGCCCTCGGCGGCGGTGCGGCGCAGGGTGTCGGGGAACTGCGCCACCAGGCTGCCGATGACGAAGAACGTCGCTTTCACGCATTCCGCCTTGAGGGCTGCGAGCACGGCGTTCGTGCGCCGGGGCAGCGGGCCGTCATCGAAGGTCAGCACCACCTCGCCGCGCGCGAGCGGCAGGCTGCGGCCGTAGCTCGCCGTCCCCACCGGCCCCTGGGTGAACGGCACTTCGAGGGTGCGTGCGGTGCCGAGCGCCTCGGGCCCGCATTCCTGCGCCGCGGCGAGGGCCGGCGGCAGGCACAGGATTCCGGACAGGAGCAGCAGGAGCCTGAAGCAACGCACGCACAAACCCCACCACAACCGTCGTTTGCCCGACGAAATTTCTCACGCAAACCTGAGTCAGCGGTAAACGCATCGCCGTCCTGCCGCCGTCGCTCCGGGACCGGCAGACGGCCTTCTCCTCGCCCGCGCCGGCGAAACCGGCTCGCCACCGGGTCGACAGGGTCCAACTCCTGAGCGGGCAGGGACTTGCACGAGAGGACGGCGCTTGCATGCGCGACCATCGACGAGCCGGATCGACGCGGCTCCACGCCTCATGGCGGCCTATGCCGGCAACCGGCACCCAGGCCTGGAAGCCCCCGCCCGACCTGCCGCCGCGGCTCCTTAACCCGACGCTAACCACGGCCGTCGTTCCGTGGCCGCAAGGCAGCGGAATCTCGGTCGGATGGCACGGCGTGGACACACCCTCAGGGCGGAGACCCCGCGGCACGGCGCGGTCCCGGCGGCGCCCGCGCCGCTCGCGCCCGGTCTCCTGACGCTGGCGCGCTGGCGCCTGCTGGCCATGCACCGGATGGCCGGCGTCGGCCATGTCGGCGGCAACCTGTCGGCCCTCGACGCGATGATGCTGGTGCATCACGAGTTCCTGACCGAGGCGGACCGCTTCGTGCTCTCGAAGGGCCATGCGGCGGGCGCGCTCTACGTCACCCTGTGGAGCCGCGGCCTGATCGCCGAGGCCGAACTCGACACGTTCCATGCCGACGGCACCCGGCTGCCGGGGCATCCTCCCGCTGGGCACCCGGCCGGACGCGGGCTCCCAGGGATCCGCTTCGGGACCGGCAGCCTCGGGCACGGGCTCTCGCTCGCCGGCGGCCTCGCCCTGGCGGCCCGGCTGCAAGGGCGGCAAAACCGGGTGTTCTGCCTGACCTCCGACGGCGAATGGCAGGAGGGTTCGACCCTCGAAGCCCTGATCTTCTGCGCCCACCGGCGGCTGTCGAACCTGACGATCCTCATCGACCACAACCGCCTCCAGGGTTTCGGCACCACCGGAGAGGTCGCCTCCCTCGACCCGATCGGGCGGGCCTTGAGCGGCTTTGCCGTCGAGATCCGCGAGGCGGACGGGCACGACCTCGCCGACATGCGCCGCGCCCTGGTGCCCGGGACCGACCAGCCGGTGGTCGTGGTGCTCCACACCGTGAAGGGCCACGGCGTGCCCGCCATCGAGGGGCGCCTGGACAGCCACTACCTGCCGCTCACCGAGGAGCAGGTCCGCGAGGCGATGCTCGGTTCCGACATCCTCGGCAACGGGGAGACGGCCTGATGCGGCGCGAATTGTGCGAGGCGCTGGTCGCCCGGGCTTCGCGCCCCGACCTCGTCTTCCTCACCGGCGACCTCGGTTTCGGCGCCCTCGAACCGCTGCGCGACGCGCTGGGGGAGCGATTCCTCAATGCGGGCATCGCCGAGCAGAACATGATCGGGGTGGCGGCGGCGCTTGCCAGCGAAGGGCTGGAGCCCTGGACCTACACCATCGCGCCGTTCTGCTACGCCCGCGCCTTCGAGCAGATCCGCAACGACGTCTGCTTCCATCGCCTGCCGGTGCGGATGCTCGCCAATGGCGGCGGCTACGGCTACGGGGTGATGGGCCCGACCCATCACGCGCTGGAGGATTACGGCATCCTCTCGACCCTGCCGTCGTTGCGCATCCTCGTTCCCGCCTTCGACAGCGACGTCGCCGCCGTGGTCGAGGCGGCCGGACGCGATCCGGGGCCGGTCTATGTCCGGCTGGGGCGCGGCGAGCTGCCGGCGGGCTGCACCGCGCCGCCCTACGCGCCCTGGCGCCGCCTGCGCGAGGGGAGCGGGCCGGTCATCGTGGCGGTCGGGCCGATGGCGGGCGTCGCCTGGTCGGCCCTCATGTCGGAGGCCGAGGACGGGCCGGAACTCTGGGCGGTGAGCGAGCTGCCGCTGGCGATGAGCCCGCCGCCGCCGGCCTTCGTGCAGGCGCTCGCCGGTCGCAAACTCTGCGTCGTCGAGGAGCATGTCGCCCAGGGCGGCCTCGGCCAGGCCCTCGCCGCCTGGTGCCTGGAGACCGGCATCGCGGTCGCGGGCTTCCGCCCGGTCACGGCGGCCGGCTACCCGTCCGGCACCTACGGCTCGCAAGGGTTCCACCGGCGCGAGAGCGGCCTCGACCCGGATGCGCTCCGGAGCCTCTCGCGGGATTACTTGCCGGATCACTTGCCGGATCACTTGCAGGGTCTCTCGGCATGACCGGCTCGTCCGCCGACTGGATCGACACCCTCAAGGGTCCCATCGCCGTGCTCGGCGCCGGGGGCTTCGTCGGGTGCAACCTGTTCCGCCACATCCTGGCGCGCCGCCGCGACGTCTATGCCGTCGCCCGGGTCCTGCCGGCGCCGCGGCTGCGCGGCATCGACCCGTCCCACCTCGTCGCCGTCGACGTCACCGACAAGGCGGCCATCGCCAGCTTCGTCGAGACGATCCGCCCGGCGACGGTGTTCGACTGCATCGCCTACGGCGCCTATTCCTTCGAGACCGACGCCGACCTCATCTATGCCACCAACTTCACCGCCCTCGTCTCGCGGGTCGAGCGGCTGGCCGAGAGCGGCCGGCTCGCGGCCTACGTCCATGCCGGCTCCTCGTCCGAATACGGCCTGAACTCCGCCGCCCCCACCGAGGACGCGGCGCTCGTCCCCAACAGCGCCTATGCGGTCTCCAAGGCGGCGGCGGCGCAGTACATCGCCTATGCGGGCAAGACGCGGCGCTGGCCGGTGGTCAATCTCCGGCTCTACTCGGTCTACGGTCCTTTCGAGGATGCCAACCGGCTGATCCCGGCCGTGGTGTCGCGCGGGATCGCCGGGGGCTATCCCGACTTCGTCGACCCGTCGATCGCGCGCGACTTCGTCTATGTGGAGGATGTCTGCGAGGCGTTCGTGCGGGCCGCCGCCAAGATGTCCCTCGACCTCTACGGCGAATCGCTCAACGTCGGCACCGGGACGCAGACCACCATCGGCGAGCTGGCGCTGACGGCGAAAGACGTGTTCGGCCTCGCCGAGGCGCCGCGCTTCGGCGCCATGGCGCCCCGCGCCTGGGACCTGGCGCGCTGGCAGGCCGATCCGGGCAAGGCCGAGCGCCTGCTCGGCTGGCGCGCGACGACCCCGCTCACGGACGGGCTCGCCCGCACCGCCGCCTGGATGCGCGAGGCGGGCGCCGAACTCTCCGGCCTCACCAAGGCCGGCGCGACCCGGCGCCGGAGCATCGCCGCCATCATCGCCTGCTACAAGGACGAGGAGGCGGTGCCGATCATGCATGCCCGCCTGACCGCGGTGTTCCGCAAGATCGACGTCGATTACGAGATCATCTTCGTCAACGATGCCAGCCCCGACGGCTGCGGCGAGACGATCCGGGACTTGTCCGCCCGTGACCCGCACGTCCTCGGCATCACGCATTCGCGCAATTTCGGCTCGCAGATGGCGTTCCGGAGCGGCATGGAGCTGGCGACCGCCCAGGCCTGCGTGCTCCTCGACGGCGACCTCCAGGACCCGCCCGAGCTGATCGAGCCGTTCTACGAAGCCTGGATCGCCGGCCATGACGTGGTCTATGGCCGAAGGGTCGAGCGCGAGATGCCGGTCGTCTGGGGCCTGCTCTACAAGGCGTTCTACCGGGTCTTCGCCGCCTTCAGCTACATCCGAATCCCGCACGATGCCGGCGACTTCTCGCTGATGGACCGGCGGGTGGTCGGCTGGCTGCTGAACTGCCCCGAGCGCGACCTGTTCATGCGGGGCTTGCGCGCCTATGTCGGCTTCCGCCAGACCGGCGTCGACTACGTCCGTCCGAAGCGGATGTTCGGCACCAGCACGAACAACCTCCTCTCGAACCTCGAATGGGCCAAGCGCGGCATCTTCTCGTTCAGCAACACGCCGCTGAAGATGCTCACCGCCGCCGGGATCGCTCTGCTCGGCCTCTCGGGTCTGATCGGCCTCGCGATGATCGTCCTGCGCCTCGCCGTCCCGGACATCGCCCCGCGCGGCGCGGTCTCGACCCAGCTCGCGATCCTGTTCTTCGGCGCCCTGAACCTGTTCGCGATCGGGCTGATCGGCGAATACGTCGCCAAGATCATGGAGGAGGTGAAGGGGCGCCCACGCCTCATCCGGGCGGCGCTGATCCGGGGCGGCCGGTCCACCGACCTGCCGCCCGAGGGGAGGACGCGCCCGTGACGGCCACCCTCGCGGATCGAGGCCTCCCTCATCCCGGCCTGGACCGGGAGGCCGCCGGCCCGGCGGGAGCGGCCGAGGGCGGGCTGCGCCTCGACGCGCGGCCCGCATCGGTTCGGGCGGCGGGCCTCGGCCACCTGCCCTTCGCCGTCGTGCTGCTGCTCGCCGGCGCGCCCAACCTGCTGTTTCTCGCCACCCATCTCGCCAACGCTCCCCTGGCGGCGGGCTGCATCGCCCTCCTGGCGGCGGCGCTCGTCGTCGTGCTGCGCGATCTCGCCCGGACCCCCGAGGCGCTCGATGGGCGGCTCCTCGCGATCTCGCTGGCGGTGGCCCTCGTGCTCTGCCTCCTGGGCGGCCAGACGCATCTCTTCTTCGCCAACGACGACTGGCTGCTGCGCGACGCGGTCCTGCGCGACCTCGTCGCCGAGCCCTGGCCGGTCGGCTACCTCTATGCCGGCGACGCGACGATGCTGCGGGCGCCGCTCGGCCTCTACCTGCTGCCGGCGGCGATCGGGTCATTGGTCGGCCTGCACGGGGCCCATGTCGCGCTGCTGGCCCAGGACACCGCGCTGTTCGGCGGCCTGTTCTACGGCTTCGCCCGCCTCGCCCCGCCGCGCCGCAGCGGCCTGGTGCTGCTCGCGGTCTTCGTCGGCTTCAGCGGCTGGGACATCGTCGGCAGCACGCTGGTCGGCGACCCGCTCGTGCCCGGCATCCATCTCGAGCAGTGGCTGCGCGACCTGCAATTCTCGTCGCATGTGACGCAGCTCTTCTGGGTTCCGAACCATGCGGCCTCGGGCTGGATCTTCGTCGGCGCCTATGTCCTGTGGCGGTCCTCCGCCCTGCGGGCGACGTCGCTTGCGGTGGTCTTCGGCCTGTGCGTGATCTGGTCGCCGCTGAGCGCGATCGGCGCCCTGCCCTTCCTGGTCGCCGCCCTCGTCGCCGACGCGGCCGCGGGCCGGCTGACCGTCGGCGGCGCTACCGCCCTCGGCCTCGCCGGGATCGGGCTCGCCCCGGTCGCGCTCTTTCTCGGAGCGGATGCCGGGCGCGTGCCGCACGGCCTGCAAGACCTGACGATGGGCTTCGGCAGCCGCTACGTGCTCCTCATGGTCTTCGAGGTCCTCCCGGTTCTCCTCGTCCTGCACTTCGCGCCCGGGTCGGTCCTTGGGGCCGACACATGGACCCGACGCGAGACCGGGCTCGTCCTCGGCGTGCTGCTGCTCGTGCCGCTCTACCGGCTCGGGGCGGTGGATTTCGTGATGCGGGCCTCGATCCCGGCCCTCGCGCTGCTGGCCCTGCGGGTGGGCGCGGTAATGCCGCGCCTGCGCGGGCCGCAGCTGGCGATCGCCGCCGGAATTCTGGGCTTCGGCGCGGTCACGCCGCTCTACGAAGTGATCCGGACCCTGCGCGTGCCCGCCTTCTCGATCAGTTCCTGCAACCTCCTGGCCTCCGCCCGGACCCCGCCCAATAACGGCCCGCTCTATCACTACGTCGCCCGGGTCGAGGCCCTGCGGGGGCACCTCGCCGACCACGTCCTCGCCAAGCCGACGACCCAGATCCGGCTGGTGCCGCAGGCGATGTGCTGGCCCGATCACCCGGCGCATCAGGAGCATGCCGGCGAGGTGTTCTGAGCCTCCCTTCGCGGGCCGGTCCACGGCTCGCTCAAGAACGGAAGGCCGCGCCATCGCCGGACCCGCGGCGGGCGGCCCGGATTCGATCTCATGCCCGACGGAGAGCCCCCCGTGACCCCGGACCACCCGCCCCAAGCCGCCCCGGCTCCGGCCGCGATCCTGCACGGGCTCCAGGGCCGCGACTGCCCGGTCTGCGGAACCTCCGAGCGCGGCGCCGCGCCCTTCCTGTCGGCCTCGATCGATCCTGCCCGGATCGGCACCCTCAGCTTCGCCTCGCGCAAGCCGCCCGAATACATGTCGTTCCGCCTGGTCCGCTGCCGGACCTGCGAGACTGTCTTCGCCGCCGAGGCGCCGAGCGCCGAGGCCCTGGCGCAAGCCTACCGGGATGCCGGTTACGACAGCGCCGAGGAGGCCCGCTACGCCGCCCGCACCTATGCGGAGGCCCTCGCCCCTCGGCTTAGCCCGGAGCATCGCCGGGGCACGGCGCTCGAGATCGGCGCCGGGAGCGGGGTCTTCCTCCAGGAGCTGCTGGATCTCGGCGTCACCGAGGTCGTCGGGATCGAGCCGTCGCACGAAGCGGTGGCGGCGGCCCCGGCCGCACTCCGTCCGCATCTGCGGATCGGCGTGTTCGAGCCCGGCCAGCACCGGCCCGGCAGCCTCTCGCTGGTCTGCTGCTTCCAGACCCTGGAGCACGTGCCCGATCCCCGCGCCCTGACGCGGGCCGCCTTCGACCTGCTGCAACCCGGCGGGCTGATCGCCTTCGTCACGCACGATTACCAGGCTCCGCTCAACCGGATGCTCGGCCGCCGCTCGCCGATCATCGACATCGAGCACATGCAGCTGTTCTGCCCGGCCAGCCTGCGCCGCCTCCTCGGCGATGCCGGTTTCGGGGAGATCGGCATCGCCGCCATCCGCAACCGCTATCCCCTGCGCTACTGGCTGCGCCTGTTGCCCCTGCCGGGACCGATCAAGCCGGCCAGCCTCGCCGCCGCGGAGGCTCTCGGCCTGGGGCAGCGGAGCCTCGGCCTGAATGTCGGCAATCTCCTGAGCGTGGCGCGCAAGCCGGGTTGAGGACGCGAAGCGGATGGGGATCACCCCGTTTCGTGAGCATCTGTCGACGAAAGGGATACCGTCGCGTCGCCGACAATATCGCAAGAGAAAAGATCGAGATCATCTCCTGATTGCACCGTGATTGCGGGCTGATCGAGAGATGATCGTGGGCTCGCCCGACGAGAGCACTGCCCGATCACGCTGCAATCGGGCAGTGCTCTAGACCGAGATGCAGCATCTTGGATCGACATCAGCGGGTCGTCACCCATTGAAGCGTCATCCAGGACGGGTCGGCCGAAGATCAGCGTGGAATAAAAAAACAACCTTTGGTTCTGCTTTTCGAAATATCGCCACGCCCAAGGCCCCGGATGTCTTGGCTTGACATCGACAAATCGAGATGGTCCGACGGCCTCGCCGATCTCGGGCAAGCCCGAGATCGAATTGATCCGTCATCATCTTGCGCCATTGGTCTTATTGCTGCGACATCGGCCTATCCGGTCAACCCGCTGCCGAACGTGGTGTCGCCAAAGGCCTCGCGACCCTCGAGCGCGCCGTATTGCAGGTAGTGCTGCATCGGGTCGAGCTTGGCCTGCGCCACGTCGGCGTAAGCCACGAGGTAAGCAGTCGTATCGAAGCCCTTCGACGGGTCGCGGCCCTCCTTCCAGCCATACTCGTCGTAGTGCATCAGCGGATCGATCCCGGCCGCCTTCACGTCCTGGTAGGTGTCGAGATAGCCCTGGGTGTCGAACGCGGCGTTGGGGTTGCGCCCCTCTTTCCACCCATAGGTCTGGTAGTGCTCGTAGGCGTAGGCGAAGGGGTCCTTGCCGGAGGTCATCGCGGCGCGAGCCACGTCGGCATACGAGAGCAGGTAGAACTCCGCGTCGAAGCCCGGATGCACGGCAAGGTCAGCGGCCTTGCCGATCGCGGCGTCGATCTCACGGCCCTCCCCCTGGCCGTATTCGAGATAGTGGCGCAAGGGATCGAGGCCGGCGGCCCGCACGTCGGGGTTGCGGGCGAGGTAGAGTTCGGTGTCAAAGGCGGCGGAGGGGTCGCGGCCCTCCATCCAGCCGGACTGGTCATAGTGCTGGAGCGGGTTTTGGCCGGCGGCCCGCACCTCCGGGTTGGCGGCAAGGTAGCCGGTGGTGGAGAACAGCGCGTTGGGATCGCGGCCCTCCTTCCAACCGTAAGCGACGTAATGGGCGTCGGCGTCCTGGCCGGCGGCGAGCACGTCCTTGTTATTCGCCAGGTAGAACAGGTCGTCGACGAGGGAGGCGCCGTCCGAGACCGTCACCGTCACGTCGGTGAACTGGTAGCGCTCGAAGCCGGTGACACGGTCGCGGCCCTCCGGCCCGGCGATCAGCGCAAAGGCACCGTCGCGGGTGATGGTGGTGTCGGCCAGGCGCGAGGTGAACACCAGGGTGTCGGTCCCGGGCAAGCCGTCGGCGTTGTGGCCACCGATCAGGATGTCGTCGCCGGGCGAATTGACGATGGTGTCGTCGCCGGGGCCGCCGAAGACGACATCGTTGCCCGCGCCGCCGTCGAGCACGTCGTCACCGTCCTCACCGTATAGCGTGTCGTCGCCATCCTGGCCGAAGACCGTGTCGTGGCCCGTTCCGCCGAACAGCGAATCGTCACCGACGCCGCCGAGCACGCTGTCGTCGCCGTCGTCGCCGAACAGCATGTCGTTGCCGCCGGCGCTCGCGACCGTGTCGTTGCCGCCGCCGCCATGCAGAACGTCATCATCGGCGCCGAGATACAGGTATTGCTGGTCGCCATCACCGTAGACGATCTGCCTGCCATTGCCGCCCACCAGCGTGGCGTTGCCCACCACGGCGACGAAGTCGACGTCGTCGAGCGTGATCGTCACCGGGCCCGACACCGCCATGGTGTCGATCACCAGGGCGGTCGGCAGCCTGTTGCCGGTGCCCGTGCCGCCCAACGCATTGCCGCTGATCCGGAGTTCCACCGGCTGCCCGGATGCCGCGCCCGGCGCGCTGACGTCGATCCCGCGGACGAGGAGGAGAGCCTGTGGCGACAACTCGTCCAGGAAGCCGGAGCCGCCGCCGGTGAGCCTCACGCGGGCGGCCGTCCCGGCATCGGTGCGGGCCTCGATCGCCGCGATCAGGCCGGCCAGCCCGGCCTGCGCCTCGCTTGCGGTCTGCCGCTCGGCGCTGCCGGTGGTGACGACGCCGACGCCGGTGGGCACGCTGATCGTCAGGGTGGTGACCGTCGATGCCTCACCGGTCCGTGGGTCGACGATCGTCTCACGGACCACCGGCACGTCGGCCAGATCGGGATTGGCTGTGCTGGTGTCTTCGGAGCGGTTGGCGTCGGTCGCCAGGATCGCGACCGTGGCGGTCTGGCTCCCGTCGGGATTGCTGGTGAGCGTCGATGCGACGGTCGCACCATCGATGGTCGTAGGCCGCTTCGTCGCGGCGGCCGTGATGACGGCGGAGGCGTTGCCCGCCGGGTCGATGAGGCGGAGGACGAGGGAGAGGGGCCCGTCACCGAGGCCGGATAGGTTCAGATCGCCGACACGGGTCGTGCCCGCTGTCGTCACGCCGCTGCCTTCCACCCGGCCGCCATCCGCGGAGGTGATGGTCCAGGTGAAGCCGGCCCCTGCCTCCGCTCCGGAGATGATGAAAGCGCTCCTTGCCTGATTGGCAGTGTCGATGCTCTCGGTTTCGAACCGCAAGGTCGCGGCCGGCGCGGTGGCGTCGATGACCAGCGTCTGCGTTCCAGCGGACGAGGTGTTGCCGGCAACATCTCTCGCGGTCGCCGAGACGGCATCGGGACCGCTCGGGTCGAGGCCGAGCGTACCGGGAACCGGCTGGGCGCTCGCGAGATCGAGCGACCCGGCTCCAGCCGGGGCAGTCGTGGCGTCGGTCGCCCCGCCCACCATCACCGTGACGATGCCGCCGGCCTCTGCCGTGTCGGTGATGACCGGGGTCGGGCTGTTGTTCGGCACCGTCGACGTGATGGCGGGCGCGGCCGGCGCAGGGGTGTCGATGACCAGCGTCTGCGTTCCGGCGGACGAGGTGTTGCCGGCAACATCTCTCGCGGTCGCCGAGACGGCATCGGGACCGCTCGGGTCGAGGCCGAGCGTACCGGGAACCGGCTGGGCGCTCGCGAGATCGAGCGACCCGGCTCCAGCCGGGGCAGTCGTGGCGTCGGTCGCCCCGCCCACCATCACCGTAACCATGCCGCCGGCCTCCGCCGTGTCGGTGATGACCGGGGTCGGGCTGTTGTTCAGCGCCGTCGACGTGATGGCGGGCGCGGCCGGCGCAGGGGTGTCGATGACCAGCGTCTGCGTTCCGGCGGACGAGGTGTTGCCGGCGGCATCTCTCGCGGTTGCCGAGACGACATTGGGACCGCTCGGGTCGAGGCCGAGCGTACCGGGAACCGGCTGGGCGCTCGCGAGATCGAGCGACCCGGCTCCAGCCGGGGCAGTCGTGGCGTCGGTCGCCCCGCCCACCATCACCGTAACCATGCCGCCGGCCTCCGCCGTGCCGACGAGGACCGGGGTCGGGCTGTTGCTCAGCACTTCCGAGGTGATGGCGGGCGCGGCCAGCGCTAGGTCGTCGACCGTGGCATTGGTGGTGTCAGCGGTGACGGTGCTGCCGCTGCCGTTGGTGGCACGCACCGAAACGTTGCGGTTCGTCGCCGAGAGCGTACCGGCGGAGATTGTGTAGGTTGCCGTCCAGAGGTTACCGTTGTTCGTTGCGGTGACGAGCGAGGCGGCGCCGAACTGGCTGAAGTCGATCGTCACGCCGGTCACGCCGGAATTGTTGTCACCGGTGTCGGTATTGTCCCAGGTAGCGGCGACCGTGTCGCCGATCCGGTAAACACCTTTCGGGCCCGTACCTCCGCTAATCGCGATAGCGGCGTCGGTGACCGTCGGGGCGGGCTGCGCGGCGGTGGTGTTGGTGACGCTGGTGGCCGACAGGGTCGCGGCGTCGTTGCCGATCGCGTCCTGAACGGCATTGGTGTCGTCGCCGGCGCTCGGATCGGCGTAGGCGACGGTGACGGTCTGGCCGCTGGTCACCGCCGAAGCCAGGGTCAGGGTGACGGTCTTGGCCATGGCGTCGACCGCGACGCCCGACACGGTCACCGCCGTGTCGCCCGCCATGACGGTGAAGGCGCCGGCACTCGGGCCGTGGAGCGCGTCCAGCGCCTCGTCGTAGGTCAGCACCAGGGCGGTGCCGTTCACCGTGGCGGAGGCCAGGGTCGGATGCGTCGCGTCGATCGCGTCGCCGCCCTGGCTGATCGCGGTCGTGTAGGCGGTGTTGCGGTTGCCGGCGCTGTCCTGGAGCACCAGGCTCACCGGCAGGTCGGCACTGGCCGCCACGTCGGCGCCGGCCGTCACCGTGACGATGGCGGTATAGGTGGTCGCGTCGACCTTGGTCAGGCTGCCGAGGCTGTAGCCGGCGATCGTGCCGGATTGCAGCGTGTAGGTGTCGGTGTCGGAGGCGACCGTGATCGTCGCCGTCACCGTGTCGCCGATCCTCATCGCCGTGTTGGGGATCGACACGGCGGTGATCATGGGCGGGGTCGTGTCGGGAACGGGCGTCATGTTGGTGACGCTGGTGGCCGACAGGGTCGCGGCGTCGTTGCCGGCGGCGTCCTGGACGGCATTGGTGTCGTCGCCGGCGCTCGGGTCGGTGTAGGCGACGGTGACGGTCTGGCCGCTGGTCACCGCCGAAGCCAGGGTCAAGGTGACGGTCTTGGCCATGGCGTCGACCGCGACGCCCGACACGGTCACCGCCGTGCCGCCCGCCATGACGCTGAAGGCGCCGGCCGTCGGGACCTGGATCGCGTCCAGCGCCTCGCTGTAGGCCAGCACCAGCGCAGTGCCGTCGACCGTCGCCGAGGCCAGGGTCGGACGCGTCGCGTCGATCGCGTCGCCGCCCTGGATGATCGCCGTGGTGTAGGCGGTGTTGCGGTTGCCGGCGCTGTCCTGGAGCACCAGGCTCACCGGCAGGTCGGCACTGGCCGCCACGTCGGCGCCGGCCGTCACCGTGACAATGGCGGTATAGGTGGTCGCGTCGACCTTGGTCAGGCTGCCGAGGCTGTAGCCGGCGATCGTGCCGGATTGCAGCGTGTAGGTGTCGGTGTCGGAGGCGACCGTGATCGTCGCCGTCACCGTGTCGCCGATCCTCATCGCCGTATTGGGGATCGACACGGCGGTGATCGCGGGCGGCGTCGTGTCGGGAACGGGCGTCATGTTGGTGACGCTGGTGGCCGACAGGGTCGCGGCGTCGTTGCCGGCGGCGTCCTGGACGGCGTTGGTGTCGTCGCCGGCGCTCGGGTCGGTGTAGGCGACGGTGACGGTCTGGCCGCTGGTCACCGCCGAGGCCAGGGTCAGGGTGACGGTCTTGGCCGCCGCGTCGACCGCGACGCCCGACACGGTCACCGCCGTGCCGCCCGCCATGACGCTGAAGGCGCCGGCACTCGGGCCGTGGAGCGCGTCCAGCGCCTCGTCGTAGGTCAGCACCAGAGTGGTGCCGTCGACCGTGGCCGAGGCCAGGGTCGGGCGCGTCGCGTCGAGCGCGTCGCCGCCCTGGCTGATCGCCGTGGTGTAGGCGGTGTTGCGGTTGCCGGCGCTGTCCTGGAGCACCAGGCTCACCGGCAGGTCGGCACTGGCCGCCACGTCGGCGCCGGCGCCGACCGTGACGGTGGCGGTGTAGGTGGTCGCGTCGACCCTGGTCAGGCTGCCGAGGCTGTAGCCGGCGATCGTGCCGGATTGCAGCGTGTAGGTGTCGGTGTCGGAGGCGACCGTGATCGTCGCCGTCACCGTGTCGCCGATCCTCATCGCCGTATTCGGGATCGACACGGCGGTGATCGCGGGCGGGGTCGTGTCGGGAACAGGCGTGGTGTTGGTGACGCTGGTGACCGACAGGGTCGCGGCGTCGTTGCCGGCGGCGTCCTGGACGGCATTGGTGTCGTCGCCGGCGCTCGGGTCGGTGTAGGCGACGGTGACGGTCTGGCCGCTGGTCACCGCCGAAGCCAGGGTCAGGGTGACGGTCTTGGCCGTGGCGTCGACCGCGACGCCCGACACGGTCACCGCCGTGCCGCCCGCCATGACGCTGAAGGCGCCGGCCGTCGGGACCTGGATCGCGTCCAGGGTCTCGTCGTAGGTCAGCACCAGGGCGGTGCCGTCGACCGTCGCGGAGGCCAGGGTCGGACGCGTCGCGTCGAGCGCGTCGCCGCCCTGGCTGATCGCCGTGGTGTAGGCGGTGTTGCGGTTGCCGGCGCTGTCCTGGAGCACCAGGCTCACCGGCAGGTCGGCACTGGCCGCCACGTCGGCGCCGGCGCCGACCGTGACGGTGGCGGTGTAGGTGGTCGCGTCGACCCTGGTCAGGCTGCCGAGGCTGTAGCCGGCGATCGTGCCGGATTGCAGCGTGTACGTATCGGTGTCGGAGGCGACCGTGATCGTCGCCGTCACCGTGTCGCCGATCCTCATCGCCGTATTGGGGATCGACACGGCGGTGATCGCGGGCGGGGTCGTGTCGGGAACGGGCGTCATGTTGGTGACGCTGGTGGCCGACAGGGTCGCGGCGTCGTTGCCGATCGCGTCCTGGACGGTGTTGGTGTCGTCGCCGGCGCTCGGGTCGGTGTAGGCGACGGTGACGGTCTGGCCGCTGGTCACCGCCGAAGCCAGGGTCAAGGTGACGGTCTTGGCCATGGCGTCGACCGCGACGCCCGACACGGTCACCGCCGTGCCGCCCGCCATGACGGTGAAGGCGCCGGCCGTCGGGACCTGGATCGCGTCCAGGGTCTCGCTGAAGGCCAGCACCAGGGCGGTGCCGTTCACCGTCGCAGAAACCAGCGTCGGGCGCGTGGCGTCGATGGTGAGACCGGTCGTCGTGCCCGCCGCGCTTGCGATGCTGGAGGTGGACAGGCTCGCGCCCGACGCCCCGATGTTCAGCAGGACCGAAACGTTGTTGTTGTTACTGTTGGCAGTGACGATGTCGGGTGCGCCGTCCCCGTTGAGGTCGCCAAGCGCGACCGCACGGGAGGCGGCTGTGTCGAAGGGGACATTGGCCGCGAACGTGCCGTCGCCATTGCCCAGCAACACCGAGGCTTTACCGTTGTTGGGGACGCTCGCGAGGACAATGTCTGGCTTGGTGTCGCCGTTCACATCCGCGACGGCCACCCCAGTGACGCTAGAGAGAGCCGCGAAATTCTGCTTGACCTTGAAGGTGCCGTCGCCGTTGCCCAGAAGCACGGAGGCGTTGCCGCCGCTATTGTTCGCCGTGATGATATCGAGTTTGGTGTCGCCATTGACATCGGCCAGCGCGATCGCCTGGGGGCCTCCGCCTGTGCCAAATTCTTCAATGTCCTGAAATGTGCCGTCGCCGTTGCCCAGAAGCACCGAGACGTTGCTGCTGCTGCTGTTGGCTGTGATGAGGTCAAGCTTGCCGTCGCCGTTCAGGTCCGTTAGCGCGACCGCGAAGGGGGAACGGACAACCGGGAGGTCAGCCTTGTCCTGGAAGGTGCCGTCGCCGTTGCCCAGAAGCACCGAGACGCTCTTGGCGGAAGGGCCGTTGTTGGCGGTGACGATGTCGAGCGTGCCGTCACCGTTTATGTCCCCCACCGCCACCGAGGTGGGAAGAGCGCCAGTGCTGAAATTGGCGGCGCCTTTGAAAGTGCCGTCGCCGTTGCCGAGCAGAACCGAGACGCTGTAGTCGGAGTAGTTGGCGGTGACGATGTCGAGCGTGCCGTCGCCGTCCACATCCCGCAGCGCGACCGATCGGGACGCGGTAGCAGTGGTGAAATTGGCCGTGGCCTGGAAGGTGCCGTCGCCGTTGCCCAGCAGGACCGAGGCGCTCCCGCCGGTGTTGTTGGCGGTGACGATGTCGAGTTTGTGATCGCCGTTCACGTCCTCGAGCACGACCGCGTAGGAGCCGTTGCCGGTGGCGAACTCGACGTGGTTTCCGAAGCTCAGGCTCTTCACGCCGGTGATGCTGCCGCCGTTGAGGGCGAGGCCGGTGACGGTGAGGCCGCTGGTGTCGGTGTCGCCAGCCGCGACCGTGTAGGTGAATTGCGGATTGCCGCTGCCGTCGACGCCCGTATAGGCCGCGGTCGCGCCATTGCTCAGGCTCAGCGACGGCGTGCCGCCCGCCGTATCCACCGTGACCGCCCTGTCGGTGGTCAGCGTCAGCACCACCGTCGCACCGATGCCGCGTGAGCCGGAGGACGGGGTCGCGGTGATGGCGGTGACGGCAACCGTCGAAACAGTCATCGGATCGATCTTTCTTCACAAATCCGCAAAGAGTTGTCTGACATGACGATCGGATGATCTAAGTGACCATCGCCATCGCGCGGAACCGACAGGCGGAACGGCGGTCGAGCGTGATGTCTTATTCTTCGTTACTGTCACTCATGCCCGTCATGGCGACAGGCTGGCTCCAGGGACAGCACGTCGCGGAGCAGGGACCGTGTGGATCATCGGAATCGTCTCGTTTGCCTTTGAACGCCAAGCCGTGGTCGCCGCTTGCGTGAGCCAACACTCGTCGCTCCGCCCTCATGGCCATGAGGCAGCCCGTGTCGGCAGCGAGACCGACTGGCCCACCCTCTAGCCTTAGGCGGCACCTGTTTTCCGAGCGTTTCTACTCCAAATCATCTGATATCGCAAGGTCATTCCAAGTATTAATATATGGTTAATTTTCCTGATACTTGAATATTATTCGCCATACCGCCGCCGCTTGAGCGTCAATGGTTGAATATCGGCGGGTAAATTGGTTAATTTTGTATTAAACTACCATGCTTATGAACAACACGCATTTTAAGATTGTTCGGCGCTGACCCGCTCGTCCGAGCCGGGCGAGCCATCGTTCCGCCCCGGCCAGAAGCGTTCGCGCCACGGCGCAGCCGGGTCGCCGCCGCTTCGCTTCCATGCGGGCTCGACGCCTGCCCCTGCCTCCGCTATCGCACGACGCGCCGAGGCCGCCGATCGGACGACGTGGCGCGACCTGCCCCCGGGCGCACCGGCGACGGACCCGGTCCTGCGAGGCGGCCCTCGGGGAGCGGCCCATGGTGATCGTGCAACTCTGCGCCTTCGGCCGCGACGGCGACAGCCTCTACCGGATCCACGAGCCAGCCCGCGCCCTCGCGGCGCTGCCCGGCGTGACGGTGGCGGATGTCCATCTCCTCAGCCGTCACGCCTTCGCCCTCGCGCGCCGCGCCGACCTGCTGATCCTGCACTTCGCCAACGACTGGGGACTGGCCGATCTCGTGCGGGACCGGCGCGCCGCCGGGCGACCAACGGTGTTCGAGGCCAATGACGACTTCTTCGATCTCCAGCCCTGGAACCCGATCGCACCCGCCTGGGCCGACCCGGCCGTGCCGGCGCTCTACCGCCATCTCCTGCGGACCGCCGACGCCGTCCAGACCAGCACCGAGGCTCTGGCCGACCGCTGGCGGGCGATGGGCGCGCGCCGGGTCGCGGTCTTCGACAATCATCTTGCCGAACCGCAGCCGCGCCTCGCTCCGCCCGGCCAGCCCGGTCCGGGCCGGCCGCTCACCCTGGGCTGGGCCGGCTCGCCGGGGCACTTCGCCGACCTCTACTGGGTAGCCCCCACCCTCCTGCGCTGGCTCGACGCTCACCCGGACGCGCGGCTGGCGCTGATGACGGGCGAGTCGGCGCGCGCCTTCGTCCCGCTGCCCGCCGACCGCCTCGTGTTCCGTCCGTTTGGGACGAGGGCCGATTACCTCGCCTTCCTCGACGGCCTCGACATCGGCTTCGCGCCGCTCCTGCCGACGGCCTACAATCGCGGCCGCTCGGACGTGAAGCACCTCGAATACGCCGCCCGCGGCGTTCCCGGCCTCTACAGCGACGTCGGCCCGTACCGCGCCCGCATCCGGCCGGGCGAGACCGGGCTGCTCTTCGCCGATCTCGCCGGCTTCGCGGCCGGGCTCGACCGGCTGGCGGGCGATGCGGCCCTGCGAGACGCGATCCGGGAACGGGCACACGCGGCGGCGCTGCGCGAGCGGCGCCTGCCCGATCATGTGCCGGAGCGCCTGGCCTGGTACCAGGGCCTGATCGCTGCGGCTGGAGCCGCCCGCGGCCATGGCCTGCATCGGCTGCCGGGTTACCACGCGGTCGATCTCGAGCCCGCCGAGGCAGTGCTGGCCCGGTCCGCGGAGGCGGCGGAGGCGGCCGATCTCGACGCGCTCCTCGTCGCGGTCCCCGACCATCGGGCAGCCGCATTGCGGCGGGTGCGCCTGCCTCGCGGCACCAGCGTGTCGGCGCGCGCGCTGCTGGAGACGGTCCAGGCCAGCCATCCCGACGATAGCGAGATCGCCGCGGAGCACGCGCGCGCGCTCTATCGCGAGGGCGCCCTCGCTGCGGCCCGGGCCGGACTGGACGCCGTCCTTGCGCAGCAACCCGCCTCGCTGACGGCATGGCGCTATCGCCTGCGTCTGGCGGCCCAGGCAGGCGAGACGGACACGCAGGCGCTGGCGGAAGCGGCCGTGGCGGCGCAGCCCGAGAGCGGCGAGATCGCGCTGCTGGCAGCCACCCTGCTGCCGCACCCCGCCCGTGTCGCGGCTCTGGCGGCGGCGATCGAGCGGCACCGATCCGCGCTGCCGGCGCTGGAGCGACCAGGCTTCGCGGCTCACTTGGCCGGCATTCTCAAGGCCTTCGCCCCCGTGACGGTCCGGCGCGAGTTGCTGGCGCAGGCCCTGGCGGCGTTTCCGGACTCGGCGGAACTGGTCGTCGCCAACGGCGAGGCGTTGCGGCAGGTCGGGCACGAGGCCGAGGGTCTGGCCGAGGAGAGGCGCGCCTTGCTCCTCACGTCGTCGATCATGGACGGACCACCATCCGAGACCGCGCTCAGGAGCCGCTTGGCCGCCCACATCCTCGCCGCGCTCGCCTAGCAGCCTGTCGGATTGGATATTGCTGGCGAATCCATCGGTCCGGTTCGCTCGTTGATATGGCAGCGCAATCCGACGCTCGCGGAGGCTCGTCATGTCGCGGCAGCCAAGCTCACCCGCCGAGGGTCCCAGCCAGACCGCCGCCGTAGCGAAAGCCGCGTTCCCGCGGGGCATTGCCTCCATGCGGCTGAGGGATGAACGCGGCACCGTGTTCACCGACACACAATTCGCGGCGTTGTTCTCCGCCCGCGGCCGTCCGGCCGAAGCGCCCGTGCCCGGCCTCCATCGCCTTGCCTTCCCACCCCCGATCGGATAAAGGCCCGCCCATCCCACACGCGGAGCCGGCCTCATGCCTGAATGAGGCGTTTCCGGTGGCCGGCCGCTCCGCGGCGATGTCTCTCGGGCACCACGTCCCTTGGGGCTTCGCCCCTGGCGCCGGTCGCGTCCTCCGCGGCGGATGAACCGGAGAGAACAAAGACCATGGCCCTTCCTGACTTCACCATGCGCCAGCTGCTCGAGGCCGGCTCGCATTTCGGCCACCAGGCGCACCGCTGGAACCCGAAGATGCAGTCGTACATCTTCGGCACCCGCAACAACATCCACATCATCGACCTCGCCCAGACCGTGCCGGCCCTGGCCCAGGCGCTGCAAGCGGTGAGCGACACCGTCGCCAAGGGCGGCCGGGTGCTGTTCGTCGGCACCAAGCGCCAGGCGGCCGACACCATCGCGGACGCGGCCAAGCGCTCGGCCCAGTATTATGTGAACTCCCGCTGGCTCGGCGGCACGCTGACCAACTGGAAGACCATCTCGGGCTCGATCCAGCGCCTGCGCAAGGTCGACGAGATCCTCGCCGGCGGCGGCCAGGGCCTCACCAAGAAGGAGCGCCTGATGCTGTCCCGCGAGAAGGACAAGCTCGAGAAGGCGCTCGGCGGCATCAAGGACATGGGCGGCGTGCCCGACCTGCTGTTCGTGATCGACACCAACAAGGAGCAGCTGGCGATCAAGGAGGCGAACCGCCTCAAGATCCCGGTGGCGGCCATCGTCGACACCAACTGCAACCCGGACGGCATCACCTACGTGGTCCCGGCCAACGACGATGCCGGCCGCGCCATCGCGCTCTATTGCGACCTCGTCGCCCGCGCGGCGATCGACGGCATCTCGCGCGGCCAGGGCGCGCTCGGCATCGATCTCGGCGAGTCCGACGAGCCGATGGCCGAGGAGCTGCCGGCCCTCGCCAACGAGCCCGAGATCGCCCCGGTCGACATCACCGAGCCGTATGTCGGCGAGCCCTTCGAGCTGCTGGCCGCCCCCCGCGGCGCGCCGGACGACCTGACCAAGCTCACGGGCGTCGGCCCGCAGCTGGTGCAGAAGCTCAACGATGCCGGCATCTACCACTACTGGCAGATCGCCGCGATGCAGCCGGAGGACATCGCCAAGGTCGACGGCGAGCTGAAGCTCAACGGCCGGTTCGAGCGGGACGGCTGGGTGAACCAGGCCCGCGGCTTCGTCGAGGCCGCTGCCGCGGCGTAACGCCGGCACGGATCTCACGCGGGGCGCGTTCTCCCCGCGGACCGGATGACGTTTCAGAAGCCCGGCGCCGCCACGGCGCCGGGTTCCCTTTATCCGCCGACCGACGCCGCCCACCACCGGCGCCGGGGCGCCAATCGAGAGGATCCCACGATGGCCAATATCACGGCAGCGATGGTCAAGGAGCTGCGCGAGAAGACCGGCGCGGGCATGATGGACTGCAAGTCGGCCCTCAACGAGACCGCCGGCGACCTCGAGGCGGCCGTGGACTGGCTGCGCAAGAAGGGCCTCGCCAAGGCCGCCAAGAAGGCCGGCCGCGTCGCCGCCGAGGGCCTGGTCGCGGTCGAATCCGCCGGCCACCACGCCGCGGTGCTCGAGGTGAATTCCGAGACCGACTTCGTCGCCCGCAACGACGGCTTCCAGGCTTTCGTGCGCGAGGCCGCCAAGCTGGCGCTGACCGCCGGCGACAGCATCGAGACCCTCGAAGCCGCCCATTTCCCGGGCGCCGAGACGACCGTGAAGGACAAGCTGCAGGAGCTGATCGCCACCATCGGCGAGAACATGACCCTGCGCCGCGTCGCCAAGCTGTCGGTCGAGACGGGCGTCATCGCCTCCTATGTCCATGGCCAGGTCTCCGAGGGTCTCGGCAAGATCGGCGTGCTCGTCGCGCTCGAATCGGCCGGCGACGTGACGGTGCTGAGCCAGCTCGGCCGCCAGATCGCCATGCACGTCGCGGCGACCAACCCGGTGGCGCTGGACGCTTCGGGCGTCGATGCCGCCACGGTCGAGCGCGAGAGCAACATCCTGCGCGAGAAGAACGCCGGCAAGCCGGACCACGTGATGGCCAAGATCGTCGAGAGCGGCCTGAAGAGCTACTACAAGGAGGTCACCCTCCTCGAGCAGCCCTTCGTCCATGACGGCTCCAAGACGGTCTCCCAGGTGCTCAAGGAGTCCGAGGGCAAGGCCGGCGGCCCGGTGAAGCTCACCGGCTTCGTCCGCTACGCGCTGGGCGAGGGCATCGAGAAGGAAGAGGCCCCGGACTTCGCCGCCGAGGTCGCGGCCGCCGTCAAGGGCTGACCGCGTCGCCCAAGGGTCGAGAGAAGGGGGGCCCGCCCGGCGGGCCCCCCTTTTTCGTTGCCGGGAGGCGCGCGTCCGGCGGTGCCGATTCCGGCCGTCCGGCGCCTCGACGGGCCGGGAGCGACAGGCTAGAACCCGGCCGACTCGCAACGACACCTGACGCCGACAGCCGTCGCCCCGCGGGCGGCCAGAGGAGCGCCCATGCCCGAACATCCGCCGTCGGAACAGCCTCCGGCCGAACCCGGTCGCGCCCCTTTCCGCCGCGTGCTGGTGAAGCTCTCCGGCGAGGCGCTGGCCGCGCCGGACGGTTACTGGCTGCATCCGCCGACCCTGGCGGCGCTCGCCGACGACATCGTCCGGGCGGTGGACAAGGGCTTCCAGATCGCCCTCGTGGTCGGCGGCGGCAACGTGATCCGCGGCGCCCGGGTCTCGGCGGCGGGCTGGATCGACCGGGCCACGGGCGATTCGCTCGGCATGATGGCGACGGTGATGAACTCGCTGGCGCTGGAGACGGCGCTGAACGCCGCGGGCGTCACCGCCCGCACCATGTCGGCGGTGTCGATGCCGACGATCTGCGAGACCTATGCCCGCCAGCCGGCCCTGCACCACCTCGACAAGGGCCAGGTCGTGGTGCTGGCCGGCGGCACCGGCAACCCGTACTTCACCACCGACACCGCCGCGGTCCTGCGCGCCGCCGAGCTGAAATGCGACGCGGTGCTGAAGGCCACGCAGGTCGACGGGGTCTATTCCGCCGATCCGAAGACGGACCCGGACGCCGTGCGCTACGAGCGCCTGAGCCACGACGAGGCGATCGCCCGGGATCTCAAGGTCATGGACACCGCCGCCTTCGCGCTGGCCCGGGACGGCGGCCTGCCGCTGATCGTCGGCTCGATTCACGCGCCGAGTTCGGTGACGGCGATCCTCACCGGGGATGCGCCCTCGACCCTGGTGGCGCCGTAAGGGGCACGGCCCCCGGACGATTCGCCGGTCCTGACGATTTGCGGCAGGTCGGGTTTTGGTTCATTGAAGCCGGATCAGGGCGGCCCCGGCACGGGCGCGCCCTCCCTTCCATTCTCCTCCAGACGCCTCGGGACGCGCAGGAATGGCCACTCCCTCCTTCGACCTCAACGACATCAAGCGGCGCATGCAGGGCGCGCTGAACGCTCTGAAGCACGATCTCGGCTCGCTGCGCACCGGCCGGGCCACGCCCTCGCTCCTCGATCCGATCCAGGTCGACGCCTACGGCGCCGCGATGTCGATGGCGCAGGTCGCCACGATCAGCGTGCCGGAGCCGCGCCTGCTCAGCGTCTCGGTCTGGGACCGCGGCATGGTGGCGGCGGTCGAGAAGGCGATCCGCGAATCCGATCTCGGCCTCAACCCGATGACCGAGGGCCAGACCATCCGCCTGCGCATCCCCGAGATGAACGAGCAGCGCCGCAAGGAGATGGTCAAGGTCGCGCACAAATACGCCGAGGAGGCCCGGGTCGCGGTGCGCCACGTCCGCCGCGACGGCCTCGACCTGCTGAAGAAGCTGGAGAAGGACAGCGCCATCAGCCAGGACGACGAGAAGCGCCAGGCCGACCAGGTGCAGAAGGCGACCGACCAGCATATCGCCGAGATCGACCAGACCCTGGCGGCCAAGGAGAAGGAGATCATGCAGGTCTGAGATCGGACCGCATGACCGTCCGGGTCACTGGAAAGAGCGCGTGGCGAGCGCGGAGCCGAAGAGGGGCTCCGCCGGGGTCGGGGCCAGCATGGCAGGCGACAGCGAGACGGTGACCCTGCTGGAGGCAGGCCAGGATCAAGGCCAGGATCAAGGCCAAGACCGGGGCCGCTCGGCGGCCTGCCCCATGCCGGCGGGCGGCCCCTCCGCCGGCGCAACGATGCCGACCCACGTCGCCATCATCATGGACGGCAACGGCCGCTGGGCCGCCCGCCGCGGGCTGCCCCGGGTCGAGGGCCATCGCCGCGGGGTCGAGGCGGTGCGCCGCGCCGTGCGCTCGGCGATCGACCTGCGGATCCCCTACCTGACGATCTACAGCTTCTCCTCGGAGAACTGGCGGCGGCCCGCCGCCGAGGTGGCGGACCTGATGGGCCTGCTCAAGCTGTTCGTGCGCCGCGACCTCGCCGACCTGCACGCCAACGGCGTCCGGGTGCGGATCATCGGCGAGCGCGACGGGTTGCCGGGCGACATTGCCGGCCTCCTGCGCGAGGCCGAGGAGCGCACCGCCCGCAACACCAAGCTCACCCTGGTGGTGGCGTTCAACTATGGCGGGCGCCAGGAGATCCTGCGCGCCGTGCAGACCCTCGCCCGGGCCGTGGCCGAGGGCCGCCTGGCGCCGGAGGCGATCGACGCCACCGCGCTGACGAGGGCGCTCGACACCGACGGCATCCCCGACCCCGACCTCGTCATCCGCACCTCCGGCGAGCAGCGTGTGTCGAACTTCCTGACCTGGCAGACCGCCTATTCCGAGTTCGTGTTCGTGCCGGATTTCTGGCCGGATTTCGACCACGCCACCTTCCTCGCCGCGATCGGCGAGTTCCAGAACCGCGACCGCCGCTTCGGCGGCCTCAGCGCCCGGGCGGGGTGATGGCGGTGGACGGCACGCAGAGGCCCGGGACCGGCCGCCCGGGCTGGCCCGCGACGGAACTCGGCGCCCGCACGGTCTCCGGGATCGTGCTCGGCCTCCTGGTTCTCGGCGCGACGCTGAACGGCGGCTGGATCTTCGCAGTGGTCTGGCTCCTCGCCGGCCTCGCGGTGGTGGGCGAGTGGCTCGCCATCACCCGGACCGCGCCGCACCGGCCGCTGCTGGCCCTTGCGGGCCTGGTGCTCCTCGGCGTGGTCGCGGGCGCCCGGCTCGCCGCTCCGATCCCCTGGCTCGTGGCCGCCGTCATCGTCGGCCTCGCGGCGCTCGCAGTTCTCGCCCGGCCGGCCTCCGGGCGGATCTGGGCGCCGGCGAGCCTCGCCTGCGCCCTCGTGGTCGCCCTGGTGCCGGTGCTGCTGCGCGACGATCCGCGCATCGGGCTCGCCGGGCCGCTCTGGCTGTTCGGCGTCGTCTGGACCACCGACATCGCCGCCTACTTCACCGGCCGTGCCCTCGGCGGGCCGAAGCTGTGGCCGGCGGTGAGCCCGAAGAAGACCTGGTCGGGCTTCTGCGGCGGACTGATCGGTGCGACCATCGTCGGCGGCGCGGTGGCGTCCGGCGCGCGCCATCTCGGCGCGACCGAGGCGTTGTCGCTGCCGCTCGCCTGCGCGCTGTCGGCCCTGGCCTCGGTGTTGAGCCAAGGTGGCGATCTCGCCGAATCGGCGCTCAAGCGCGCCTACGGCGCCAAGGATTCCGGCCGCCTGATCCCGGGCCATGGCGGCGTGATGGACCGCCTCGACGGCTTCTTCGCCGTGGCCCTCCTCGCCGGCCTCCTGCTCGTCGGCCTCACTCTCGCGGGACATCCATGACCCTCACCGTCTCCGTCCTGGGCGCGACCGGCTCGATCGGGCGCTCCACCGCCGACCTGCTCGACCAGCACCGGGACCGCTTCCGGGTCGGCGCCGTGGCGGGCGGGCGCGACGCGGCGGCGCTCGCCACGGTGGCCCGCGCGCTGAACGCCGAGTTCGCGGCGATCGCCGATCCCGAGGCGGGTCCGGCGCTCCGCGACGCGCTCGGCGGCTCCGGCATCGCCTGTGGCGCCGGCCCCTCGGCGGTGATCGAGGCGGCAACCCGGGACGCCGACCTCGTGGTGGCGGCGGTGAGCGGCGCGGCGGGGCTGGCCCCCACCTGCGCGGCGATCCGGCTCGGCCGCACGGTGGCGCTCGCCAACAAGGAGAGCCTGGTCTGCGCCGGCGATGCCTTCATGCGCGACGCGAAGACATACGGCGCCCGCATCCTGCCGATGGATTCCGAGCACAACGCGCTCGAGCAGTCGATCGGCACCGGACGGCTCGACGATATCACCCGGATGACCATCACGGCATCCGGCGGGCCGTTCCGGACCGCGACCCGCGAGCGGATCGCCGCGGCGAGCGCCGCGGAGGCCGCCGCCCATCCGACCTGGTCGATGGGCATGAAGATCAACATCGATTCGGCCACCCTGATGAACAAGGGGCTGGAGCTGATCGAGGCTCACCACCTGTTCGGCATCGAAGCCGAGCGCCTCGATGCCGTGGTGCACCCGCAATCGATCGTCCACGCCCTCGTGACGTGGCGCGACGGCGCCGTGACGGCCGGGCTCTACGTCCCCGACATGCGTGTGCCGATCTCCCATTGCCTCGGCCTCGGCGACCGCTTGTCGATCGCCCGCGGCAAGCCCCTCGACCTCGCGGCCATCGGCAGCCTCACCTTCGAGCGCCCGGACGAGGAGCGCTTCCCCTGCCTGCGCATCGCCAAGGCGGCGCTCGCCGCCGGGGCGGCGCAGCCGACGGTGATGAACGCGGCCAACGAGATCGCGGTCGCGGCGTTCATTGCCGGACAGATCGGCTTCTACGACATCGCCGCCCTGGTCGAGCGGGCCTGCGAGCATTTCGCGCCGCGCTTCTCCACGGCCCCCGCCGACATCGAGGAGGCGCTCGCCATCGACGCCGAGGTGCGGCGCTGGAGCCAGGCGTCCCTGGCCGTCTGACAGCACTGCCGACCCGCCGCGGAGTTAACCCTCGGTCGTTTCGCGCTCTGTTCCGAAGTCCCCGGATTCTGTATGGAGGGGGATCGGCAAGGCGGCCGTGCGGGCCAGAGGGGGCCCGCCGCGCCGCATCGAGGTGACCATGGATCTGCTCAACGTCGTTGGCGGCGCGACGACGAACCTGCTCGGCTACGTCGTGCCGTTCCTGTTCGTTCTCACCGTCGTGGTGTTCATCCACGAGCTCGGCCATTTCCTGGTCGGGCGCTGGTGCGGCGTCGGGGTAACCAGCTTCTCGATCGGCTTCGGGCCCGAGATCGTCGGCTTCAACGACCGCCGCGGCACCCGCTGGAAGCTCTCGGCGATCCCGCTTGGCGGCTACGTCAAGTTCGTGGGCGACATGAACGGCGCGAGCGTGCCGGACCCGGACGCGCTGGCGCGCATGAACCCGGCCGACCACGCGATCAGCTTCCACGCCCAGAACGTCTGGAAGCGGGTCGCCATCGTGGCAGCGGGGCCGATCGCCAACTTCCTGCTCGCCATCGCGGTCTTCGCCGGCGCCGTCTACGCCACCGGGCGCTACGAGGTGGCCCCCCGGGTCTCGGCAGTGCAGCCGGGCAGCGCCGCCGAGCGCGCCGGCTTTCAGCCCGGCGACGTGGTGCTGACGATCAACGGCAGCACGGTCCACAACTTCGCCGACATGCAGCGCACCGTCTCGGGCGCCGCCGGTGACCGGCTCGACTTCACGGTGGAGCGCGGCGGCGTCACCACGCCGCTCACCGCAACGCCGGACGTCTACGAGGACAAGACGCCGTTCGGCACCCAGCGCATCGGGCGGCTCGGCATCCAGGGGCCGCGCGATCCCGCCGATGTCAAGCTCGTGCATTATGGCGCCCTCGATTCGCTGAAGATCGGCGTCACCGAGACCTATTTCGTCGTCGACCGCACCTTCAGCTACATCGGCAAGCTGGTCACCGGCCGCGAATCGGCCGATCAGCTCTCGGGCCCGATGGGCATCGCCCGGGTTTCGGGGCAGGCCGCCAAGGTCGGCGGCATCGGCGCCCTGGTCGGGCTGATCGCGGTCCTGTCGGTCTCGATCGGTCTCATCAACCTGTTTCCGGTGCCGATGCTCGATGGCGGCCACCTGATGTTCTACGCCGTCGAGATCGTGCGCGGCCGGCCCCTGAGCGAGCGGGCGCAGGAGATCGGCTTCCGAATCGGCCTCGCCCTGGTGCTGATGCTGATGCTGTTCGCGACCTGGAACGACATCCTGCATATCGGAGCCGCCTTCAACCGCGGCACCTGAGCGGAGCCGGTTTCCGCATCGCGGCAGCGATCCGGCAGGATCGCCTGGGGCGATCGGCCGGAGACCGGAGTCGCCAAGGGAGGCGAAGCCTTTGCGATCGAGGAGAGCCGTCCGCTCACGCGGGCGGCTCTTGTGCGTGGATCGCACCGCCTTTTCGTAAAATGCGTGCCATTTCGGGGCGTTAGGACCCGCCGGCGGTTCACCGGGCGCTGACTCTGGCCGGTGGAAAATGGGGCTGAAATCCGTGACCGGAAGGCAACGTTTGGGCAAAATCCCCGTCGGTCGGGAGCGTGGCGTTTGCTTCGTCAGGGAATCCCGATAGAAGCGAAGCTAGGACCAGGGGCGTTCGCCTTTGCGAGAAGGTGATCGTCTGCGGGTGTGAACCCGCGCCGACAAAAATGAGACGGGCCATTTGATGATGTCGATGACGGGTAAGCGCCGGCGTGCGTCGGCGAAGGGCGCCATTGTCATGGCCGCCACCATCGCCGCCAGCGGCAGCGCCTTCGCGCAGCAGGTTGTCGTTCAGGGCAATTCCCGGATCGACCCTGACACGGTCCGTTCCTACGTGGTCGGCGTGTCGCCCGAGGAAGGCCGCCGCAACCTGATCGCCAGCGGGATGTTCTCCGACGTGCGCGTGTCGCATAGCGGTGGCCGCATCGTCGTCTCGGTGCGCGAGAACAACACGATCAACCGGGTCTTCTTCGAAGGCAACAAGAAGGTCGAGAAGGGGACGCTCGAGAGCATCGTCGAGTCGAAGTCGCGCGGGCCCTACAGCCAGGCGACGGTCAACTCCGACCTCGACCGGATCCGCGAGGTCTACCGCCGCGCCGGTCGCGGCCTGGCGAAGGTGTCGGTCCGCACCGTCGATCTGCCGAACGGCCGCGTCGACGTGGTCTACGCCATCGACGAGGGCGACAAGACCGGCATCAAGGAGATCCGCTTCGTCGGCAACCAGGTTTATTCGGACGGCCGCCTGAAGGACCTGATGACGCTGTCGGAGATGAACCTCCTCAGCTTCGTCAAGACGTCGGATGTCTACGATCCGGACCGGCTCGCCAACGATCTCGACCTGATCCGGCGCTACTACCTGAAGAACGGCTACGCCGACTTCCGGGTCGCCTCGGCCGACTCGCGCTTCGACGACGCTGCTGGCGGCTGGATCATCACCATCACGGTCGAGGAAGGCCAGCAGTACCGCGTCGGCGCGGTCTCGGTCGATTCCCGCATCCCGGGCGTCGACGGCACTGTCCTGCGTGACGAGCTGCGCACCGGGGTTGGTGACGTCTACAATGCCGAGGACGTCGAGAAGACGCTGACCGGCGTCACCACATCGGTGGCCCGGGCCGGCTATCCCTTCGCCCAGGTCCGCCCGACTGGCGAGCGCGACCGCGCCACCGGCACCGTGGCCCTCGGCTACATCGTCGAGGACGGTCCGAAGGTCTACATCGAGCGCATCAACGTCCGCGGCAACACCCGCACCCGCGACTACGTGGTGCGGCGCGAACTCGACCTGACCGAGGGCGACGCCTATAACCGCGTGCTCATCGACCGCGCCGAGCGGCGCCTGAACGGCCTCGGCTTCTTCAAGAAGGTGCGGTTCTCCAACGAGCCCGGCTCGGCTCCCGACCGCGTCGTCGTGAACATCGATGTCGAGGATCAACCGACCGGCTCGTTCTCGGTCGCCGGCGGCTACTCGACGGCGGACGGGATCATCGGCGAGGTCTCGGTCTCGGAGTCGAACTTCCTCGGCCGCGGCCAGTATGTCCGCATCGCCGGCACCGCCGGCCAGTATACACGCGGTGTCGATTTCTCGTTCACCGAGCCGTACTTCCTCGGCTACCGCCTCGCGGCTGGCTTCGACGTCTTCAACAAGTACAGCGACCAGACCCGCTACTCCCGCTATGTGACCGACGTGGTCGGTGGCCAGCTCCGCCTCGGCCTGCCGATCACCGAGGAGTTCGGCATCACGCTGCGCTACTCGATCTACAACACCGACCTGAAGATCCCGAACACCCTGAAGCGGCCGTACAATGACTGCTCGTTCGGGATCCCGGGCTACACGGCGCTGAATCCTGCCGGGACGATGTACCAAGGCCGTGACGTCGGCGGCCTGCCGGCCTACCCGACCTGTGCCTATGACGGCGAGGCGTCGATCGCCCTCAAGGAGGCCGTGGGCTCGACGCTGACCTCGCTCGCCGGCGTCACCCTGGCCTACTCGACCCTCGACAACCTGCAACTGCCGCGCAACGGCTTCTACGGCGAGGTGAAGCCCGAATATGCGGGCATCGGCGGCGACTCGAAGTTCTTCCGCGTCACCGGCGAGGCCCGGTACTACAAGGAGCTGTACGAGGACGTCGTCGGCTTCGTGAAGTTCCAGGGCGGCCACGTCACGCCGACCGAGGGCAACTCCCTCCGCGTCACCGACCAGTTCTTCCTCGGCCCGTCGCTGGTCCGCGGCTTCGCGCCGAACGGCATCGGCCCGCGCGACGTCGGCTCGGGCGACGCCCGCTCGAACGCGATCGGCGGCACCACCTATGTCGGCGCCTCGGTCGAGGTGCAGTTCCCGATCTGGGGCCTGCCCCGCGATCTCGGCCTGAAGGGCGCTGTCTTCGCCGATGCCGGCACGCTGTTCGGCTACAAGGGACGCCGCGCCTTCGACGTCAACGGCGACGGCTTCATCAACGGCTTCAGCCCGGTCGGCGGCTGCAATTTCAGCGCGACGGCCATCCCGGTCGAGCCGGAATGCGTGAACGTCCGGGACAAGAACACGATCCGCTCGTCGGTCGGCGCCTCGATCCTGTGGAACTCGCCGCTCGGCCCGATCCGCTTCGACTACGCCTACGCCCTCAGCAAGGACGAGGGCCAGAAGGTCTTCGGCGCCGACGGCACCTATTACGGCCGGGTCGGCAAGGACCAGACGCAGGCGTTCCGCTTCTCGGGCGGCTCGCGCTTCTAACCGTCATCCGGCGGGCGCCATCAGCGCCCGCCTCGCCATCGACAGCCGCGGGGCAGGCGCTCCGTGGCTGTTTTCGTTTGTGCCCTCCGCCACGACCGGGTAGTCCGGGCGCCCTCCCCTCGACGGGAAGGATGGGCGGGTCCGGCCTCCTTTGGCCCGCCGGGCCTCAAGGCGGATGCAGGCGATGTCGGAACCGGTCTTCTTCCCCCTCGCGGGTCCCGTCCCCCTGCGCGAGATCGCGGCGCTCTCCGGCGCGCCCCTGCCCTCGGGCGTCGACGGCGAGGCGGTGATCCGTGCGGCCAGCCCCCTCGAGAGTGCCGGTCCCGACGACCTCGCCTATATGGACAACGCCAAATATGCCGGGGCGCTCGGCGCCACCCGGGCCCGCGCCTGCCTGGTCACCCCGCGCTTCGCCGCCCGGGTGCCCGAGGGCACCGTCGCCCTGGTGACGCCGCAGGCGTATCGGAGCTTCGCGACGGTGCTCGCCCGCCTTTTCCCGAGCGCGGCGCGCCCCATGTCGTTGTTCGGGGCCACCGGCGTGTCGCCCGGCTCCTTCGTCCATCCGACCGCCCGGCTCGAACCCGGCGTGGTGGTCGATCCCGGCGTGGTGATCGGGCCTCAGGCCGAGATCGGCGCCGAGACGGTGCTGGCGGCGGGCTGCGTCGTGGGACCGAACGTCCGGATCGGGCGGGCTTGCGCCATCGGGCCGGGCGCCTCGGTGCTGCATGCCTTCCTGGGCAACCGGGTGATCGTGCATGGCGGCGCCCGCATCGGCCAGGACGGGTTCGGCTTCGCCATGGGGCCGGGCGGCCACCTCAAGGTGCCGCAGGTCGGCCGCGTCATCATCCAGGACGACGTCGAGATCGGCGCCAACACCACCATCGACCGGGGCGCCAGCCGCGACACGGTGGTGGGCGAGGGCACCAAGATCGACAATCAGGTGCAGATCGCCCACAACGTCGTCATCGGCCGCCATTGCGTGATCGTCGCCCAGGTCGGCATTGCCGGCTCGACGACGCTCGAGGATTACGTCGTGCTCGGCGGGCAGGTTGGGGTGGTGGGCCACCTGCGCATCGGCATGGGCGCCCAGATCGCCGGATCGAGCAACATCAACAAGGACGTGCCTGCGGGCGCCCGCTGGGGCGGCACGCCGGCCAAGCCCGTGCGCGAGTGGTTCCGCGAATTGACGACGCTCAAGAACCTCGCCGCCCGCTCCCGCGACGAGGCTGGCGAGGGCTGAGACAAGGCGGTCGACCGGGCGCCCGACGCCCCGGCCCGGAGCCGGACGGCGGGGAAGACGCATCCGCCGCGCTCCCGCCGCAAATCGCTTGCATCCGCCGTACTTCTCGCCAAAGACGGCGCACCGACGACAGGGGCGTATGCGGGGCAGCCATGACGGAGCCTGACACCATGACCGAGATGCCTGCCGAGTTGGGGACGGCCGACATCCTGCGGGTGATGGAGTTGCTGCCTCACCGCTACCCGTTCCTGATGATCGACAAGATCGTGCAGATCGACCGGGACGAGAGCTGCATCGGCATCAAGAACGTCACGATCAACGAGCCGCACTTCACCGGCCACTTCCCGGCCGCGCCGGTCTTCCCGGGCGTGCTGCTGATCGAGGGCATGGCCCAGACCGCCGGCGCGATCTGCTGCGCTCACAAGCTCAAGGGCGACGCCAAGCCGAGCAAGGTCTTCTTCATGACCATCGACAAGGCGAAGTTCCGCAAGCCGGTCCTGCCCGGCGACGTGGTCGAGTACCATATGCGCAAGACCAGCAACCGCCGCTTCATGTGGTGGTTCAAGGGCGAGGCCAAGGTCAACGGCGTGCTGGTGGCCGAGGCCGAGATCGGCGCGATGCTGGTGACGGAATGAGCGATCCTCTCGAGACCCGCATCCACCCGAGCGCGGTGGTCGAGGACGGCGCGGCGATCGGCGCCGGCGTCGAGATCGGACCGTTCTGCCATGTCGGGCCGCAGGTCCGGCTCGGGGACGGCGTCCGGCTGGTGAGCCACGTCGCGGTGGCGGGCCGCACCACCATCGGCCCGCGCACCCGGATCTACCCCTTCGCGTCGATCGGCCATCCGCCGCAGGATCTGAAGTTCCGCGGCGAGGACTCGACGCTGACGATCGGCGCCGATTGCCAGATCCGCGAGGGCGTGACGATGAATCCCGGCACCGCCGGCGGTGGGCTGGCCACGGTGGTGGGCGATTCCTGTGCCTTCCTCGCCAACAGCCATGTCGGCCACGATTGCCGGGTCGGCCACCACGTGGTGTTCTCCAACAACGTGATGCTGGCGGGCCATTGCCAGGTCGGCGACTACGCGATCCTCGGCGGCGGCGCGGCGGTGATCCAATTCGCCCGGGTCGGCGCGCATGCCTTCGTGGGCGGCCTCTCGGGGCTCGAGAACGACCTGATTCCCTACGGAATGGCGGTCGGCAACCGCGCCCACCTGTCGGGGCTCAACATCATCGGGCTCCAGCGCCGCGGCTTCTCCCGGGAGGAGATCCATGCGCTCCGCAAGGCGTACCGGTTGCTGTTTGCCCTTGAAGGCACCCTGATGGAGCGGGTCGAGGACGTGGCGGCGGAGTTCGACCAGCACCCGATCGTGCAGGAGATCCTGGCCTTCATCCGCGAGGGCGGCAAGCGCTCAGTCTGCACGCCGCGCGAGGCGCCAGGCACCGCTTGAGGAGCACCGCGTGATGAGCGCCGCGGCGGCGAAGGCGGCACCGGCTTTGAGCCCGGCGCGCCCGGTCGCGATCGTGGCCGGGGCCGGCCGGCTGCCGCTCCTCATCGTGGCCGCCCTGGAGGAGGCCGGGCGCTCCTGCCGGGTGCTGGCGCTCCGGGGCTTTGCCGATCCGGCGACCCGGCGGCGGGCCGATGCCATGGTCGATCTCCTCGACGTGCGCGGCGCCCTCGACACGTTGCGCGGCTGGGCGCCCGCCGGGGTGACGCTGGCCGGCGCCGTGGCGCGGCCGAGCCCGGCGGCTCTCCTCAACACGCTCGCCGCCTACCGCAACCGCGACACCCTGCGAGCGCTCGCCTCCGGCGGCGACGATCACTTGCTGCGCGGCGTGCTGGCCTTGCTCGAAGAGCACGGCCTGCACGTGCTCGGCGTGCGCGACCTCGCCCCCGGGCTGATGGCGCCGCGGGGCCGCTTCGGCACCCTGGGGCCGGACGCGGCGGCAGAAGCCTCGGTCGAGGCCGGGCGAGCCTTGCTCGCCAGCCTCTCGCCGCACGATGTCGGCCAGGCCGCCGTGGTGGCGAGCCGGCGGGTGCTGGCGGTCGAGGGGCCGGAGGGCACCGACCGGATGCTCGCCCGTGCCCGGACTCTCGCCCGCCGACCCCTCGGCCTCGGGCGCCCGCCCGCCGCGATGGTGCTGGTGAAGCGCGCGAAGGACGGCCAGGACCTCCGGGTCGACCTGCCGGCGATCGGCCCGCGCACGGTGACGCGCGCGGCGGCGGCGGGCTGCCTCGGCATCGCGGTCGGGGCCGGCGACACCCTGGTGCTCGACCGGACGGAGACGGTCGCGCTCGCCGACCGCCTCGGCCTCTTCCTTCTCGGCCTGCCGCCCAGCCCGGAGCCGTCCCGTTGAGCGACGCCGTCCCGACCGATCGTCCCCTCACCATCTGGCTGGTGGCCGGCGAGGAATCCGGCGACCAGCTCGGCGCCAAGCTGATCCGCTCGCTGCGCGCCCTTTCGGGCAGGCCCCTCGCCCTCGCCGGCGTCGGCGGCGACGCGATGGCGGCGGAGGGGATGGAATCGCTCTTCCCGCTCGAGGACGTGGCGGTGATCGGCTACCTCGCGGTCGCCGCCCGCCTCCGCCTGCTGATGCGGCGCATCCGCCAGACCGTGAGGGCCTGCGTGGCGGCCCGTCCCGACGTGCTCGTCATCATCGACAGCCCGGGCTTCACCCATGCGGTGGCGAGCCGGGTGCGCCGCCGGCTGCCGGACCTGCCGGTGATCGATTACGTCAGCCCGAGCGTCTGGGCCTGGCGCCCGTGGCGGGCGAAGACCATGCGCGGCTATATCGACCACGTGCTGGCCCTGCTGCCCTTCGAGCCCGACGCCCATCGCCGCCTCAATGGTCCGGCCTGCACCTATGTCGGCCATCCGCTGATCGAGCGCCTGGGCGACTTGCGGCCCAGCGCTGCCGAGCGCGAGGCCCGGCACGGTCTCGACCCGGTCCTCGCGGTGCTGCCGGGCTCGCGCCGCAGCGAGATCGAGCGGCTGATGCCGATCTTCGGCGCGGCCCTGGCGCAGGTCCGGGCCCAGGGCCACGCCTTCACGGTCGAGCTGCCGGCCGTCACCCGCCACCGCGCCCTGATCGAGCGCCTCTCCGCCGCCTGGCCGGTGCCCCCGCGCCTGATCGACGGCGAGGCCGACAAGCTCGCGACCTTCCGGCGGGCCCGCGCGGCGCTGGCCGCCTCCGGCACCGTGACCCTCGAACTGGCGCTGGCCGGCGTACCGATGGTGGTGGCCTATCAGGTGCCGAAGATCGAAGAGGTGATCGTGCGCCGCCTGATCCAGGTGCCGACGATCGTGCTGCCGAACCTGATCCTCGGCGAGAACGCGATACCCGAGCTGATCCAGGCGGCGTGCACGCCGGAGCGCCTGGCGGCGGCGCTCGGCCCCCTCCTGCCCGAAGGCCCGGCCCGGGCGGCGCAGGAGCGGGCGCTCGCCCGGCTCGACGCGACGATGCGCCTGCCCGACGGCGACGAGCCGAGCCGCAGCGCCGCCCGGATCGTGCTGGCGGCTGCTACCGGTTCTTGAGGTAGGCGAGCATCGTCCCGGCATCCGAGACGGTGAGGCCGACCCCGGGCGGATCGTCGCGAAAGCCCGGCTCGACGAACATCTTCCGGATCGTGCCGTCCTCGACATGCATGGAGTAGCGCCAGCTGCGCATCCCCATGCCCTGGCGGCTGCGCTTGACCAGCATGCCCATCTGGCGCGTGAAGTCGGCATTGCCGTTGGGCAGCATGAACACCTTCTCGATGCCCTTGGCCTTGGCCCACTGGAACATCACGAAGGCGTCGTTGACCGACAGGCAGATCACCTGATCGATGCCGAGGGCGGCGAAATCGTCGGCATGCTGCTCGTAGCCCGGAAGGTGGTCGTCGGAACAGGCCGGCGTGAAGGCGCCCGGCAAGGCGAACAGCACGATGGTGCGGCCGCCGAACACCTCGGCCGAGGTGAGGTCCTTCCACGCGAACGGGTTGGGGCCGCCGAGGGCCTCGTTCCTGACGCGGGTGTGGAAAGTCACGTCCGGGACGGTGGCGGGCTGCATCGGAACCTCGCGGGCCAAAGGAAGCAGGGGGGAGAGAAGCGGGAAAGGGAATCGTGGGCGAGCGAAGCGGGCACCCCGTACCCGGCCCCGAACCCTAGCCCCGCGGCCGGTCCGCCGCCACGGCAAAATCGCGTCCCGCAAGGTGGCGAGACGGGCTCAGGTGCACAGCCGGATCACACCACCGGATGACCCAGTGGAAGCCAGATGAGGCTGGTCCCGCCGCAGGCGATTTGGTTCCGCGGCGGCGCTGCGACACGGTCACGCCGCTCGAAGCGGTGCACTATCCTTTGGTGTCACTTGATATCCGCCGTCAGTGCCTATCTGGCCATCGGTGACGAGGCAGGACCGCATGCCGGATGGCTCCGCCGGCGGCAAGAGGGGGTCGGATGGCAGAGATATCGGAGAAGCCGGACCTCGGCGGCCTCGGGCCCGCCGTGACCGCCCGTGGTCCCCGCGCCGTCCATGACACCCACTCGGACATCTTCTTCGCCGCCGTCGAGACGACGCGGATGCCGATGATCGTCACCGATCCGCACCAGCCGGACAACCCGATCGTCTTCGCCAACCAGGCGTTCCTGCGCATGACCGGCTACACGCCGCAGGAGCTGGTCGGCACCAATTGCCGCTTCCTGCAAGGTCCCGAGACCGAGCGCGACACGGTGTCGGAGGTGCGCCGCGCGATCGCCGAGCGCAAGGAGATCGCCACCGAAATCCTGAACTACCGCAAGGACGGCTCGACCTTCTGGAATGCGCTGTTCATCTCGCCCGTCTACGACAAGAAGGGCGAGCTGGTGTACTTCTTCGGCTCGCAGCTCGACGTGTCGCGCCGGCGCGACGCCGAGCTGGCGCTGCACCAGGCCCAGAAGATGGAAGCGCTGGGCCAGCTCACCGGCGGCATCGCCCACGACTTCAACAACCTGCTCCAGGTCATCGGCGGCTATACCGACGTGGTGCTGGCGCTCGCGGAGCATCCGCGGATCGACGCGAGCCGGCTGATGGGCGCCGGCGAGGCGATCCGCGCCGCGACCGACCGGGCGGCCCGGCTCACCCACCAGCTCCTCGCCTTCGCCCGCAAGCAACGCCTGGAGGGCCGGGCGCTCAACCTCAACACCCTCGTGCGCGGCATGGCCGAGATCACCGGGCGCACCCTCGGCGACCACGTCGTCATGCGCTCCGACCTGGCACCGGACTTGTGGAACTGCCGCCTCGACCCGACCCAGGCCGAGGTGGCCGTGCTCAACGTGCTGCTCAACGCCCGCGACGCAATGCCGGGTGGCGGCACCGTGACGATCAAGACCGAGAACCTGACCATCGACGACGAGATGGCCGTGCTGCTGATGGTGCGGCCCGGGCCCTACGCGGTGGTGCAGGTGCAGGATACCGGCCTGGGGATGCCGCCGGAGATCCTGGCCCGGGTGATGGAGCCGTTCTTCACCACCAAGGAGGAGGGGCGCGGCACGGGGCTGGGCCTCGCCATGGTGTACGGCTTCGCCAGGCAATCGGGCGGCACGGTGCGGATCACCTCCGAGGTCGGCCACGGCACGACAGTGCGCCTGCTCTTCCCGGCCACCGACCAGGCCGTCGCCGTCGAGCGCCGCCCGGCGCCGCGAGCCGCAGACCGGACCGGCACCGAAACCATCCTGGTGGTCGACGACCGCCCGGACGTCGCCGAGACCGCCCGGGTGATCCTGGACGATTTCGGCTATACGGTCCTGGTCGCGCACGGCGCCCAGGAGGCTCTGGACCTGCTCGATGCCGGCGGCAAGGTCGACCTGCTGTTCTCCGACCTGATCATGCCCGGCGGCATGAACGGCGTGCTGCTCGCCCGCGCCGCCCGCGAGCGCCAGCCGCGGATCAAGGTGCTGCTCACCACCGGCTATGCCGAAGCCTCGATCGAGCGGACCGATACCGGCGGCAGCGAGTTCGAGATCCTCAACAAGCCCTACCGCCGGATGGAGCTGGCGCGGCGGGTGCGGCTGACGCTGGATGGGCCGACGGGGGTGGGGTAGCGCAAAGCCGAGGGCCTCGACGGGGTGCACGGCAAGCGGCGATCCGCGGCCTGGAACGACCGGGCCGGCACTTCCCATCGACGACCCCGAATCGGCTCCTTGCCGGCGGTGTCCGAGGGGCTCGTCCCACCTCTCCCGTTCCGAATCTTCCTCTGGGTCGCCCCTGGTTCGTCATTGTCGCCAGATGACGAATCGCGGAGCAGGCCGTACTCTGCACCTCCTCGCCCCAAGGTCTGCCGTGCTCGATGAGGCGTCCGATGCTTCGCCGTGTTCATGTCGCCGTTATGCTCTCGGCCGGATTCGCCGGCCTGGTCACGACACCAGCGCCATCGTGGGCAGGCGAAGCCAAGCCGGCGGCCTACGCGATCGTGGAACTCGACGTGCGGCAGCCCCAGGACTTCGCGCGCGAGTTCTTCCCGCGCGTGGCGGAGGTCTTCGCGAAGGCGGGCGGAACCTTCCTGGCGCGGCCCGGCGCCCCCACGGCCGTGGATGGCACACCACCGGGACGGGTCGCGGTCATTCGGTTTGACACGCGGGAGATCGCGGTCGCGACCTTCGCGTCGGACGCCTATCGTGAGGCGCGGAAGATCGGCGACCGCTACGCCGATTTCCGCATCTTCATCGTCGAGGGGCAGGTGCCGTAAGGACCGCCCGCGACCGGAGGATGGGGCCTGAACAGGCCCGTTCGAGAGCCTCTGCCAGGTGTCCCGGCCAGGTGTCCCGGCCAGGTGTCCCGGCACCGGTCTTGCCCCAGCGGCCGGGACGCGGAGCGGGAGGCCGACGAGGACGGCGGTCATGGGCAGCAAGGCCATGACGGACAGACGAGAGAGGACATCCGAACACTCCCGATTGCGGTTGGACGCCGTGGCGGCGCCCCGCCTGGGCGCGGATAATACCAACGGTCGTTGAAAACGACCTTTGGTTCTGTTCTCGAATTTTCGCCAAGCCTCTGGCTTGACATCGAAAATTCGCGATGGGTCAAGGGCCCGATGCG
>NZ_LABX01000091.1 GCF_001043915.1 Methylobacterium aquaticum | reverse complement strand
CCCGGCCCAAAGGCCGGCGCGCGGGCGGGTTTGCCGACAGGCCGCAGGAGACCGCCCCGGGCGAGGCCAGGGCCAGCTTGCGGCCCCCGCCGACGCGCCGGCCGGAGATGAAGGTCGCCAACGCCGAGGAGATTCCGCCGCCGTCCCTGCGGCCGGCCCTCGAGCAGCCCGAGTCCGCCCCGATGCCGCCGCCCCGCCCCGACACCACCAAGGCCGATGCGGAGAGGGCCGCGGCCGCCGCCGCGAAGGCCCGGGCGGAGGCCGAAGCGCGCGCCGAAGCCAAGGCCGAGGCGGAACGGGAGGCCAAGGAAGCCGCCAAGGAAGCTGCCAAGGAAGCTGCCAGGGAGGCCGCGAAGGAAGCGGCGAGAGAGGCCGCCAGGGAAGCCGCTCGCGAAGCCGCGAAGGACGCCGCGAAAGCGGCGGCCCGGGCGGCGGCCGAGAAGGCTGCGGCAGACAAGGCTGTGGCCGAGAAGGCCGCCGCCGAGAAGGCCGAGGCCGAGGCGATCCGGCGCGAGGAACTGGCCGAGGCCAAGGCTGCGGCCGAGAAGGCCGCCGCGGAGAAGGCGGCAGCCGCTGCGGCCGCCAAGGCGAGGGCCGAGGCCAAGGCCCGCGCCGAGGCCGAGGCCAAGGCGCGCGCGGACGCCAAGGCCGAGGCGGACGCCAAGGCGCAGGCGGACGCCGAGGCGAAAGCCAGGGCCGTCGCCGAGGCCAAGGCGAAGGCCGATGCGAAGGCTCGTGCCGAGGCCAAGGCCGAAGCGGAAGCCCGGAAGGCGGAAGCCGAAGCCAAAGCCCAGGCGGACGCCGACGCGAAGGCCGCGGCCAGGGCGGAGGCCGAGGCCAAGGCCCACGCGGCCGCCGAAGCCAAGGCGAAGGCGGAAGCCGCCGCGAAGGCGCGGGCGGTGGCGGAAGCGAAGGCCAAGGCCGCCGCCGAGGCCAAGGCCCGGCGTCAGGCCGAGCTTGCCGCCAAGTTCAATTCAGGCTCGATCCGCGACATGCTGGCCGCGCATGGCCCGTCGCAATCGACCGGTTCCACCGGCCGCGAGGTGCAGCGCACCGCCGCCCTCGGCACGGCGGCGGGCACGTCCCAACGCCTCAACCCGAGCCAGCGCGACGCCCTGGTCGGCCTGCTCCAGCAGCAGATCGAACGCTGCTACTCGGCGCCCCCCGGCGCCGCCCAGGGCATCGTGCTGCCGCAGCTCGACATCCGCCTGAACCCGGACGGCTCCCTCACCACCGATCCGCGCATCCTGCGTGCCGGCGGCAGCGCGGTCGACCGCTCGATCGCCGAAGCCGCCGTGCGGGCGGTGCGCCGCTGCGCGCCCTTCCGCATCCCGTCCCAGTTCGCCCCGTTCTACAACGACTGGCGGGTCATCAATGCGGAGTTCGAGTTGCCGCGGGTCTGAGAGCCCCCGGCGGCCTGCCTCACCCACGACGGACGTCCCCCATGCACTCCCCCTCGCGATTGCGTTCCGCTCTCGCCGCCTTCCTGTGGCTGTGCCTCACCGCCGGCTTCGTCTCGGGCTTCGCGGCGCCCGCACAGGCTCAGCTCAACCTGCGCATCGGTCCCGGCGGCGCGTTCCAGCCGATGCCGATCGCCATTGCGGAGTTCTCCGGCGATCCGAGCCTCGGCCCGACCCTGTCGGGCATCGTGACCAACAATCTGAAGCGCTCCGGCTACTTCACGCCGGTCGAGAGAGCCCGCTTCCCCGAGACTCCGAACTTCGACGCCGCCCCGAACTTTTCGGCCTGGAAGGACATCGGCGTGCAGGGGCTCGTCACCGGCCGGGTCATCCGCGACGGGTCGGGCCGGCTCAAGACCGAGTTCCGGCTCTGGGACGTGCTGTCCGGCCAGCAGATGATCGGCCAGCAATATGCCGGTGACGGCGCCAATGCGCGCCGCATGGGCCATCTGATCTCGGATGCGGTCTACACCAAGATCACCGGCATCGGCGGCTTCTTCGACACCCGCGTCGCCTTCGTCGACGAATCCGGCTCGAAGGAGCACCGCCGCAAGCGCCTCGCCATCATGGACCAGGACGGCGCCAACGTGCGCTACCTGACGAGCGGCGAAGCCTCGGTGGTGGCGCCGCGCTACTCGCCCTCGACCCAGGACATCACCTACATGGCGCAGGTCACCGGCCAGCAGCCGCGGGTGCAGGTCATCAACCTCGCGACCGGCGCACGCCAGGTGATCCCGACCAATGCCGAGATGAGCACCAGCCCGCGCTTCTCGCCGGACGGCCGGCGCCTGGTGATGAGCGACCAGGACGGCGGCAATGCCAGCATCTACGTCATGGACCTCGCCTCCAAGGCCCAGACCCGGATCACCAACGCCAACGCCATCGACACCTCGCCGTCCTTCTCGCCGGACGGGCGCGAGATCGTCTTCGAATCCGACCGCGGCGGCCAGCAGCAGGTCTACGTCATGGGCGCCGACGGCTCGAACCCGCGCCGCCTGACCTTCGGCGACGGCTCGGCCTCGCAGCCGGCCTGGTCGCCGCGGGGCGACTACATCGCGTTCACCCGCCAGCGGAAAGGCTCCTTCGCGATCTGCGTCATGAAGCCCGACGGCAGCGGCGAGCGGGTGTTGACCGAAGGCTTTCACAATGAGGGCCCGACCTGGGCGCCGAACGGCCAGTACGTGATGTTCTTCCGCGATCCCGGCGGCCAGGCCGGCGGCAAACTCTACATGGTCGACATCACCGGCAAGGTCGAGCAGCCGGTCCCGACGCCGTCCTACGCCTCCGACCCGACCTGGTCGCCGCTGATCGACGTGCAAAGGTGAGAAAGAGTCAAGAGTAATAAATCCTAGAGTATTGTCCGACGAAGTGGATACCGGTTCGTCGTAGAAAATACAGCGAGAGAAGCTTCGCGATTGCAACGCGATCGCGAAGCTTCTCTAGCCGTAGCAGAAGCGATTTGTTGTGAGAGTCCGTTGGGAAAGGGGTCTCCAGGCGCAACATGTGGCGCCCAATCTGCCCATCTGGCACCACATTTCGTATGTTGAGGGGGCTTTCCCAACAGCCTCTTACTTCAGCAGGCGTGCCAGGGCCTTGCCGGCCGGCGTGCGGATTTCCTTGGCATCGACGGTGCCGTCGTTGTCCGGATTGGCGGCCTTGAAGCGGGCCTCGACCAGGGCGAGGTACTCGGCCTTGTCCAGGGTGCCGTCGTTGTCCGGGTCGGCGGCCTTCATGTCCTTGCGGCTGACGCGGCCCTGAAGTTCCTTGGTGTCGAGGGTGCCGTCGGCATCCTTCTCGAGCTTGTCGAACACGGCGCCGGCCGCGGCCTTCACCTCGGCCAGGTCAATCGTGCCGTCGGCATCGGTGTCGACCGCCGCGATGGTGCGGTCGGCCTTCGGCTTTGCCTCGGCCGAGACCGGAAGCGCGAGCGGCGCGGCCAGGAGAGCTGCGAGCAGAAGGGTGCGGTTGAGGGTCATGGGTCTCGATCTCCGTCGCTCGCCGTGGGGCCCCCTGGCCCCACCCGGGCAGCGACTCAGGATAATCTGGCAGGAGCTACCTAACCCCACGGCGATCGATTGCAAGCGTGATTCACGCAGGGTAAGGCTCAGGTCTCCGTCTTTGCGGCCAGGATCTTGTCGACCCGGCGCCCGTCCATGTCGACGACCTCGAAGCGCCAGCCGTTGCGCTCGAACCCGTCGCCGGCGGTGGGGATGCGGCCGAGCTGGAAGATCACGAAGCCGGCGAGCGTCGAGAAGTCGTCGCTGTCGAGCCGCTCGGTGAGGCCGAGGCGCTCGAAGGCATCGACCGCCGGCATCATGCCGTCGATGAGCAGCGACCCGTCCTGGCGCTCGACCACCATCGGCTCGTCGTCGTCGGTTTCCGGGATGTCGCCGGCGATCGCCTCGAGGAGATCGGTCTGGGTGACGATGCCTTCGAGATCGCCGTACTCGTCGACGACGATCGCCATCCGGACGGGCTTGGCCTTGAAGGTCTCGAGCACCCGCAGGATCGGCATCCCCTCGTGCACGACGATCGGCTCGCGGATGATCGCGTCGAGGCTGATCGGCGCCCCGTCGAGGAGCTGGTTGAGCACGTCCTGCTTGCGCAGCACGCCGACGATCTCGTGGATCTCGCCGCGGCTCGCCACCAATTGCTCGTGGCGGCAGGCGCGGATCGTCTCCAGCACCGCCTCGCGCGGATCCTCGATGTCGATCCAGTCGACCTCGTGGCGCGGGGTCATGATGTCCCGCACCCGCCGCTCGCCGATGCCGAAGATGCGCTGCACCGCCGCCTGCTGCGATTCCTGGATCAGGCCCGCCTCCTGGCTCGCCGCCACCAGCAGCGACAACTCGGCGGTGGAATGCAGCGAGCCCTCGCCCGAGCCCGGCTGCAACCCGCACAGGCGCAGCACGCCGTTGCCGAGCCCGTTGAGGAACGAGATCGCCGGGCGGAAGATCAGCAGGAACAGCCGTAAGGGGCGAACGATGGCGAGTGCCGTGCGCTCGCTGCGCTGGAGCGCCAGGCTCTTCGGCGCCAGCTCGCCCAGCACGATGTGCAGCGAGGTGATGATGACGAAGGAGATCACCACCGCGACGGCGTGGGCGCCGACCATGCTCACGCCCTGCGGCAGGAAGGCGAGCAGGGGCTCGATCAGGTGGGCCAGGGCCGGCTCGCCGACCCAGCCGAGGGCGAGGGACGAGATGGTGATGCCGAGCTGCGTGGCCGCCAGATGCGAATCCAGGCTGTCGACCGCCCGTTGCAGGGCACCCGCATGGGCCCGCTTCTCGGCTACGAGCTCCTGGACCCGGCTGCGCCTGACCGCCACCAGGGCGAACTCGGCCGCGACGAAGAACCCGTTCGCGAAGACCAGGAACACGATGGCGAACAGGCCGAGGCCCGTCCCCCAGGGACTGTCGGAGAAAATCACCGCCTCCCGTGGCGCGACCGGCCGCTCCCGGGCTCGGGCGCGGCCGGCCCCCTCATAGCAAGTCTGTCCCCCGGAGCCTATCCGTCAGACGGCGCGAGCCGCGCCCCTCCACGGCCGATGCCGTGGAGGACGAGGGGGGCGCCTCGCCCGGTGCCCGACCGATCGCGCCGCGATGCCAGAACCGCTGTCGGTCGGACGTGGGCAGCGTCCGGCTCCGCGACGCGGGCTTGCCGAGACCAGTCCGGACGGATCGTCCGGGCGGCCTGTCACCCCGCTTTGCGGCGCAACATCTGGCTTCGACCGGCCGTTTCTGCTAGGCGCGCCGGAAATTCCTGTGCCGGCTCGGGTTTTTCCGCGGGCTGCGCCCCCGACCGAAAGACCCGGTGTCACCATGGCGAGCGACCTGTCCCGCATCTCCCGCGCGCTCCTCTCCGTCTCGGACAAGACCGGGCTGGTGGAATTCGCCCGGGCGCTCGCCGCCCGCGGTGTCACCCTGGTCTCGACTGGCGGCACCCACCGGACCCTCACCGAGGCGGGGCTGACCGTCACGGAAGTCTCCGACCTCACCGGCTTCCCCGAGATGATGGACGGCCGGGTCAAGACCCTGCATCCGGGCGTGCATGGCGGCCTGCTCGCCATCCGCGACAACCCTGAGCACCAGGCCGCCATGCTGGCCCACGGCATCGCGGCGATCGACCTCCTCGTGGTCAACCTCTATCCGTTCGAGGCGACGCTGGCGGCGGGCAAGCCGGCGGCCCAGTGCATCGAGAACATCGACATCGGCGGCCCGGCGATGATCCGTGCCGCGGCCAAGAACCACAAGGACGTCGCCGTGGTGGTCGACGTCGCCGATTACGGGGCGGTGCTCGCCGACCTCGACGCCCATGACGGCGCCGTCACCTTCGCGACCCGGCGGCGCCTGGCCCAGAAAGCCTATGCGCGGACCGCCTCCTACGACGCCGCCATCGCGACCTGGCTCGCCGGCGAGATCGGGGCGGCACCCGCGGCACAGACCTTCCAGGCCCTTGGCGGGACCCTGGCCCAGGGCCTGCGCTACGGCGAGAATCCCCACATGAAGGCCGCCTTCTACCGCACTGCCGGCGCCCCGCGCCCGGGCGTCGCCACCGCGCGCCAGCTCCAGGGCAAGGAACTGTCCTACAACAACATCAACGACACCGACGCCGCCTTCGAGGCGGTGAGCGAGTTCGACCCGGCCCGCACCGCCGCGGTCGTCATCGTCAAGCACGCCAACCCGTGCGGCGTCGCGGAGGGGGCGAGCCTTCTCGACGCCTACGAGCGGGCGCTGCGTTGCGATCCGGTCTCGGCCTTCGGCGGCATCGTCGCGCTGAACCGCACCCTCGACGCCGAGGCGGCGGGGAAGATCGTCGAGATCTTCACGGAAGTCATCATCGCGCCCGATGCCACCGAGGAGGCCGCCGCGATCATCGCCGCCAAGAAGAACCTGCGTCTTCTCACCACCGGCGGCGTCGCCGATCCCCGCAAGCCCGGCCAGGTCTGGCGCACGGTGGCGGGCGGCTTCCTGGTCCAGGACCGCGACAACGCCGTCGTCGACGACATGCCGCTCAAGGTCGTGACGAAGCGCGCGCCGACCGAGGCCGAGTTGTCGGACCTGCGCTTCGCCTTCCGGGTCGCCAAGCACGTCAAGTCGAACGCGATCGTCTATGCCAAGGACGGCGCCACGGTCGGCATCGGCGCCGGGCAGATGTCGCGGGTCGATTCCTCGCGCATCGCCGCCTGGAAGGCGGCGGAAGCCGCGAAGGCCGCCGGCTTGCCAGAGAGCCTCGCCCGCGGCGCGGTGGTGGCGTCCGATGCCTTCTTCCCCTTCGCCGACGGCCTGCTCGCCGCGGCCGAGGCCGGCGCCACGGCGGTGATCCAGCCCGGCGGCTCGATGCGCGACGACGACGTGATCCGTGCCGCCGACGAGGCCGGCCTCGCCATGGTGCTCACCGGCCACCGCCACTTCCGGCACTGACCGCCGGCACCGACCGCCGGCACCGACAGTCTCCTGGGCCGCCCGCCGACCAAGGGGCCCGTTGACCGAGGGGGCCGCCTCGGCCAAGCCAAGCGTGGCGACGACACGCTTGACGCAGCGAGAGGCGGGCGACGAGGATGCGGCTGGACGAACACCCCTTGCGCGCGCGGGTGCTGGCGGAGGTCCATGCCCGGCCATTCACGCCGGTCAAGACGCCCCGCCGCGTCCTGCATTACGCCTTCCTGACCGACGGCGATGCCGCCGCCGCCGACCGCGACGCGCTCGACGCCTATTGCACCGGCCTCGGCCATCCGGGGCCGGCGCCGGGAGCCAAGCAGCACCGGGTGATCTTCTCCGGCGCGGTCCTGCGCTGGGAGAGCCACAGCGAGTTCACCACCTATACGTGGGAATACGCCGACGCGCAGGGCCAGGCGTTCCAGCCCCATCCCGACGCGATTGACGGCGCGATGGCGGAGGTGGCCCAGCCCGGCCCGCTCCTCGTCGCGGTCGATCTCCACCTCCTAGCGGCGGTGGATGGCGGATTGCCGGCCGACGTGGTCTCGGGCTTCAATGCCGCCTCCCTGGCGATGGCGGAGGCGGAGGGGGGCGCGGCGGTGATCGCCACCGACTTCCAGCCCGATCCGCACGGCTATGTCCGCATCGTGGTGGCCGACCGGCGCCTGAGCCGGCTCGGTGCCGGCACCCTGGTCCAGCGTCTGCTCGAGATCGAGACCTACCGCACGCTCGCACTCCTCGGCCTGCCGGAGGCGCAGGCGCTCGGGCCGACGATCCGGCGGATCGAGACCGCGCTGCCGCCGCTGATGGAGGCGATGCGCTCCAGCGAGGGTTTTTCGGAGAATCACGCCCTCCTCGACGAGCTGATCGGGCTCGCCGCCGAGCTGGAGGCCGGTGCCTCGCGGGCGATGTACCGCTTCGGCGCGACGCGGGCCTACGACGAGTTGGTGCGCCTGCGCCTGTCCTCCTCGGGCGAGCACGCGCTGCCGGGTCAGACGAGCTGGTCGGTCTTCCTCGCCCGACGCTACAACCCGGCGATCCGCACCTGCACGACGATCGCCGAGCGGCAGGACATGCTCTCCCGCAAGCTCGCCCGGGCCGCCCAGATGCTGCGCACGCGGGTCGACATCGACCTGGAGCGCCAGAACCAGGCCCAGCTCCAGTCGATGAACGACCGGGTGCGGCTGCAATTGCGGATGCAGCAGACCGTCGAGGGCCTGTCGGTCGCGGCGATCACCTATTACGTTGCGAGCCTCTTCCACCACGTCCTGGAGGGGGCGCACCATGCCGGCCTGCCGGTCGACGCGACCATCGGGACGGCCGTGGCGGTGCCGGTCCTGCTGGCCGGGGTGTGGTGGACGGTGCGGCGGATCCGGCAGATGCATGGGGAGCCGGGCGGGCATTGATCCCGATCGTCGGTGACACCGGGGTCGCGCCGGTGCCGGAGGAGTGTGGCCCGGGCCGGGAGGACGAGTCCCTCGGGTGACGGACGCGGCGCCAATCAGATCTTGCGGGGGTGATCGCCGGTATTGCGACACACATCTGCGGCCGAACAAGATCGTAGAAGCGTGCCCGATTGTAATGCCATGGCCATGGCATCCCGTCGGCCTGAGAATCGCACGCCATCGACATTGTCATGAGATCATATACCCCAGGCACCCGAAATGTGGTTTCCACTTTTCGGGTGCCTGGGGTATATTTAATAAATATTTTGTATTTTAGGTCTGAGGCAGGCGAAATCGTCTTTTGCTTGGACATCAGGATGAGGTCGAGGGTGGGAACGAACGGCGCTCCAGACGGACCGTCCTATCGTGTCTCGTGTGCAGCACGGGTGGGCGCTGTGCCAGCGGGTCATGTCGAGACATGCGTTACGCCTTCGTCTCATGTCTCCGGTGCCGCCCGGCCCGTTGTGGGGCATCGGCGCGCCTCCAGGGTTGTTCTCGTTGCCGGTCCGGGTCGCGTTCGCCGAAACGGCCTTGTGGCGAACAGGATTTCGTTTTATTGCTCTCAACTAAAACATCGGCCATGAACGCGCTCTTGCGTGCAGATGATCGTTAGTCAAGATCATGCATCGACGGGCCTGGCTGGAGATGTGGAGCAATCGACCGATAAAATCATTGATATGCGTTAGGGGGGTGGCCATGGATAGACTGGCAATCGCATCTTTGTTGATGATCGTCCTTCATGGTCCGGCACTGGCGGATGATGTTTTGAACTATCAAGGGATGTGCGATGCATCGGCGGCCGTCGCGATCGATCGATCCAGTTTCGTCGTGGCAAACGACGAAGACAATACCTTGCGCATCTACGACAGGGATAAGCCGGGCCGTGCGCGGACGATCGCGATCGATGCGTTCCTGACCCCTCCGGATGAGGACACGAGCGGCAAGGAGAGCGATCTCGAAGGGGCGGCGCGCATCGGGAACCGCATCTACTGGATCTCCTCGCACGGGCGGAACTCCGAAGGCAAAAAGAGACCGAAGCGCCATCGCCTGTTCGCCACCGACATCGTGACCAAGGGCGGCGCCCCGGACCTGATCACGGTGGGCACGCCTTACACGGAGCTGGTCACGGCGCTCACCCAGCCTGCCCTTGCGTCGCTCGGCTTGAAGGACGCGGCGAAGCTGGCGCCCGAGGAGAACGGGCTGAACATCGAAGGTCTGGCGGCAACTCCCGATGGCCGCCTGCTGATTGGCCTGCGGAGCCCCGTGCTGGCGAAGGGCGCCATCGTCGTCCCGCTCGACAACCCCGCCGAGGTGATCGAGGGCCGGCCTCCCAGGCTGGGTCAGCCGATCCTGCTGCCCCTCGATGGACGCGGGATCCGGAGCATGGACTACGTCGCATCCCGCAAGGGCTACCTGATCGTGGCGGGGCCACCCGGCCCGGAGGGCGCCTTCGCCCTCTATCGCTGGTCCGGGACGGCCGGCGAGGCGCCGGAGACGCTGCGCGATCTGGCAGGGCACCCCGAGGCTCTCTTCCTGTATCCTGACGACCCGGACACCCTGCACCTGCTGAGCGACGACGGGGACGAGCCTGTCGGCGGCAAGCCTTGCAAGAAGGCCGCGGCGTCCCGGCAGTCGTTCCGCGCCTACGCGGTCAAACCCTGAGCGCCGCCGTTTGACGGGGATCCACGGCGGCCTTCCGGTCCGGGCCAAACGAGGGGAGACCGAGACCGGAGCGAGGCGTGAGTAACGGCGGCAGGGCGTCCGGGCTCGTGCGTCCGGACGCCCTGGTCTCGTCTGGGGAGGCGGTGCTCCGTTGCAGGGAGCCGCCCGGTTCCCGTCAATGCGCGTGCGCGCCGGCCGCCCCGATGCCGGTCTCCGAGCGCACGTATTGCGCCTCGAAGGCCGCCCGCTCGCGACGGGCCCGGGCGGAGTTGTCGATCGTCGAGACCGCCCAGATGCCCAGGAAGGCCAGCGGCATCGAGAACAGGGCCGGATTGTCGTAGGGGAAGAGCGCCGCGGCGTGGCCGAAGGTGGTGACCCACACCGCCTTCGACAGCACCACCATCACGACCGCGCTGACGAGGCCGATCAGGCCGCCGACGAGGGCGCCGAGCGTGGTCGTGCCCTTCCACAGGATCGACATGGCCAGCACCGGGAAGTTGCAGCTCGCCGCCACCGCGAAGGCGAGGCCGACCATGAAGGCGACGTTCTGGTTCTCGAACACGTAGCCGAGATAGATCGCCACGAGGCCGATCACCACCGCCGCGATCTTCGACAGCCGCACCTCGCTCGCCTCGGTGGTGCGCCCGCGGGCGAAGACCTGGGCGTAGAGATCGTGGCTGACGGCCGAGGCCCCGGCGAGGGTCAGGCCCGCCACCACCGCCAGGATGGTCGCGAAGGCCACCGCCGAGATGAAGCCGAGGAAGAGCGAGCCGCCGGTGGCGTTGGCGAGATGCACCGCCGCCATGTTGCTGCCACCGAGAAGCCCGGCGATCCGGTCGTAGGCGCCGTTGGCGCCGGCCTTGAAGTAGCTCGGGTCGCCCATCAGGAAGGTGATGGCGCCAAAGCCGATGATGAAGGTGAGGATGTAGAAGTAGGCGATCAGGCCGGTGGCGTAGAACACCGACTTGCGTGCCGCCTGCGCGTCCGAGACGGTGAAGAACCGCATCAGGATGTGGGGCAGGCCGGCGGTGCCGAACATCAGGCCGATGCCGAGCGAGATCGCGGAGACCGGATCGGCGACGAGGCCGCCCGGCGCCATGATCGCCTCGTGCTTGGGATGCTCGGCCACGGCCGCGGCGAACAGCGCCTCCGGGTTGAAGCCGTAGCGCCACAGGACCGCGAGCGCCATGAAGGACGCCCCGGCCAGCAGCAGGCACGCCTTGATGATCTGCACCCAGGTCGTCGCCTTCATGCCGCCGAACGCGACATAGACGATCATCAGGATCCCGACCGCGATCACCGCATAGAGGTAGTCGAGGCCGAACAGGAGCTGGATCAGCTTGCCGGCACCGACCATCTGGGCGATCAGGTAGAACGCCACCACGACGAGCGTGCCGGTCGCCGACAGGATGCGGATCCGGGTCTGGTCGAGGCGGAAGCTCGCCACGTCGGCGAAGGTGAACTTGCCGAGGTTGCGCAGGCGCTCGGCGATCAGGAACAGCACGATCGGCCAGCCGACCAGGAAGCCGATCGAGTAGATCAGCCCGTCGAAGCCCGACGAGAAGACGAGGCCCGAGATGCCGAGGAACGACGCCGCCGACATGTAGTCGCCCGCGATGGCGAGCGCGTTCTGGCCGGCCGAGATGCCGCCGCCGGCGGCGTAGAAATCGGCCGCGGACTTCGAGCCCGCGGCGGCCTTGTAGGTGATGCCCAACGTGGCGAGCACGAAGAGCAGGAACATCGCGACGGCGGTCCAGTTCGTCGCCTGCTTCTGCACGGCGCCGAGATCCGGACCGGCGGCGTAGGCGGCGCCCGCCCCGGCGAGGGTGAGGGCGGCCACGAGGGCAAGACGGCGAGCGGTCATCGGCCGAGCTCCCGGTTGAGGTCGCGGGTCAGGTCGTCGAAGCGGCCATTGGCCCGGGCGACGTAGATCCCGGTGAGCACGAAGGCCGACACGATGACGACGAGGCCGAGCACGATGCCGAGCGAGGTCACCCCGGAGCCGATCTTCGTCGCCATCAATCCATGCGCGAAGGCGACGAGCAGAACGAAGACGAGGTAGATGCCCAGCATGACGCCGGACAGGATCCAGCCGAAGCGGGTGCGCTCATGCACCAATCTGTGGAATGTCGGACTCGCCAGAACCCGAGCGGTCTCTGCCTCTGCCATCGGCGGGCCTCCCTGTCTTTGTTGTCGGTGATGGTGTCGTCGTGATCTGGCACGGCTCTGCCGCGCACCGAGGACGGTGCGGGAGGATGAGGCCGGTGCGTCGATCTGTCTGACGGCCTGTTCTCGCCAGGCTGAGCTTGCGCCGACTGTGCGTGTTGCGGCGCAATAATCCCGATGGCTCAATTCTGTGGCGAAAGCCAGCACAAAGGGACTGAAAATGTTCTCGATGCGACGAAGGTCTGAGAAGTGCGACCGTCGCGCACAGGATTAAAAAAGCCGGGGCCCCGATCGGGGCCCCGGCATCACGATCACTTGCTGCGGTTCTGGCGGTTCTCGATCAGGTCATCGACCACCGCTGGCTCGGCGAGCGTCGAGGTGTCGCCGAGGGAAGAGAACTCGTTCTCGGCGATCTTGCGCAGGATGCGGCGCATGATCTTGCCGGAGCGGGTCTTGGGCAGGCCGGGGGCGAACTGGATCAGGTCGGGCGACGCGATCGGCCCGATATCCTTGCGCACCCAGGCGACCAGCTCCTTGCGGAGCGCGTCGGAGGGCTCCTCGCCCTGCATCAGGGTCACGTAGGCGTAGATGCCCTGGCCCTTGATGTCGTGGGGATAGCCCACCACCGCGGCCTCGGAGACCTTCGGGTGGGCGACAAGCGAGGATTCGACCTCCGCCGTGCCCATCCGGTGGCCCGAGACGTTGATGACGTCGTCGACGCGCCCGGTGATCCAGTAATCGCCGTCCGCGTCGCGCCGGCAGCCGTCGCCCGAGAAATAGCGGCCCGGGAACGTCGAGAAGTAGGTCTGCACGAAGCGCTCGTGGTCGCCCCACACGGTCCGCATCTGGCCGGGCCAGGAATCGTCGATGCAGAGGTTGCCCTCGCAGGCTCCCTCCTGGACCACGTTGTCGCCGTCGACCACCACCGGCCTGACGCCGAAGAACGGCCGGGTCGCCGAGCCGGGCTTGAGCGGGGTGGCACCGGGGAGGGGGGTGATGAGGATGCCGCCGGTCTCGGTCTGCCACCAGGTATCGACGATCGGGCAACGCTCGTCACCGACCACCCGGTAGTACCATTCCCAGGCTTCGGGGTTGATCGGCTCGCCGACCGAACCGAGCACCCGCAAGCTCTTCCGCGAGGTCTTCTTCACCGGTTCCTCGCCGGCGCCCATCAGCGAGCGGATCGCCGTCGGGGCGGTGTAGAAGATGTTGACCTTGTGCTTGTCGACGACGTCCCAGAACCGCGAGATCGACGGATAGGTCGGGATGCCCTCGAACATCAGCGTGGTGGCACCGTTCGCCAGCGGCCCATACAGGATGTAGGAATGGCCGGTGACCCAGCCGACATCGGCGGTGCACCAGTAGATGTCGCCCTCGTGGTAGTCGAAGACGTATTGGTGGGTCATCGAGGCGTAGACGAGATAGCCGCCGGTGGTGTGGACGACGCCCTTCGGCTGGCCGGTCGAGCCCGAGGTATAGAGCAGGAACAACGGGTGCTCGGCCTCGACATGGGTCACCGGGCATTCGTCGGTGACCTGGGCGGCGGCGGCGTCGTAATAGACGTCGCGGACCGGATCCATCTCGATCGCGCCGCCGGTGCGGCGCACCACGATGACGTGGTCGACGCTGTCGGCCGGAAGGCGCTGGATCGCCGCGTCGACATTGGCCTTCAGCGGCACCTTGCGGCCGCCGCGCAGGCCCTCGTCGGCGGTGATGACGAGCTTCGACTCGCAGCCCTGGATGCGGCCGGCGAGCGAATCCGGCGAGAAGCCGCCGAACACCACCGAGTGGATCGCCCCTAGCCGGGCGCAGGCCAGCATGGCGAAGGCGGCCTCGGGGATCATCGGCAGGTAGATGGTGACCCGGTCGCCCTTGGAGACGCCGCGGTTGCGCAGGACGTTTGCCATCCGGCACACTTCCGTATGCAACTCACGGTAGGTGATGTGGCGCGACTCGGATGGGTCGTCGCCCTCCCAGATGATCGCCACCTGCTCGCCGCGGCTGTCGAGGTGGCGGTCGATGCAATTGTAGGCGGCGTTCGTGACGCCGTCGGAGAACCACTTGATCGAGACGTCGCCGGGGCCGAACGTCGTCTCCTTCACTTTGGCGTAAGGCGTGAACCAGTCGATCCGCTTGCCGTGCTCGCGCCAGAATGTCTCGGGATCGCGAATCGAGGCGTCGTACCACGCCTGATACTTGGCTTCGTCGATCTGCGCCCGCGCACGTGCCTCCTGGCTGACCTCGACGACCCGCTGGCTCATGGCGCTCCTCCTTCGTCGGCCGTGCCCGGTGGCGGACAGGCTGGTTGCAGCCGGTGTAGTCGTCCGCTCGGCGCGCCCGCAACCGCTCATTCCGTCTAATGCAGACCGGACTAATGCGGCGCGGCGGACGTAGCGGCTACTCCGTGCAGCCGGTGCAGATGCTGGTCTCGATCTGGCGCTGGATCGCGCGGTCGCGTTCGCGCAGGTCCGGCGTCAGGCCGGCCTCGGGGCCGAGGGCCGCGCCCGGCGGCTTGGTCTGCCCGACCCCGGTGGTCTCGCGGGTGGTCAGGGAGCCGGTGGCGCCGGGATCGCGCATCGGGGGCTCGGCCTGTGCCAGGAGCGGGCCGGGCGCGAGAGCCGCCGCCAGGAGGGCGGCGACGAGATGCGAATGACGCATAGTGAGCCTCCGTCGACCGTCAAAAGCACCCGGAGGTCGATTCCGGGCCTCGCCACGGACAACGTGAGGGCACTGCCCTGCGTTCGCGGTCGCTGCGTGCGCCAGAACACTTGCCGGTCGGTACGGTATCGGGCCCTCCGTCCCACCCGTGAACCCGGGCCGACTCCGCGAGGCGCGGGCTGGCTGGAGAAAGGCGCGGGTTTACCCCTCTCCCCGCGGGCGGGGAGAGGGGATGTCCCACGCCTCGTCTTTCCCCGGGCAGCCCTTCGCAAGGCGGGGCGGGCGGCGCCCCGGCTCAGTAGGTCCAGCGCTGCGCCTTGGCGACCAGAAAATCCCGGAATGCCTGGACGCGGGCGACCGTCCGCATCTCCTCGGCATAGACGAGGTAGCTCTCGAGGTTCGGCATCTCGTAGTCGCGCAGCACTTGGACGAGCTGCTCGTTCCCGTCCGCCACGTAGTCCGGCAGGATGCCGATGCCGGCACCGGTCTCGACGGCGAGCTGGAGCGCCGAAATGTTGTTCACCGTGAAGTGGATGGTGCGGTGCTCGCGCCCCTCGCGGCCGACGGTCGCGAGCCAGTGCGTCGCCATCAGGTAGGACGGCTGGTCGCCGCCGAACGAGACCAGGCGATGCTTGTCGAGGTCGTCGATCGTCTTCGGCTCGCCGAAGCGCTTCACGTAATCGAGCGAGGCGAAGACGTGGTAATGCACGGTGAACAGCCGGCGTTGGATCAGGTCCGGCTGGGCCGGGCGGCGCAGGCGGATCGCCACGTCGGCCTCGCGCATGGCGAGATCGAGTTCCTCGTTGGTCAGGATCAGCTCGACGCGGACATCCGGGTGCAGGTCGAGGAACTCGGCGACGCGCTGCGCCAGCCAGGCGGTGCCGAGGCCCACCGTCGTCGTCACCTTCAGATCGCCGGACGGGCGCTCGCTGGTCTCGACGAGGCGGGCCCTGGTGGTCTCGAGCCGCATCTTCATGTCCCGGGCGGCCCGGAACAGCAGGTCGCCCTGCTCGGTCAGGATCAGCCCGCGGGCGTGGCGGTGGAACAGCGGCGCCTTCAGCTCCCGTTCGAGGGCGCTGATCTGGCGGCTCACCGCCGATTGGCTCAGGCCGATGTCGTCGCCCGCCTTGGTGAAGCTGCCCGCCTCGGCGACGTTGAGGAAAATCCGGATCTTGTCCCAGTCCACGGCCGCCAACCCCTCGCCAGAGCCCCGGCCGGCCTGAATGCCGGTGAGTTCAGAGCGAACGCCACACAAGGCCGGAACCGGGGCTCATCCCCGGCCCCGGACACATCTCCTACTCGGCCGCGGCCTGGCGCGGCTGTTCGCCGATCGCCAGGTTGGCCAGATACTTCTCCGCCTCGAGCGCGGCCATGCAGCCCATCCCGGCGGCGGTGATCGCCTGCCGGTAGACGTCGTCGGTCACGTCGCCCGCGGCGAAGACGCCAGGGATCGCCGTCATGGCGGTGCCGGGCGTCACGTCGAGGTAGCCGCCGGCCCTGAGGGGCAATTGCCCCTCGAAGACCGCGGTCGCCGGCTGGTGGCCGATGGCGACGAACACGCCGTCGGCCTTGCGCTCGGTGATCGCGCCGGTGAGCGTGTCGCGCAGGCGGACATGGGTGACGGACGGGGCCGGCTTGTCGCGGCCGCAGATTTCTTCCACCGCGTGGTTCCACACCACCTCGACGTTCGGGTGCTTGAACAGGCGCTCCTGGAGGATGCGCTCGGCCCGGAACGTGTCGCGGCGGTGCACCACCGTGACCTTGGAGGCGAGGTTGGCGAGATACAGCGCCTCCTCGACCGCGGTGTTGCCGCCGCCGACGACCACGACCTCCCTGTTGCGGAAGAAGAAACCGTCGCAGGTGGCGCAGGCCGAGACGCCGAAGCCCTGGAACTTCGCCTCCGAGGGCAGGCCGAGCCATTTGGCCTGGGCGCCGGTGGCGATGATGAGCGCGTCGCAGGTGAAGACCGCACCCGAATCGGCCTCGAGCCGGAACGGCCTTTGCGCGAGGTCGACCTTGGTGATGTATTCCGAGACGATCCGGGTGCCGACATGCTCGGCTTGGGAGCGCATCTGCTCCATTAGCCACGGGCCCTGGATCGCGTCCGCGAAGCCCGGATAGTTCTCGACATCGGTGGTGATCATCAGCTGGCCGCCGGGCTGGAAGCCCGAGATCAGCAGCGGCTCGACCATGGCGCGGGCGGCGTAGATCGCGGCGGTGTAGCCGGCCGGGCCGGAACCGATGATCACGAGCTTCTCGTGCTGGGGAGCCTGCGGGGTGGTGGACATAAGGGTCTCCGGGGCTGCCGCCGATGAGGCCCTAGCGAGCCGTCCGGCGGGCGAGCGCGTCGCGATGCCCCATATAGGCATTCGCCACAGCCTGCGCGATCGCGAGTGTCATGTCTAAGGGCTTGGACCGCAACGCTTCAACCCGTCCAGTGAAAGGATGCACAGCTCCGTGCCGTTTCAGTGCCTCGAAGAGCGGGCGGTGGCGGGCATAAAGGTTCCCCGGTTCGAACAGCAGCACCGGGACGCCGACGGCGCAGGCTTCCGTCACCATGTTGGCCGAATCGGCCGTCGCCACGATCGTGTCGGCCAACGCCAGCAGGGCGAGATAGGGGTTCTCGCCGTTCCCGTCCCAGAAGAAGCCGCCCTGCCGGCGGGCCAGGTCGGCAAGGGCCGCCCGCAAAGGCCCGGGCGTGCGGCGGGAGGCGGTGATCATCAGGCTCGCCGCGCCGGCCAGGCGCTCCAGCCCGGCGAGCAGGGCCCGCGCGTCCTCGTCCGAAAAGCGCCCATGCCGGCTGTCGCCGCCGACCAGCACCGCGGCGCGGGGCCGGGGGAGGGCGGCGAGGCGTGGATCGGGGTTGTCCCGCGCGGCGGCCAGCCGTGCCGGAGAGACCGGATGCGGGCCCGTCTCGGTCACGATCACATTGGCCCCGCGCAGGCGGTCGTGGGCCGGCACCCAGATCAGGTCCGCGGCGCGGGCGCCGATGCGCGGGTCGCGCAGGAACACCGTGAAGGTCGTCCCGCCCGAGCGCCGCTTGACGGCGCGCAAGGCCGGCACCGCCCGCCGGCCGGTGGCGATGGCGAGATCGGGCCAGGGCGGGCGCAGGGCCCGCTCACGGGGATCGGCCGGGCCGCGGGGAGCGAGCCAGGAGAAGGGCGGGCGGGGGGCGATCCGTCGCTCCTCGGCGGCGAGCCCGAGCGCCTCGGCGAGGCCGCGGCAGGGGGCGAGGTCGCCGGCCTTGCCGTCGGTGACGAGCCAGGCCGTCGTGCCGGGCGGCGGCAGGCCGATCGAGGGAGGAGAGGAGGCGTCCACGGCCCATCGCGATGCGGCGCGGGGCAAGGTCTGTCAAGGCGTCGCTCCGATGCCTGCCGCGACGCCGACGGGCAACCGGCCGATTGCGCCCCGCTCGGCCGATGCTCTACGAGGACCGCATGGCACCCGTCGTCCGCTTCGCTCCCTCGCCCACCGGCTTTCTGCATATCGGCAATGCCCGGCCGGCCCTGTTCAATGCGCTGTTCGCCCGCCGGGAGGGCGGCCGGTTCTGGCTGCGCCTCGACGACACCGACACGGCGCGCTCGACGGCAGAGTTCGCCGCGGCGATCGCGGAGGATTTGGGGTGGCTCGGCATCGTCCCGGACGGGACCTTTCGCCAGTCGGAGCACCTCGCCATCTACGACGCGGCGGCCGAGCGGCTGAAGGCGATCGGCCGGCTCTACCCGGCCTTCGAGACGGCCGAGGAGCTGGAGCGCCGCCGCCGGCGCCAGCTCGGCCGCGGCCTGCCACCAGTCTATGACCGCGCCGCCCTGACGCTGACGCCTGAGGCGCGCGCCGCGTTCGAGGCCGAGGGGCGCCGGCCGCATTGGCGCTTCCGCCTCGATCCCGGCACCGTCACCTGGGACGACCTCGTGCGCGGGCCTTGCCACGTCGAGGCCGACAGCCTGTCCGACCCGGTGCTGATCCGCGAGGACGGCAGCTACCTCTACACCCTTCCCTCCGTGGTCGACGACGCCGAGACCGGCGTGACCCACGTCATCCGCGGCGAGGACCACGTCACCAACACGGCGGTCCAGATCCAGATCTTCTCGGCGCTGGGCGCCAAGGTGCCGGTCTTTGCCCACCACAACCTGCTCACCACGGCGAGCGGCGAGGGGCTGTCGAAGCGCCTCGGCCATCTCTCCCTGCGGGGGCTACGCGACTCCGGCTACGAGCCGACGGCGGTCGCGGCGCTCGCCGTCCTCACCGGCTCGGCCGAAGCGGTGCGGCCGGTCGCCGATCTCGACGAGCTGGCGTCCCTTGTCGATCTCGCCCATGTCTCGCGGGCGCCGGCGAAGTTCGACGAGCACGAACTCGACGGCCTCAACGCCCGGGTGGTCCACGGCCTGCCCGCTGCGGCGGTGGCCGGGCGCCTCGCCGCGATGGGCGTCGCGCCGGATCAGGCGCACGCCTTCTGGGAGGTGGTGCGGGCGAACCTGACCCGGGTGTCGGACGCCGCCGCCTGGTGGCGGGTGGTGGAGGGGCCGGTGACGCCGGTCATCGGCGAGGCGCCGGAGCTTCTGGCTGCCGCCCGCGACGCCCTGCCGCCGGAGCCGTGGGATGCGACGACCTGGAAGCGGGTGACGGACGCCGTGCGCAACGCCACCGGCCTCAAGGGCAAGGCGCTGTTCCTGCCCTTGCGCCTCGCGCTGACCGGCCTCGACCACGGCCCCGACCTCGCCGGCCTGCTGCCGCTGATCGGGCGCGAGCGGGCGCTGGCCCGGCTGACGGGCGAGACGGCCTGACCGAAACGGTCAGGCCACAATCGGCCAGGGCCGGAGCGCCGGCCGGATCCGCTCGAAGGCGCGGGCGAGCCGCAGCACCCCGACATCGTCGAAGCGCCGCCCGGCGATCTGGAGGCCGACCGGCAACCCGTCCGGCGTGAAGCCGGCGGGCACCGAGATCGCCGGCTGCTCCGACATGTTGAACGGCACCGTGTAGGCGATATGGGCCATCGCCCGGGCCGGGTCGTTGGTGGGCGAGGCGTGCTCGGCCGGGAAGGGCGGGTTCGGCGAGACCGGGCCGATCAGGAAATCGTAGGGCCGGATCGCCGCGAGCGCCGCGTCGCGCATCGCCGCCATCTGGCTCATGCCGCGGAAGATCGCCGCGCCGCTCGCGTTCCGGCCGCCCGCCGCCCAGTCGCGGATGAAGGGCAGCACCCGGGCGCGCCGGGCCTCGTCGAGGGCGTCGATGTCGAGGGAGGCGCGCTGGCGCCAGAACAGGTCGAGCCCGTCCAGCATCTCCTGCGTCAGGAAGGCCGGCACCGGCTCGATCACCGCGCCGGCCTCGGCGAGGAGCCGGACCGCCGCCTCCACCACCGCCCGGTTCGCCGGATCGAGGGGCAGGCCCGCCGCCGTGTCCATCACCAGGCCCAGGCGCAGGCCCGTCAGGTCGAGCCCGTCGAGATCGAGCCAGGGCAGGTCGGCCGGGGGCAGGCCGGTCGGGTCGCGGTCGTCCGGGCGGCTGATGCTGCGCATCGTCAGCGCCGTGTCGGCGACCGTGCGGGTCAGCGGCCCGGCGCAGCGGCCGTAGAAGGCGTTGTCGAGGGGCACGCGGCCGTGGCTGGGCTTGAGGCCGACGACGCCGCACCAGGAGGCGGGCAGCCGGATCGAGCCGCCGATATCGGTGCCGAGATGGATCGGGCCGTAGCCCGCCGCTGCCGCCGCGCCCGAGCCGGCCGAGGAGCCGCCCGGCCCCTTGGCGAGGTCCCAGGGGTTGCGGGTGAGGGGATGGACGCTCGACAGCCCCGAGGACAGCATGCCGTAATCCGGCATCGTCGTGGAGGCGAGGATCACCGCCCCGTCCTCGCGCAACCGGGCGGTGGCCGGCGCATCGCGCGGGCTCGGCGGCGCATCGTTCCGGGCGGCGGTGCCGAGCGGCATCGGCACGCCCTCGACGGCGATGTTCTCCTTGATGGTGACCGGCACCCCGTCGAGGGGCAGGGCCTCGCCCGTCATCCAGCGCGCCTCGGAGGCGCGGGCGGCGGCCAGGGCGGCGTCCGGCGCGAAGGCGTAGAGCGCGTGCAGGCGGGGCTCGGCCGCCTCGGCCCGGGCGATCACCGCCTGCGTCACCGCGACCGGCGAGACGGCCCGGCTGGCATAGAGGGTGAGAAGCTCGGTCGCCGGAAGATCGGCGAGGGTCGTGGATGTCGGCTGGTCCATCGCGTCAGCGGGCCTCGGGCGTCTTGTCGGGGCGCCCGGCCAGGGCGACGTAGAAGCCGAGCCCGTCCTGGGACGGCAGGGTCTGGAGGCGATCGACCCAGCCGCGGCGTTTGGCGTCGAGAAGCTGGCGGCCGACCGGCTGGAACAGGGTCTCGCCGCCGCCGGGCACCGGCCCGTCGAGGCGCACCGCCACGGTCTTGCCCTTGGCGAAGCGGCTGCGCTCCAGCATGTCGGCCAGCGACGCCTCGGCTTGGGGCCGGGGCGCGCCGCGCAGGTCGAGGACCGATTCGGCGTCGGTCACCCCGAGGGTGCCGCGCAGCTTGTTGGCGTAGAATTCGTCGAAATGGGGCAAGGGCGGCTCGGGCGTCAGAGAGGGATGCCATCGTAGAGGGCGGCGACGGGGATCTCCCCGCCGAGATCGGGCAGCGGAATCACGTCGTTCCGGCCGAGGATCCGCATGGTCGCGTCAGGCCCATTGCCCCGCGACCATCGCTCGACCCGGGCCTCGTCGGCATAGACGATCAGGGAGGCGCGCAGGGTCTGGAGCCCCTGGTAGAAGGCCGCCTTGCGACCGCGGTCGTTGTTCAGTGTCGACGGCGACAGCACCTCGGCGACGACGAGCGGGTCGCGGGCATAGCCGTCCGGAAGAAGCGGGCCGCACCGGACGATGACATCGGGGATCGGTGCGTCATCATCGACGAAGTCGTTGCGCAGCCCGAGGCCAGGCAGGGCGCGGCAGCCGAACTTCGCCACGAGCGGGCGCAAGGCCGCGAGGAGGTTGCTGACGATCAGCTGATGACGCTCGTCTTGCGGCGCCATCAGCACCGCCTCGCCGTCGAGAAGCTCCCAGCGCTCCTCGTCCGGGCGGTGGCGGATCATCTCGAGAAATTCGGCGACCCGCATTCGCGGGGCGCGCCGCAGCGCGAGCGACATGACCGCTCCCTGTCCCTGTCACCGCCCCGATGGTAGCACCGGGCGGCGACGGGCGACAGCCTGCGGCGGTGAGGCACCGCGCCCGAACAGGGGGCGCGGTGCCGCGTCGGTGGGCGCTTTATGCGCCGTGGACCAGCACGTTGCGGAACTGCCAGGGATCGCTCTCGTCGATATCCTCCGGGAAGAGGCCCGGGCGGCCGGAGAGCGGGGTCCAGTCGGTGTAGACCCCGACCACGGGGCCGAGATAGGGCGTCTGCACCTCGAGGCAGCGGCGGAAGTCGATCTCGTCGGCCTCGACGATGCCGGCCTCGGGGTTCTCCAGCGCCCAGACCATGCCGGCGAGCACCGCGGAGGTCACCTGCATGCCGGTGGCGTTCTGGTAGGGGGCGATGCGGCGGGTCTCCTCGATGGAGAGCTGCGAGCCGTACCAGTAGGCGTTCTTGCCGTGGCCGTAGAGCAGGACGCCGAGTTCGTCGATGCCGTCGACGATCTCGTTCTCGTCGAGGATGTGGTGCTTCTCCTGCACCTTGCCGGCCTGGCCCCACATCTCGTGCAGCGACAGCACCGCCTCGTTGCAGGGATGGTAGGCGTAGTGGCAGGTCGGCCGGTAGACCGGCTTCCCGTCCTGGCGCACCGTGTAATAGTCGGCGATCGAGATCGCCTCGTTGTGGGTGACGAGGAAGCCGAACTGCGCCTGCGCGGTCGGGGTCCAGGAGCGCACGCGGGTGTCGGCGCCGGGCTGGAGCAGATAGATCGCCGGCGCGTCCTCCGAGAAGGTGCGGCCGTTCTGCGGCATCCAGGTCTCGTGGGTGCCCCAGCCCAGCTCCGCCGGCTGGTTGCCCTCGGACACGAAGCCCTCGACCGACCAGGTGTTGACGAAGATGCCCTGAGGCTTCTCCGACTTGGCCCGCTGGGTGTCGCGCTCGGCGATGTGGATGCCCTTGACGCCGGTCTCGCGCATCAGCGCGGCCCACTCCTCGCGGGTCTTCGGCTCGGGGGTCTGGAGGCCGAGATCGGCCGCGACGTTGAGCAGCGCCTGCTTGACGAACCAGGACACCATGCCGGGATTGGCGCCGCAGCACGACACCGCGGTCGAGCCGCCCGGATTGCGGCGGCGGGCGTCGAGCACCTGCTCGCGCAGGGCATAGTTGGTGCGATCGCCCGCGCCGGCATTCTTGTCGAAGTAGAAGCCCGGCCACGGCTCGGCGACGGTGTCGATGTAGAGCGCGCCGATCTCGCGGCACAGCTCCATGATGTCCCGCGACGAGGTATCGACCGAGAGGTTGACGCAGAAGCCCTGGCCGCCGCCCTCGGTGAGAAGGGGCGTCAGAACCTCGCGATAATTGTCCTTGGTCAGCGCCACCTGCTCGAAGCGCAGGCCATGCTTGTCGGCGAGGGCCTTGTGGGCGTCCGACGGCTCCACCACGGTGAACCGGGCCTTATCGTAGGTGAAGTGGCGCTCGATCAGGGGCAGGGTCCCCCGGCCGATCGAGCCGAAGCCGATCATCACGATGGGGCCGCTGATGCGGCCGTGGACGGGCCAATCGGTCATGGCGCTCAAGGTCTCCGGAAAGTGGTTAGCGGTGTGCCCCGCCTGCGGGGACGGGCGTCCCCCGAGCCGGTCGGCTCGCCTAGCAGGCCAGGATGACGCGTGGGCGACGGGCTGATTGACGTGTCGGGTCCCTGGGGTCAACCCCAGGTCAGTCCTTCGGTCAGTCCTCGGCCTCGATGACCAAGCCGTTGGCTCCACACACCGAAGCGTCAGCACCCGGTTAGCGCGCCGACCGGATTCGGCATGCCGGAAGCGCATGGCGCCGCTGCGGCCGCCGCGCTTGTGTGCAGCGCGAGAGCATCCATATTGCATTGCAACAAGAACACCGGAAACGCCCGCGCGCAATCTCATCGGAGATCCCCATGCTCGCGGTCATCACTCACTCCCTCATCGCCCCCGCCGAGGAGCGCTCCGACATGGAGCCCGGCTTCCTCACCCTCGTCAGCCGCATCGTCCGTTCGGTCCACGCCGCCAACCTGCGTCGTCAGGAGCGTCAGATCGGCGAGTTCGTCGAGACCCGCGGCGGTCGCATCACCGACGACCTCGAGCGTCAGATCGGCCAGTACTTCTGCTGATCGCTCCGCCCCGGCTCGCCGGGACGACGAACGTTCGATGGTCCAAGCAGGCGCCAGGGGCGAGGCCATCGCCCTTCAGGCGTCTTCTTGGCGTTTGGGCCGTGCTTCACCTGGATCGCTCGACGCGAGAGCCGATCGACCAGCCCGGCATTCGAAAAGCCTCTCTTCCCATCGGCGCAAGATTCTGACGCATCGGGCCGATGAATCATCTCACATTTTCGATACGAGAGCGCTTCACGATCGCGTTGCAATCGCGAAGCCTCTCTCGCTCTCTGATTTTGCCGCATTTCCTACGACGAACCGGTATCCACTTCGTCGGAAAATGCTCTAAGCCAAAGGCTGAGCGAAAACTGGAGAACGGAACCAAAAGTCGTTTTCAACGGCCGTTGGTATCACTCCCCCACCACCGCCAGATCGTCCCGGTGCACCATCGCGGCCCGGCCCGGATAGCCGAGCACCGCCTCGATCTCCCGGCTCGACCGGCCGAGGATGCGGGCCGCATCGTCGCTGTCATAGGCCACGAGGCCGCGGGCCAGCACGATCCCGTCCTGCGAGCGGATCGTCACCGCGTCGCCGCGGCTGAAGCTGCCCTCGACCCGCGTGACGCCGACCGGCAGCAGGCTCGCCCCGCCTTGCAGGGCGCGGGCCGCGCCGGCATCGATCGTCAGGGTCCCGCGGGGCTCCAGCGAGCCGCCGATCCAGGTCTTGCGGGCCGCGCCCGGCGTCGAGCCGGCCAGGAACCACGAGCAGCGCGCGCCGTTCGTCACCGCCTTGAGCGGGTTCTTGCCCCGCCCGTCGGCGATCATCATCTGGGTGCCGCCCTGGATCGCGATCTTGGCCGCCTCGACTTTGGTCCGCATGCCGCCGCGTGACAGCTCCGAGGCCGGTCCGCCCGCCATCGCGTCGATCTCCGGGGTGATCCGGGCGATCACCGGCAGATGCTCGGCCGTCGGGTCGCTCGCCGGGGGGGCGGTGTAGAGCCCGTCGATGTCGGAGAACAGCACCAGCAGGTCGGCGCCGATCATCGTGGCGACCCGGGCGGCGAGGCGGTCGTTGTCGCCGTAGCGGATCTCCGAGGTCGCGACGGTGTCGTTCTCGTTGACGACCGGGACGGCGCGCTCCTCCAGGAGCTTCAGGGTGGTGGCCCGGGCGTTGAGGTAGCGCCGACGCTCCTCGGTGTCCTGCGGCGTCACCAGGATCTGCCCGGCGACGATGCCGTGATGGGCGAGCGCCTCCGACCAGTGGCGGGCGAGGGCGATCTGCCCCACCGCCGCGGCGGCCTGGCTCTCCTCCAGGCGTAAGGGGCCGGGGCCGAAATTGAGCACGGTGCGCCCAAGCGCGATCGAGCCGGAGGAGACCACCAGCACGTCGACGCCGCGGCCGTGCAGGTCGGCGATGTCCTCGGCCAGCGCCGCCAGCCAGGCATGGCGCAGCCGCCCCCGCGCCCGGTCGACGAGGAGCGCCGAGCCGACCTTCAGCACGACGCGGCGGAACTGGTCGAGGGTGGGGGTCTCGGGCGGACGGGGCGCGGCGATCGGGAGCATGGAACCAGGGGTCAGGGTGCGGCGGGCGTGAGATCCGTGCGGACGCCGTCGCTCCCCTCGTCGAGGAGCGGCAGGTCCCGGGTCCTTGCGACGGCGTAAGCCATGCGGTCCCCCTTGTTCAACCGCGCCGGAGGTCCGCCGCCCCGACCGACATACGAGAAAGGCGTCCGTAGCGGCCCGACACGTCCGGGGGCGACACGTCGGTCCACACCGACTATCGGTCGCCCCGTCTCGACCGGACCGACAGCGTCACCACGCGGCCCGGCATGGTGACGCTCCGTCCAAGGTCAGTGCATCACCCGCCGCACATGGGGCGAATCGAGCGAGAAGGCCGGGATCGCCGCCTCGAAGCTGCCGCCATCGGCGGTCGCCATGGTGTAGGTGCCCTCCATCGTGCCGTCCGGCGTCGTGAGGGGGCAACCGCTGGTATAGCTGAACGACTCACCGGGTCCGAGCACCGGCTGCTTGCCGACCACGCCGGCGCCGCGCACCTCCTGCATCTCGCCGCGACCGTCGACGATGCGCCAGTGGCGGGAGCGGAGCTGCACCTGCTCGCTGCCGTTGTTGGTGATCTCCACCGTATAGGCGAAGAAGTAGCGTCCGCTGTCGGGCGAGGACTCTTCCTCGACGAAGCGCGGCTGCACGGACACGCTGATGCCGCGGGTCTCTGCCTTGTACATCAGGGAACCTCCGCTGGCGGCCGCGCGGACAAGCGCGACGGCCGATGGAGGGCGTGGTACGTCCGGCCTCCGGGATCGTCAATCGTTGACGAACCCGGTCGGTAATCTTGCACGAGGTGCGCCCTTTCCCGCCATGAGGCTTCTTCGCTCGTCCACAACCGTCGCGGGCCTCGCCGCCGCGGCGGCCCTCGCGCTCCACGCCGATCCGGCCGCCCTCGCCCTGCTCGCCCTGTGGTCCGGGCTGACGCTCCGCGCGGCGCAGCGGGACCGGACGGAGGAGGGAGCGGGATCCTGGATCCGCCTCGCCCTCGGCCTCGCGCTGGCCTGCCGGGCGCCCGGCGGGCCGGCGGCGGCGCTTCACGCTGCGCTCCTCCTCGAGATCGCGGTGGCGCGGCTGACCGCATGGGCGGCGGCCCGGACCGGGACGGCGCTCCCCGGCCTCGACGTTCACTCGCTGATCCTCGCCGGGGCACGGGGCGCCGACCTCCTGGCGGCCTTGGGCCTCGGTGCCGTGATCCTGTGGCCGGACCGGGGGGCGGTGGTCGCGAGCGCGCTGGCGGGCCTCACTGCGATGGGGGCGATCGCCCGGGCGAGCCTCGCGGTCGCTCTGATGCGGGGTGTGCGCGACGAGGCGTGATCCTCTTCACCTCGTCGGAAGGCTGGCCTACGACAGTCATCGATCGAGGATGGACAGGTGATGGTGACGCTCGAGGACGGGATACAATCGGCGGAGAGCATCGTGGCGCTCGCCGCCGCCGGGGTGATCCGGCCCGCCGCGGCTTTCGCGGACGACCAGGTCCAGCCCGCGAGCCTCGATCTGCGCCTCGGCGCCCGGGCTTGGCGGGTGCGGGCGAGCTTCCTGCCGGGGCGCACCCGCGACGTCGCCGCCTGCCTCGACAAGCTGAAGCTGCACGAGATCGACCTGCGCCAGGGGGCGGTGCTGGAGACCGGCTGCGTCTACATCGCCGAGCTTCAGGAGGGGCTGGCCCTGCCGCCGGATCTCGCCGCCAGCGCCAATCCCAAAAGCTCGACCGGGCGCATCGACGTGTTCACCCGCGTCATCACCGACCAGGCGCGGGAATTCGACATGGTCGAGGCCGGCTATGCCGGGCCGCTCTTTGCCGAGATCTCGCCGCGCACCTTCCCGGTGCTGGTCCGCACCGGCTCGCGCCTGTCGCAGCTGCGCTTCCGGCGTGGCGCGGTCCGGCTCGACGATGCCGCGCTGGCGCGGCTGCACGCGGCGACGCCGCTGGTCGATGCCGCCGATCCGTCGTTCCAGGGCGGCGTCGCGGTCTCGGTCGATCTGTCGGGCTTCGACGGGCTGATCGGCTACCGTGCCAAGCGCCATACCGGCCTCGTCGACGTCGACCGGCCGCGCTCCTATCCGGCGTCCGAGTTCTGGGAGCCCCTGCGGGCCGACGGCTCCGGCACCCTGATCCTCGATCCCGGCCAGTTCTACATCCTGGCCTCGAAGGAGGCGGTGCAGGTCCCGCCCGATTTCGCCGCCGAGATGGTGCCGTTCGACCCCCTGGTGGGCGAGTTCCGGGTCCATTATGCCGGCTTCTTCGATCCCGGCTTCGGCCATGCCGAGGCCGGCGGCACCGGCGCCCGCGCGGTGCTGGAGGTGCGCTCCCGCGACGTGCCGTTCATGCTGGAGGACGGCCAGATCGTCGGCCGCCTGGTCTACGAGCGGATGGCCCAGCGCCCGGCCGCCCTCTACGGCAGCGCCGCGGGCTCGAACTACCAGGCGCAGGGGCTGAAGCTCTCGAAGCACTTCGTCTGAGCCGCGTGCCGGGTGACCGTCCCAGCCCGGGCGTGGTGACGCGGACGGTGCCGGGCCCGATCGCCGGCGATCGGGCCCCTTCCTGCCGTGCGTGTGTCGAGGGTCAGGCCGCCTTCACCCGGCCGAGGAAACTCGTCACCTCGTGCCGCAGCCTCTCGGATTGCCGCGACAGCGCCTGCGCCGCATCCAGCACCTGGGAGGCTGCCGCGCTGGTCTGGCCGGCGCCGTCGCGCACGCCGGCGATGTTGCCGGTGACCTGCTCGGTGCCGCGGGCGGCCTGCTGGACGTTGCGGCTGATCTCCTGCACGGCGCTGCCCTGCTCTTCCATCGCCGCCGCGATGCTGGCGGCGTAGGTCGACATGTCCTCGATGACCTTGGCGATCTGGCGGATGTCGCCCACCGTCGCGCGGGTCGCCTCCTGGATCTCGCCGATCCGGGCGCCGATCTCGTCGGTGGCCTTGCCGGTCTGGCCGGCCAGCTCCTTCACCTCGGCGGCCACGACCGCGAAGCCGCGGCCCGCCGCCCCCGCCCGGGCGGCCTCGATCGTGGCGTTGAGCGCCAGCAGGTTGGTCTGCGCGGCGATGCTCGACACGGTGGCGACGAAGTCGTTGATCCGCTCCGCCGTCCCGGCGAGGCGCTGCACCGTCGCGTTGGTGCGCGCGGCATCCTCGACCGCACGGGTGGCGATCCGGGACGACTGGTTGACCTGCTGCACGATCTCCTGGATCGAGGCGGTCATCTCCTCGCTCGCCGCCGCGACGGTCTGGACGTTCGCGGAGGTCTGCGACGCGGCGCCCGCTGCCGTCACGGTCTGCCGGGTCGTCTCCTCGGCCACGCCCGTCATCGTGCGCGCCGTCGCCTCCATCTCGGTGGCGGCACCGGCGAGGCCCGCAGTGAGGCCCGCCACCGTCTGCTCGAACTCCCGCGCCAGATCGTCGACGAGGCGGGCGCGGCGCATCCGGGCCCCGTCCTCCGCGGCCTGCGCCGCGGCCAGCCGCTCGGCCTCGATCGCGTTCCGGCGGAACACCTCGACGGCCTGCGCCATGGCGCCGACCTCGTCGCCACGGTCCAGGCCGGCGACCACGATCGTCTTGTCGCCCTGCGCCAGCCGCTGCATCAGCGCGGCCATCGACCGCAGCGGCAGGGCCAGGGTGCGCGATACCATGAGCGCCATCATGGCGGCGATCAGCAGGCTCGCGGCGGCTCCGGCCAGGTTCATCAGGTTGGCGAGGCCGAACGTGGCCTCCTGCTCGCGCTCGCGCGCGGTCATCAGGTCCTTCTCGACCTTGCTGATCTCGTTTGTCGTCTCGCGCAGGGCGTCCATGGCGGCCTTGCCGATCCCCTTGATCTCCATGGCGCGGGCCTGCTCGCGGGTCGCCGCATCGCCCATCAGGGCGATCTGCGTCTCGGCGATGTCCTGCATCCACCGTCGCGCCTGCTGGTCGAGCGCGTCGAGGCGTGCCTGCTGCGCGGGATTGTCGGCGGTCAAGCGCTTGGCCTCGGCGAAGGCGGTCCGGTACTGCTCCCGCCCCTCGCGGTAGGGGGCCAGGAACTGCGGATCAGCCGACAGAAGATAGCCGCGCAGACCCGTCTCCTGGTTCACCATCCCGGCCATGATGTCGTTGACCGTATGGAGCACGGTCTGCGTGTGCTCGGTCCAGTAATTGCGTTCCTTGATCGACTGGAAGCTCCGGTAATTCACGGCATTGACAGTCAGTGTCACGGCCACGAGGGTTCCGAACGCGATGGCCAGCTTCGGAACGATCTTGAGATTGTTGAGCGCGCGCATCGGCCTGCCCAGTCAGGACAGCTCGTGAGGAGCTGGCGGTGGATCGTTGACGCAGAACTGCGTGCACCCACCGTGATGATGAGGGGTTAAGATCGATTCACGGTTGCCGATTTTTCGCTCAGGTAACCGTTATGGAAATAAGCATTGACTAATTGAAGGTTGTACATAAGCATCGTTTTGTAAGTGCCTGCGATGCGCGCCGCGCCGTTTTGTCATCAAGATCTGGCGGCCTGTGCCGAGATGCCTATGCGTGAGCGTACAGGCTGTTGTTTGATGTCGCTGATGAAAATACCAGTGACCGGATGTCCCGGGGAGATGTCTGGAGTCCGATCGGACGGCGCCGCGCCGACGCGGCGCATAGGTGGGCACGCACGGTTGCGTTGCATCGTGGGGTCGCCCGCCTCCGCCCGTCAGCCCGCTGCCGCCCGGTCGAGCAGCCACGCCGTCTCGCCCCGGGCCCGCACATGGCCCGCGGGCAGGTCCTCGCCGGCGGCCAGGCGGGCGAGCGGCGCCCGCTTGCCCTGGCCGGTGACCAGGAACAGGATCAGCGGCGTGGCCCCCAGCGCCGGCAGGGTCAGGCTCACCCGCGGCACGAAGGGGGCAAGGCCGGCCTGCGGCACCGCCACCACCCAGGCTTGGGCCTCCCGCGCCTCCGGCTTACCCGGAAACAGCGAGGCGGTGTGCCCGTCCTCCCCGAGGCCGAGGAGCACGAGATCGAAGAGCGGGCGGCCAGGATCGAGCCGGTCGGCGCCGTACCAGGCCCGAAGTTCCGCCGCATAGGTTTCGGCACAGACCGGCGCCGCGCCGTCGCTCGGGATCGGGTGCAGGTGGCCGTCGGGCACGAGGTCCCCGAAGCCGTCCTGCGCCAGGCGCCGGTTGCTGCCGGCCTCCGGGCCGCCGCCGACGCGCTCGTCGCCGAAGAACCAGTGCAGGCGCTCCCAGGGCAGGGACTCGCGAAAGTCCGGCCCGGCGAGCAGCCGGTAGAGGAGCTTGGGGGTCGAACCGCCCGACAGGCAGATCCCGACCCGGCCCGGCGTCGCGTGGGCAACCGCGACCAGCCGCTCGGCCGCGGCGCGTGCGACCGCGTCGGGATCGGGCAGCACCTGATGGCCCGTGGGGACTGTGCTCATGTCTGATGCTCCAGCGAGCGCCATGCGCGCCCATCGCCGGTCAACAAGTCGTCCGCTTCCTTCGGTCCGGCGCTGCCGGCCTCGTAGGGGATGGTCTCCAGCCGACCCTGGGCGGCGGCGTCGAGGATCGGCTGCACGATGCGCCAGCCGGCCTCGATCATGTCGGCGCGCTGGAACAGCGTCGGGTCGCCGATCATCGCGTCGTAGATCAGGGTCTCGTAGCCGGTGCTCGGCTCGGTCTTGAAGTAATCCTTGTAGCAGAACCGCATGTCGACGCTGCCGAGTCGCACTGCCGGGCCCGGGATCTTGGCGCCGAATTGCAGCGAGATGCCCTCGTCGGGCTGCAATTGCAGCACCAGCCAGTTCGGCACGTCCTCGCGGACGTTGGTGCCCTTGAACAGCGACAGCGGCGCCTGCTTGAAGCGGATCGCGATCTCGGTGTCGCGCCGGGCCATCGCCTTGCCGGTGCGGAGGTAGAACGGCACCCCGGCCCAGCGCCAGTTGTCGATGCCGAGCTTCAGGGCCACGAAGGTCTCGGTGCCGCTGTGCTCGGCGACGTCCGGCTCCTCGCGATAATCCTTGACGGCCTTGCCCTGGACGGTGCCGGCCGTGTAGCGGCCCCGCACCGTGTCCTCGACCCGGGCGGAGGGGGTGGCGAGCAGCACCTCCTCCTTCTTGTCGCGCACCGCCTCGGCCTCGAACGAGATCGGCGGCTCCATCGCCACCAGCGTGTAGAGTTGGAACAGGTGGTTCGGCACCATGTCGCGGAGCGCGCCGGTGGCCTCGTAGAACTTGCCCCGTCCCTCGACGCCGACCGTCTCCGCGACGGTGATCTGCACGTGGTCGATGTGGTCGCGGTTCCACAACGGCTCGAACAGGCCGTTGCCGAACCGGAACGCCATGATGTTCTGCACCGTCTCCTTGCCGAGGAAGTGGTCGATGCGGAAGATCTGGTCCTCGGACAGGACCGTCAGGATGTCGGCATCGAGTCGCTCGGCCGAGGGCAGGTCGTGGCCGAACGGCTTCTCGATGATGACCCGGCGCCACCGATCCTCGCCCTCCTCGACGAGGCCGGCCTCGCCGAGCTTGGCGATGGTGGGCCCGAACAGGCCGGCGGCGACCGCGAGGTAGAACAGGACGTTGCCGCCATCCTCGCGGCCCGACACCTCGGCGATCGCGCCTTTCAGCGCCGCGAAGGAGTCGGCCTTCGACAGGTCGCCCGAGCGGTAATGCACGCGCTCGACGAGATCGGTCCACACGCCCTCGTCGAACGCGCCGCCGCCGGCCTCGCCGCCCTTGGCGGTGATGAAGCCGCGCACGGTCTCGCTCAGGTCACGGCGGAACTCCTCCGACGACATCTCCGAGCGGCTGACGCCGATCACGGAGAAATCCTTCGGCAAGAGACCCCAGTGGCCGAGATTGTAGAGCGCCGGCATCAGGAGCCGGTGGGTGAGATCGCCGGTGGCCCCGAAGATCACCAGGGTGCAGGCGGGCGGGGGGGCGGCCCCCTCGGCCATGGACCTCGTCATTTCGGCTCCTGGTGGCCGCCGAAGCCCTTGCGCATCGCCGAGAGCAGCTTGTCGGCGTAGGTCGCCTGCTGGCGCGAGCGGAAGCGGGCATAGAGCGCGGCGGACAACACGTGGGCCGGGACCGCCTCCTCGATGGCGGCGTTCAGCGTCCAGCGGCCCTCGCCCGAATCGGCGACATGGCCCGAGAAGGTGTCGAGGTTCTCGTCGCCGGCCAGCGCCATGGCGGTGAGGTCGAGGAGCCAGGACGAGACCACGCTGCCCCGGCGCCAGACCTCGGCGATGTCGCCAATATTGAGGTCGAAGCGCTGCGCCTCCGGCAACTCCGGGGAGTTGGCGTGCTTGAGGATGTCGAAGCCCTCGGCATAGGCCTGCATCAGGCCGTACTCGATGCCGTTATGGATCATCTTGACGAAGTGGCCGGCGCCGCTCGGTCCGGCATGGATGTAGCCCTGCTCGGCGCGCGGGTCGCGGCCGTCGCGGCCGGGCGTGCGCGGCACCTCGCCGACGCCCGGCGCCAGGGTCCTGAAGATCGGGTCGAGCCGGTCGACCGCCGCCTTGTGGCCGCCGATCATCATGCAGTAGCCGCGCTCCAGACCCCAGACCCCGCCGGAGGTGCCGACATCGACGTAGTGCAGGCCCTTCTCGTCGAGGATCGCGGCGCGGCGGATGTCGTCCTTGTAGAACGAGTTGCCGCCGTCGATGATCACGTCGTCCGGCTGCATCAGCCCGGCGATGTGCATCACCGTCACCTCGGTCGGGTCGCCCGCCGGCAGCATCACCCAGGCGGTGCGAGGGGCCTCGAGCTTGGCGACGAAGTCGTCCAGGCTGTCGGCGCCGACCGCGCCCTCCTGCACCAGGGCCGCCACGGCCTTGGGATCCTGGTCGAACACCACCGCCGTGTGTCCGTTGCGCAGGAGCCGCCGGACGATGTTGCCGCCCATCCGACCGAGGCCGACCATGCCGAGTTGCATCACGTTACTCCTCGCCGGCAAGGCCGGGGCCGGCGGCCCGTGGGCGTGGGGCCCGTCGTAACTCGTGAGGCGCGGTCCCCGTCTCCCGCGTGGGAGAGGGGTGAGGGTGCTACGGTTCCGGGTAAAGCGCGGGACGTTGAGCTGCCAGCACCAAGCTCTTCGCCTCACCCTGAAGCGTGTCACCCTCACCCCCGACCCTCTCCCACACGGGAGAGAGGGAGATCGCGTTCGAGGGGCTAACTAAGTGCCGTCTTCAGCCGGTCGAGCCCTTTGGCCACATCGCCCTTGATGTGAACCCGAAGCGCCCGCCGGCCGCGCTCGGAGAGCACGCCGAAATCGCCGCGCGCCTGGGCGGCGATCACGGTCGCGAAGCCGAGGCTGCGGCCCGGAATGGCGAGATCGGGCGCTTCCGAGGTGATCTGGAGGAAGACGCCGCTGTCGGGCCCGCCCTTGTAGGCTTGGCCGGTCGAGTGCAGGAAGCGCGGCCCGAACTCGGCGCAGGTCGCGACGTGCCTGGCCTCGCGCAGGGCCACCCGGGCCTGCTGAAGCGGCTTCAGATGCTCCGGGTTGCGGGTGACGTAGGCGAGCAGCGCGACGTAGTCCCCCGCCTCCACGCGCCCGATCTGCGCCTTGATCCAGCTCTCCGGGTCCGAACCCGCGCCGGCCTGGCGCAGGGCGTCGGCATTGGCGGCGTCGGTGAAGAGGGCGAAGCCGTCATCCTCCGCCACCGGCGTCTCGGCCGGCAGTGCGCCGTCCGTCTCGGCGGCCGAGAACAGCTCGCGGGTCTTGATCTTGCTCGCCTCGACGTCGGGCTGGTCGAAGGGGTTGATGCCGAGGACCGCGCCCGCCACCGCCGTGGCGATCTCGAAGCGGAAGAATTCCTGCGGCAGGCTCGCCTTCGAGGCGAGGGCGATCCGCACCACCGGGTGGCCCGCCTCCTCCAAAGCCGTGACGGCGGCGTCCTGGCCCGCATCGGCGCCCGCGTCGAGGCGCAGATAGACGAAGACCCGGTCCTGGCCGTAGGCGGCCGGCGCGGCTAGGGGCTCGTTGTCGATCGGGATGAGGCCCTTGCCCTCCTTGCCGGTCGACTCGGCGATGAGCTGCTCGGCCCAGGCGCCGAACGTGTCGATGCCGGGCGAGGCGATCAGCGTGACCTTGTCGCGGCCCTGCTCGGTGGCGGCCTTGCCCAGAACCAGGCCGAGCTGCACGCCCGGATTCAGGTCCGGCGGCACGTCGGAGCCGCAGGAGCGCACCATGGTGCGGGCGCTCTCCAGGAACGCCGTCACGTCGAGGCCCATGGCGGCGGCCGGCACCAGGCCGAAGGCCGAGAGCACCGAGTAGCGCCCGCCGATCTGCTTGACGCCGTGGAAGATGCGCCGGAAGCCGTCCTCCTTGGCGGCTGTCTCCATCGCCGAGCCCGGATCGGTCACGGCGACGAAGTGGCGGCCGGCCTTGTCGGGCCCGACCACGTCGCGCATCCGGCCGAGGAAGTAATCGCGAAACACGTTCGGCTCGAGGGTCGAGCCCGACTTCGAGGCGACGATGAACAGGGTACGCTCCAGGTTCACCGCGGCCTCGACCGCCCGGACCTCGTCCGGATCGGTCGAATCGAGGATGCGCAGGCGCGGGAAGCCGGCCTGGGGGCCGAACGTCTCGGCCAGCACCTCCGGCCCGAGGCTGGAGCCGCCCATGCCGAGCACCACCGCGTCGGTGAAGCCCTCCTGCTTCACCTCCGCCGAGAAGGCGGCGTAGTCGGCGGCCTTCGTCACCTCATCGTCCACGATGGTGAGCCAGCCGAGCCACTGCGCCTCGTCGGCGCCGCTCCACACGCTGGCGTCGCGCTGCCACAGGCGGCGCACCAGCCCCTCCTTGCGCCAAGTCTCGATCGCCCGCTTCACCGGCTCGTCGAGGCTGCCGAGCGCCAGGGCCTGCCGGTCGAGGCCCTCGCCCAAAAACGTTTGGCGCTTGCCCGCGACGGCGCCGAGCAGCTTGTCGGCGGCGTCGACGAAGAGCTGCACGCCCTCCTCGACGAGCTGGCGCGCCACCGCGTCGAGGTCGATCCCGGCCTTGGCGAGATGCGCGAGCACCCGCTCGGCCTCGTCGACGCCCTCTTCCAGGCTCGCCCGGACTTTTCCGTGATCGCGAAAAGCGTCCATCGTCGCGGGCGGGATGGTGTTGACGGTGTTGGGGCCGATCAACTCCTCGACGTAGAGCACGTCGGAATAGGCTTTGTTCTTGGTGCCGGTGGAGGCCCAGAGCAGGCGCTGCGGGTGGGCGCCCTTGTCGGCGAGCGCCTGCCAGCGCTCACCGGCGAACAGGCGCTTGTAGCGCTGATAGGCGAGCTTGGCGTTGGCAATCGCCACCTTGCCCTTGAGGCCCTCCAGTGCCGCCGCCTCGTCGGGGTCGCTGGCCGCGGCGATCGTGTCGTCCAGCAGCGTGTCGACGGCGGCGTCGATGCGGCTGACGAAGAAGCTCGCCACGCTGGCGACGCGGCCGATATTGCCACCGCTCCGGGCGAAGGTCTCCAGGCCGTCGATATAGGCGTTGGCGACGTCCTCGTAGGCGCCTTGGGCGAAGAGCAGGGTGACGTTGATGTTGATGCCGTCCGCCGTGAGATCGCGGATCGCCGGAATGCCGGCCGGAGTGGCGGGCACCTTCACCATCAGGTTGTCGCGGGCCACCGCCTTGTGGAGGCGGCGGGCCTCGTCCAGCGTCTCGGCGGTGTTGAGCGCCAGATAGGGCGACACTTCCAGGCTGACGAAGCCGTCCTGGCCGCCGCTCGCCTCATAGACCGGTCGCAGCACATCCGCGGCGGCCTGGATGTCGGCGATGGCGAGCCCCTCGTAGAGGTCGATCACCCGCTGGTCGCCCGCGGCCTTGAGGGCGTCGTCGTACTCGTCCGAGTGGCCGATCGCCTTCTCGAAGATCGCCGGGTTCGAGGTCACCCCACGCAGGCCGTCCTCCTCGACCAGCCGCTTGAGTCCACCCTTCTGGACGAAGCCTCGGGCCACGAAATCGAGCCAGACGGCCTGGTCCTGTTCGGCGTGCAGCCTCTTGAGCGGGTTCATGCCTGGATCTCCGCGTGTTTGCCGGAGATGTGGACCGGAAGGGGCCGCTGTCCAGGGGGAAGGAGTATCGTAAGCTTAGCCGGCCGCGTGAAAACGGCGCGTCCTTGATCTGTGTCAGCGCCGCGCCGGCCAGAACCCCGCGACGGCGACCAGCGCCCAGCCGAGGATCAGGATCAACCCGCCGCTCGGCGCCGCCATTGGGGCAAGCGGATGCTGCAACAGCGCCCGGACTGCAAGGTCGCCGGAGAAGAGCGCGAGGCCGAGCGCCAGGGCGAACCCCGCCGTCCGGACCGGGACCGGATGGGCACGGCCGCTGCCGGCCAGAAGCGCCAGGGCCAGCAGGGCCGGGGCATGGAAGAGCAGGAACTGCGCCGCCGTGGCGAGGCTCGTCGCCCCGGCGATGTGGGCCGCCGCCGCAGACAGCGCCACGCCGAGCGCGCCGGCAAGGCCGGCGAGCGCGATCAGGGCCCGGTCGGCGGGATGCATCATTCGCCGCGCTCGGCGAGCAGCCGGGCGATGCTGGCGCGCAGATCCGTGACGCCGTCGTCGGTGCGGCTCGAGGTCAGAATGATCTCCGGATAAGCCGCCGGCCGCCGGGCGATCGCCGCCGCCGTGGCGTCGAGCCGGGCCTGGATCTCGTGCTTCTTGAGCGCGTCCGACTTGGTGAGGACGATCTGGTAGGACACGGCGGCCTTGTCGAGGCCATCCAGCACCTCGGCATCGTTCGGCTTGATGCCGTGGCGCGAGTCGATCAGCACGTAGACCCGGGCGAGATTCGCCCGGCCGCGCAGGTAGGAATGGATCAGCTCGGTCCAGGCCGCGACCTTCGCCTTCTCGACCGCGGCGTAGCCGTAGCCCGGCATGTCGACGAGAACGAGCTTGCCGCCGCCCACGTCGAAGAAGTTGAGCTGCTGCGTGCGCCCCGGGGTGTGCGAGGTGCGGGCGAGCGCGTTGCGGCCGGTGAGCGCGTTGATCAGGCTCGACTTGCCGACATTGGAGCGGCCCGCGAAGGCGATCTCGTGCCCCCGCATCGGCGGCAGGATCTCGAGCTTGTCGGCGGCATAGAAGAAGTCGGCGGTGCCGGCAAAGAGCAGCCGCCCTGCTTCACGCAGGGCGGCGTCCTTCTCGGCCTCGGTCTGAGGCTGGTCCTGCATCAGCTCTTCGCAGCCTTCGGCGTGCGCGAGACCATCGAGCGCAGGTTGTCCCACAGCTCCACCTTCACCCCGTTGCGCCGCATGATCACGTATTGCTGGATCACCGACAGGGTGTTGTTCCAGGCCCAGTAGATCACCAGTCCGGCCGGGAACGAGCCGAGCATGAAGGTGAAGATGATCGGCATGAAGGTGAAGACCTGGGCCTGGACCGGGTCCGGGGGCGCGGGGTTCATCTTCATCTGCACGAACATCGTGATGCCCATGACGATGGGCCAGATGCCGAGATGCAGGAAATCCGGCGGCGTGTAGGGCAGGAGACCGAACAGGTTGAACAGCGAGGTCGGATCCGGCGCCGCCAGGTCGCGGATCCAGCCGAAGAACGGCGCGTGCCGCATCTCGATGGTGACAAACAGCACCTTGTAGAGCGCGAAGAAGACCGGGATCTGCACCAGCACCGGCCAGCAGCCGGCGACCGGATTGATCTTCTCCTTCTTGTACAGCTCCATCATCGCCTGCTGCTGCTTGACCTTGTCGTCGGCATAGCGCTCGCGGATGGCGGTCATCTCGGGCTGAACGGCCTTCATCTTGGCCATCGAGACGTAGGAGCGATTGGCGATCGGCAGGAAGAACAGCTTCAGGATGAAGGTCACGACCAGGATCGAGACGCCGAAATTGCCGAACAGCCGGTAGAAGAAGTCCAGCGCCTTGAACATCGGCTTGGTGATGAAGTAGAACCAGCCCCAGTCGATCAGCAGGTCGAAGCGCTTGATCCCGAGCGACGCCTCGTAGCCGTCGATGGCGCCGACCTCCTTGGCGCCGGCAAAGAGGTGCTGTTCCGACGAGACGGTGGCGCCGGGCGCGAGCGACTTCGCCTCGCCGAGGCTGCTCGCCTGGTAGACTTTGGTGGCGCCCTCGTCCCGCTCGGTGAACGAGCCGGTATAGGCGGTCTTCTGGTCCGGGATGGTGGTGGCGGCCCAATACTTGTCGGTGATGCCGAGGAAGCCGCCGGTCACCCCGGTCCAGGAATGGCCGCGGGTTCCGGGCGTGCCGAGGGGGTTCTCCTTGGCGAGCTTGTCGTAGGTGAATTCCTGAAGACCCTGGTCGCCCAGAACGCCGATCATGCCCTCGTGCAGGACGTAGTAGCCCTGCGTCTGCGGCTTGCCCCAGCGCGAGACGAGGCCATACGCATACAGCGTGACCGGGGCGGTGCCCTTGTTCTCGACCGCGTCGGCAACCGTGAACATGAACTTGTCGTCGACCGAGATCGTGCGGCGGAAGGTCAGGCCCGCGCCATTGTCCCAGGTCAGAACCAGGGGCTTCTGGGGGGTGAGCGCGTCGCCCTCGGCGGTCCACAGCGTGTCGCCGGTCGGCAGCGGGCCGGCATTCTGGCCGACCCAGCCGAACTCGGCGTAATAGGGGTTGGCCGAGCCGATCGGCGACAGAAGCTCGATGCGCGGCGAGCTGTCGTCGACGGTCTCGTGGTAGTTCTTCAGCAGCACGTCGTCGATGCGGCCGCCCTTCAGCGCCACCGAGCCGGCCAGCGCCGGGGTGTCGATCCGCACCCGCGGCGACCGGGCGAGCGCCTCGGCGCGGCTCGCCGCCAGGGCGGGGCTGCCGGCCGGCGCGCCCGGAAGGGTGCCGGGCAGCGGTGCTGAGGGGCCGCCCTCGCGGGGGCTCGCCGCCGGGCCGTTCTTGGCCGCCTGCGCCTGCCGCGCAGCCAGCTCCTTGGCGGCCTGCTCCTGGCGCTGGCGCTCCACCTGCGGCGCGCTGACGAAGTAGTTCCAGCCGAGCAGCACTGCCAGCGACAGCACCACGGCGATGATCATGTTCGTCTTGTCGTTACCCATGGACCCGCGACGCCTGCCGCCAAAAGAGCGGGACCGAGGGCGGACCTGGCGGCCCACATCCCGGCCCTCACGACCAACACGACGAGGCGATTCCGGCTGTCCGGGATCGCCTCACGACTTCCGTTCCGGGGACCCCGGTGCTGGGGCTTGCCCCGGCGCGCCCGGGCCCCGCTTGCCCGAGACCGGATGGCCCGAGCCTGCCTTGCCCCGATCTGTCTTGCCCCGATCTGACTGGCCTCTGCCGCGCCCCGGCTTCGCACCCTCGCCGGAGGGAGGCTTCGGACCGCGCGGCTTCGTCACCGTGCCGAGGGCTTGCGCGACATCCTCGACCAGCTGCGCGAAGGGCGCCGCCAGGGCGTCGCGCCGGCCGATCAGCACCATGTCGGCCGCCTTGTCCCGCTGCGCCGGGCCGGCCTGATCGGCCGCGCGCTGCGCGGCGGCCTTGAGGCGGCGGCGGATGCGGTTGCGCTCGGTGGCGTGACCTTCGCGCTTGGTCACGGTGAAGCCCACGCGCAGGCCGCCCGGCGGTCCATCGTCCCGCAGGCGGCCCTGTGCCGTCAGACGCTCGGTATGGAAACGGCGGCCCTTGGCCGCCGCCAGATAGTCCGGGCGCCGGGTGATCCGGCCGATCGGCGGCGAAGCACCGGTCATCGCGGCACTCCGGTCAGCGCGGCGCTTGCGGGCACCGCGACGGGCCTTACGCCGACAGGCGCTTGCGGCCGCGGGCGCGGCGGGCGGCGATCACCTTGCGGCCGCCGACGGTGGCCATGCGGGCACGAAAGCCGTGGCGGCGCTTGCGCACGAGCTTCGACGGTTGGTAGGTTCTCTTCACGGCTCGTTCTCCGAAGGCCGGGGCCGGCCGCACGCATGGCGCTGCCGAGGCCCTCGTGGTCCAGAATGTCTTGGCGAAAGCGAACCGCGCCCGAATGGGGCGCGGTCACGTCGCGCCGGTGTATGGCGGAATGGTCCCGGCGAGTCAATCGCGTTAAGGATCGCGCGCAGCCGCGCGTCGGCGCCTGGCGAAGGCGTCTGCGAGCGCGCGAGGGAGACGCCGATGTTCGACGATGCCGACAGCCGCAAGCCGCCGCAGGCCGCCCACCAGATCGGCCAGGACCTCGCTGCCCTGTCCGTCTCCGACCTCGATGAACGGATCGAGATCCTGCGCCGTGAGATCGCCCGGCTCGAGGAGGACAGGCGGCGTAAGCAGGCGTCGCAGGAGGCGGCCCGGGCGGTGTTCAAGTTCTGAACCGGGACGGGTCGCGGTCGGGATGTCCCGTTTCGGGGCGTCGATGCGGCGGTGGGGCATGGCCACCTGCTCGCCGGAGACCGAGGCTCGGTTGTTCTGTCCCGGCATTCGGGAGGGCCGTCCGGCGAAAAGCAGAAACCCGCGCGTCATTCGCCTGCAGGTTGAGCCTTGTCGCCTGGGGAGACGGCCCACTCGCCTGCGCCACCGGCGCTTTCCCGCTCACGCTCCGATCGCGTTAACCATTTCTTAAGCCTTCTGGGCGATAACCACGTCGGTCCAGCTTTCTGGATGTCGAGTGGTCTCTGTCCACTCTGTTTGATGCCTCCCTGTACGACTCTCTCAGCCGCCCCCTTGGGGCGGCTTTCTTTTTTCCGCCCCACCCCGCCGCGCTCCGCGTTTTTCGCGCGTTTCCTGGGATCGCCCGTCCCCCGTCGGCGTTGACGTTAAGGTTAATCACTCGTTGACGGCGCGTGGCCCGCGCCATGGCGCTATCGTTGCGCCAGTCAGCCCGAGCGCACCGTGAATGTCCCGCATCGAGGCGGGGCCGGCGCCGCGGTGGCACAGGAGGGATCATGGGCGTGATGGACGTGATGTTTCGGGACGAGCAGCCCACCGTGCGGTTCGGCGAGACCTTCGTGGCCTCCGAGGGCTTCAAGATGCTGTTTCGCGAGGGCATGACCCTCGTGGAGGAGACGGCGGCCTATCTCGACGGTCCCGGCCGCGACGAATCGCGCCTTCTCGCCCGCCACGCCGCCCTGACCTATGCCAGCGAGAGCATGCGGCTCACCACCCGGCTGATGCAGATCGCCTCCTGGCTCCTGGTGCAGCGCGCCGTGTCGGAGGGCGAGCTGAGCCTGAGCGAGGCCGCCGAGGAGAAGACCCGGGTCCGGCTCTCGACCTCCGAGCCGAACGAGACCGCCCCGGTCCTGATCGCCGAGCTGCCGCTGTCGCTCCAGGCCCTGATCGCCCAGTCGAAGCGGCTGCATGCCCGCATCCTCCACCTCGACCGCCTGATCTCCGACGACCGCCCGACCCCCGAGCCGCGGGTGAGCCCCGTCTTCGCCCAACACGACATGCTGCGGATGGCCTTCAGCTGAAGGCCGCGGCGGGGGAGGGCGCCGCCCTCCCCGGTGCTGGACAGAAGTGATCCGGGCACGAAAAAAGCCCCGGCCGCGAGGCCGGGGCTTTTTTCGCGCGAACGGTCCGCCGCTTACTTCTTGCCGAACGAGATGCCGGCGAAGCGCGAATTGAAGCGGGACAGGCGGCCACCGCGGTCCATGAGCTTCTGCTCGCCGCCGGTCCAGGCCGGGTGCGTGCTCGGGTCGATGTCGAGGTTGAGGGTGTCGCCCTCCTTACCGTAGGTGGAGCGCGTCATGAACGAGCTGCCGTCGGTCAGCACCACCTTGATGAAGTGGTAGTCCGGGTGCTCGGTCGCGGTGCGGGCCACCTTGGGGGTCGCGACCGACTTGCCGGCGGGGGCCGCCTGCTTGGCGGCGGGGGCTGCTTGCTTTGCCATGACGAATTCCTACAGAGTGCGACCCGCGCCGAACGCTCCGCTTCGGGCCGCGGCCATTGATCGCGCGTAATCGGATGAGCGGCGGCCTATACCTCACCTCCGTGCGCCAAACAAGCGCCGGCACCCCGGACAACACGACAGTTCAGATGGCACGTTCCGATACCGCTCGTCCCCGCGCCTCCCTCGGGGCCCTGAAGCCCCTCGTTCCGTTCGCGGCGCGCTACAAGGGCCGGATCGCCGCCGCGATCCTGGCGCTCGTCGCCGCCTCGGGCGCGACCCTGACGGTGCCGGTGGCGGTGCGCCGGGTGGTCGATCTCGGCTTCGCCCATCATGCACCGGGAATGGGCGAGGTCGGAATGATCGACGCCTATTTCGGCGCCCTGATCGGGGTGGTGGGGGTGCTCGCCGTCGCCAGCGCCGCCCGCTATTACTGCGTCGTCACGCTCGGCGAGCGGGTGGTGGCGGATCTGCGCGCCGCGGTCTTCTCCCGGCTCACCACCCTCGACCCCGCCTTCTTCGACCGGTCGCGCAGCGGCGAGCTGGTTTCGCGCCTGACCGCGGACGCCGCCCAGGTGAAGTCGGTCTTCGGGGTCTCGCTCTCGATCCTGTTGCGCAACCTGTTCCTGTTCGCGGGCGCGGTCGGCATGATGGTCTGGACCAGCCCGTGGCTGTCGGTGCTGGTGCTCGCCGCGATCCCGCTCATCGTCTTCCCGCTGATCCTCTCCGGCCGCGGGGTGCGGCGGCGCTCCCGGGCCGCGCAGGACCGCCTCGCCGACGCCTCGGCCTTCGCCACCGAGGCGGTGGGCGCCGTGCGGACCATGCAGGCTTTCGGCATGGCCCAGGCTACCGCCGCGCGCTTCGCCGCCGCCTCGGAGGAGGCGTTCCTGGCCTCGCGCAGCTCGGCGCGGGCACGGGCGCTGCTCACCGGCGTGGCCATCTTCCTGATCTCGGCCAGCGTCGTCGGCGTGCTGTGGTACGGCGCGCAAGGGGTCGCAGCCGGCACGATCTCGGCCGGGCAATTGTCGCAATTCGTGCTCTACGCGGTGTTCGGCGCGAGCGCGCTCGGCCAGCTCTCGGAGGTCTACGGCGAATTGACGCTTGCCGCCGGCGCCGCCGAGCGCCTGGGCGAGATCCTCGAGACCGTGCCGGCGATCGGCGCGCCGGACCGGCCCCGCGCCCTGCCGCAGCCGCCCCGCGGCGAGATCGCCTTCGAGCGGGTGCGCTTCCATTATCCGACCCGGCCCGAGCAGCCCGCCCTGCACGAGCTCACCTTCACGGTCGCCCCGGGCGAGCGCGTCGCCCTCGTCGGGCCGTCGGGGGCCGGCAAGAGCACGGTGCTGCAACTGCTCCTGCGCTTCTACGATCCGGAATCCGGCGAGGTGCGGATCGACGGGGTGCCGGTCGATGCGGTCGAGCCCGACGCCCTGCGGACCCGCATGGCCCTGGTGCCGCAGGACCCGACCGTGTTCAGCGGCAGCATCCGCGACAACATCCGCTACGGCCGGCCCGAGGCGAGCGAGGCCGAGGTGGAGCGCGCCGCCGCCCAGGCCCATGCCGACGGCTTCATCCGCGCCCTGCCGCAGGGCTATGCGACCCATGTCGGCGAGCGCGGCATCACCCTCTCGGGTGGTCAGCGCCAGCGCATCGCCATCGCGCGGGCCATCCTCAAGGACGCCCCGATCCTGCTCCTCGACGAGGCGACCTCGGCCCTCGACGCCGAGAGCGAGCGGGCGGTGCAGGCCGCCCTCGACCTGCTGATGAAGGACCGCACCACCCTGGTGATCGCCCACCGCCTCGCCACCATCCGGGCCGCCGACCGCATCCTGGTGCTGGAGGACGGCCGCATCGCCGAGCAGGGCACGCACGAGGCGCTGCTCGCCCGCGGCGGGCTCTATGCGCAACTGGCGGCGTTGCAGTTCGGCGCCGGGGTGGATCTCGCGGGGGAGCGGCAGGTGGCGGAGGTGTGATACCAACGGTCGAAAGAAAACGACCTTTGGTTCCGTTCTCCAATCGTCGCTCAGCCTTTGGCTGAGTATCGAAAGTTTGAGATGGTTCATCGGCCCGATGCGTCAGCATCTTGGGCCGATGGTATGAGAGACATCCGCCCGATTCGACAGGTGTGTCCTCTCTCGCGACCTCAGGCTGAAGTTCGCGGGTCGGATGAGACGAAGGGCGGAAAGTCCTCACCGCTCCGTCAGCTTCATCTCGATCCGCCGGTTGCGCGCGTAAGCCTCCTCGGTCGTCCCGGCATCGAGGGGCTGGAACTCGCCGAAGGCGCCGGCCAGCAGCCGCTGCGGTGGGATGCCCTTGCCCACGAGGTACTGCACCACGGCGATGGCGCGGGCTGCCGACAGCGCCCAGTTCGACGGGAATTGCGCGGAGTTGATCGGCCGCGCGTCGGTATGGCCGTCGACCCGCAGCACCCACGGAATGTCCGATGGGATCTGGCGGTTCAATTCCAGGATGGCGCTGGCGATCCGGTCGATCTCCGGGCCGGCCTCGGGCTTCAGCACGGCCTGGCCGGCCGAGAACAGCACCTCGGATTGCAGCACGAAGCGGTCGCCGACGATGCGGATGTCGGAGCGGTTGCCGAGGATCTGGCGCAGGCGGCCGAAGAAGTCGGAGCGGTAGCGGGCCAGTTCCTGCACCCGCTGGGCCAGCGCCACGTTGAGGCGGCTGCCGAGATCGGCGATGCGGGCCTGGCTCTCGCGGTCGCGGGTCTCGGAGGCGGCGAGCGCGTCTTCCAGGGCCGCGAGCTGCTGGCGCATCGCCGCGATCTGCTGGTTCAGCAGGTCGACCTGGGTCAGGGCCCGGGTGGTGGCGCCCTTCTCGGCGTCGAGCTGGCGGCCGAGTTCGGTGGCTTTGCCTTCCGCGCCCTGGCCGCTCGCGAGCAGGTCCTGCAACCGCTTGCGCTCGGCCTCGGAGCCCTGGAGGTTCGCCCGCAAGGAGGCGGCACTCTCCTCCAGCGCCCGCTTGCCGGAACGCTCCAGGGCCAGGAGGTCGGTCAGTTCGGAGATCTGGCGGTTCAGCCGTTCCAGCACGGTGTCGCGGCCGGACAATTCCTGCGACAGGAAGAACTGGCCGGTGACGAAGATGGTGAGCAGGAAGACGACCGAGAGCAGCAGCGTCGTCAGCGCGTCGACATAGCCGGGCCAGACATTGAGGGCGCGGTCGCGCCGGACGAGGCGGCCGGCCATCAGCGCGTCACTCCACTTTCTCCCGGGCGAGGCGCTCGAGCACCTGCTTCAACTCGCGCTCGCGGCTGGCCTGCGCCTCGACCCAGTCGCGGATCATCTGCTGCTCGGCGCGCATGTGCTGGACGAGACCCTGGATGCCCTCGGCGAGGTTCGCCATCGCCTGGGTGCTCGCCCGGCCTTGCGCCGTGCTGTCGCCGACGAGGGTGCCGAGCCGCGTCATCGCATCGGCGATGTCCTTCAGCACCGCATCGCCCTTCGGCGCCGGCTCGGGCGGGCGCGGCAGGCCGGTGGCGAGCGCCGCGGCAGCCGACACCGTGACGGGGACCGGCACCGGGGCGGGCAGAGGCCCCGCCGCCGTCACGAGCCAATCCTCCAGCTCGTTGTAGAACCGGGTATGGGCCTGCCCCGCCTGGAGGTCGAGGAAGCCGATCACCAGGGAGCCGGCGAGGCCGAACAGCGAGGCCGAGAAGGCGAGGCCGATGCCGGAGAGCGGCACCGCGAGGCCGCTCTTCAACTCGTCGAACATCACCGCCGCGTCGCCGCCCCCCGCCCGCATCGAGCGGATCACGCCGCCGACCGCCGAGAGGGTGTCGATCAGGCCCCAGAAGGTGCCGAGCAGGCCGAGCAGGATCAAAAGGCCGCCGATGTAGCGCAGGATCTCGCGTCCCTCGTCGAGACGGGAGGCCACGCTGTCGAGGAGCGGCTGGAATTGCGCTTGCGGCTGCGGCCGGCCGGCCCGCGCCTCCTGGAGCGCCGGTGCCAGGGCCGACAGTACCAGAGGCGTGCCGGGATCGGCGGCCCCCGTGACGGTGCGGTTGGCGAAGCGCACCTCGCGGAACAGGCGCTGCACCTGCCCGAAGGCCATCAGGATGGCGATCAGCGTCGCGCCGAGGATCAGGCCATTGAGGCCGGGATTCGCCATGAAGGCCGGCACGATCTGGCGGTAGAGCACGAAGGCCAGGAAGCCGGCCAGCGTCAGGAACACCACCATGCGGATGAGGTAGATCCGCGGCGACGTCAGAGGAGGGGACGCAGCGCTCGCCGCCATCGCGGGCCGTACTCACTGTCGCGGGCGACGCATCGCCCGCAGGGTGCCGGGGCGGTTCCGCCCCGAACCGGGGAGAGCCGGCGGCACTGTGCCGGGTGCCGCCGGGCCGATCAAGCCGGAGCCGGGGGGCGCCGGGGATTCAGTCCCAGTGTTGCGGCCATGCTTCCTCGAGATGCGGCCCGAGGCGCACCGGGCTCACCCGCCGGGCGAGGCCGGTGGCATCGTCGGTCTCCACCGCGAGGCCGCACAGGGTGCCCTCGCCAGTCGCGGCTTCGAGGCGGCTGCCCGGGGTCTTTTGCAGGAAGCGGCGCACCGGCTCGTCCTTCTGCATGCCGAGCACCGAATCGTAGTCGCCGCACATGCCGACATCCGACATGTAGGCGGTGCCGCCCGGCAGAATGCGGTGGTCGGCGGTCGGCACGTGGGTGTGGGTGCCGACGACGAGGCTCGCCCGGCCGTCGAGGAACCAGCCGAAAGCCTCCTTCTCGCTCGTCGCCTCGGCATGGACGTCGACGATCACCGCGTCGGCCGCATCGCGCAACGGGCAGGCGGACAATTCGCGCTCGGCCGCCGCGAAGGGATCGTCGAGGGGATCGAGGAAGATCCGCCCCATCACGTTGACGACGAGGACCCGGGCGCCGTGCTTCGTCTCGATCACCGTGGCACCGCGGCCCGGCGTCCCGGACGGGTAGTTCGCCGGGCGCACCAGCCGGGGCTGGCGGGCGATGAACACCATCGCCTCGCGCTGGTCGAAGGAGTGGTTGCCGAGCGTCACCGCGTCGGCGCCGGCATTGATCAGCTCGTCGCAGATGCTCTCGGTGATGCCGAAGCCGCCGGCGGCGTTCTCGCCGTTGATCACCACGCAGTCGAGGCGCCAGCGCTCGCGCAACGCCGGCAGGCGCTCGCTCACCGCCAGGCGGCCCGGCCGGCCGACGACGTCGCCGAGGAAGAGGAGGCGCATGGCGGGGGTCAGTCTCCGGTGGGGTGGATCAGGCCCGCCTCGGTGACGATTCCGTCGAGGGGCCGGTCGTGCGGGCCGTCCGGCACGACGGGGGTTTCCTGGGCCGCGAAGGCGATGCCGATGGCGAGCGCCCGTCCCTGCGCGTCGAGGCGCGCCAGCGCCCGGTCGTAATAGCCCTTGCCGTAGCCGATGCGGTGGCCGCGCCGGTCGAAGGCGGCGAGCGGCACCAGCAGCACGCGGGGATCGACCACCGGTGCGTCGGGCCCGGGCTCGCTCAGGCCGAAGCCGCCGGGGCTGAGCGCGTCGCCCTCGGCCGCGAGGCGGAAGACCAGCCCGTCGGGCGTGACCTGCGGCAGGGCCACGGCCTGCCCGCGGTCGCGCAAGGCGGCGATCAGCGGCCGGACGTCGACCTCGCTGCGAATCGGCCAATAGGCCGAGACGAGGTCGGCCTTCGCGATCTCGGGACGGGACAGGACGATCTCGGCGATGCGGCGGGCGGCGTCCTCGCGCGCCTCGACCGCCAGCCCGTCCCGCCGCGCC
>NZ_LABX01000090.1 GCF_001043915.1 Methylobacterium aquaticum | reverse complement strand
CGCGGCGCCGTCGACATGAAGGGCTTCGACGCGCTCTGCCTCGCCCTGGTGCCGGAGATGCTGGCCGCCGGCCTCAAGACGCCGATCCACATCCTGCTCTCCTACGACGAGGAACTGACCTGCCTCGGCGTCGCCGACGTGATCGCGCGGTTCGGACAGGATCTGCCGCGGCCGGGCGCGGTGATCGTCGGCGAGCCGACCGACCTCGACGTGGCGGACGCCCACAAGAGCATCTACACCTACCGCACCACCGTCCACGGCTACGAGGCCCATTCCTCGAAGCCGGCGCTCGGCGCCAACGCCGTGATGGCAGCGGCCGAACTGGTGGCGGGGCTCAACCGCATCGCCGATCTGATGGCGACCCGCGGGGACGCCAGCGGCCGGTTCGATCCGGACTATACCACGGTGCATGTCGGGGTGATCGGCGGCGGCACCGCCCGCAACATCCTGCCCAAGGTCTGCGAGTTCCAGTGGGAGTTCCGCGGCCTGCCGGACCTGTCGCCCGACGAGATCCCGGCGCTGTTTGCCGCCGACGTCGAGCGGGTCACCCGCGAGCGGCTCAACCGTTTCGGCGATTACGGCCATATCGAGACCGAGGAGGATGCGGCGGTGCCGGGGCTGGCCCCGGAGCCCGGTTCCCCGGCCGAGCGCCTGGCCCTGCGGCTCGCCGGCCGCAACCACACCATCACGGTGCCCTACGCCACCGAGGCCGGCCGCTTCCAGCTCGCCGGCCTGCCGACCGTGGTCTGCGGCCCGGGCTCGATCGACCAGGCGCACCAGCCGGACGAGTACATCACGCTGGCGGCCCTGGAGGCCGGGGAAGCGTTCCTGCGGCAGCTGGTGCGGGATTGCGCGGCGGGGTGGAGCCCGGCGTGACGCTCCAGTTCCGTCTGCAAGGAGAATAGGTCTCCTCTCACGATCAGTCGCGGGATCCCCTCTCCCGGATGGGAGAGGGGGACACACTCTGCCTGTCAGCCCGCGAGTTCGTCAGGCCGGCCTCACGGCCGCCGCGCCAGCGCCAATCCCACCCCGGCTCCCATCAGCAACCCACCGGTCAGCCGGTTGCGCCAGCGTCCGCGCGCCAGCACCACCCGCGCCCGTCCGGCCAGCCCCGCCCAGATCGCGTCACCGGAGATCGCCAGGACCAGGAAGGTCACCGCGAGCAGAACCAGCTGCCCGAGCGGCGGCGCGTCGCGGCTCACGAACTGGGGCAGGAATGCGCCGAAGAAGAGCAGCGTCTTCGGGTTGGTCAGCGCGACGAGGAAGCCGCGCATCACCATCGCCCGAGCGACCCGGGGTTCCGGCGCGGTCCGCGCGAGATCGGTCGCGGGGGCCCGCCAGGCGCGGACGGACAGCCAGACGAGATAGGCGACGCCGAGCCAGCGCAGCACCTCGAACCAGGTCGCCATCAGGCTCAGCATCGCCGAAAGACCGGCGACCGTCAGACCAAGCTGGATGGCGAGGGCAACGCTGGTTCCCGCCACCGTGACGAGGCCGTAGCGGGTGCCATGCGCCACGCTGTTGGCGACGATGAGGGCGACGTTCGGGCCCGGGACCAGGATCAGAACGAGCGTCGCGGCAACGAAGCCGAGATAGAGATCGAGGGGCATGACGGGACCGTCCGGAGGCAAACCGGACGCCAGCGTGCCATGAAGGCCGCGATCCCGCCAAGTTCCACCCGCCAAGTTCCACCCGCCAAGATCCCGCCCGCCGAGATCCCGCTTACTGCTGCGCCGGCTGGGTCGTCGTGGTGCCGGTCGAGGCCGGCACGTCGGACTTCGACGTGTCGGTCGCCTGGGCGCCGGTCTTCTGGGAGTCGGATTTCGGCGCATCGGCCTTGGCCGGCTGCTGTCCGAGATAGACGTATTCAGGGGCGGCGCGGAGCTGGTCCTTGTCGGTGTTGATCACCGCCCTCAGGGTCTTGTCGTCGACACGGGTGACATGCAGCGCCTCCTTCGCCACCGAGACGTACTTGGTGCCGAGGCCGAGGAAGCCGCCGACGCCGACGACGTAGGACTTCACCGCGAGATCCGGCCCGAGCACGATGTCGGCGACCGAGCCGATGGTCTCGTTGGCGCCGTTCTGGATGGCCTGGCCGATCAGCTTCGAGGCGACGAGGTCGCTCGGCTCCTGGGCGACGAAGGTCGGCCGCAGGTCGTTGGCGAGGGTGGCGGGCGTGCCCGGCACCGGCTTGGGGCCGCTCGCATCCTGTGCCAGGCCGGCGCTGGCGCCGGCGACGAGGAGGAACGCGGCGGCGAGGAGGGGGCGGGACATCGACGGCTCCGGCATCAAACGCCCGACACGCTCGGGCGGAGGAAGAGTCGGTTGCGGTGCGAAAGGTTCCCTCGCCCCTTCCTTTCGCCGCGTCAGGCTTGCTGGCCGCCGGCGATCTCCGCCTCGACCTCGGCCGGATCGAGGTCGTAATGCCGCGAGCAGAACTCGCACGTGATGCCGATGCGGCCATCCTCGCCGACGATGTCGCGACGCTCCTCGGCCGAGAAGTTGCGGACCATGCCCATCACCCGCTCGCGCGAGCAGCGGCAGGCTTCGCGCACCCCTTGCGCCTCGAACACCCGCACGCCGCGCTCGTGGAAGAGGCGGTAGAGCAGGCGCTCGCTCGACACGGTGGGATCGACGAGTTCGTGATCCTCGATCGTCGCCACCAGGGACTTGGCCTCGACCCAGGCATCATCCTCCTGCGGCCGGCTCTCGTCGAGGAGGGCGTGTCCCTCCGGCAGGTCGCCGGGCGGCAGGTCGGCGAGGCGGGCACGGTCGTGCGAATGCGGCAGGAACTGCATCAGGAGGCCGCCGGCGCGCCAGGAATGCCCGTCGGCATTCCCGTGAGAAGAAGTCCCGGACGCCTGTCCTGCCCCCTCGACCTGCTCGGCGACGGCGAGGCGCACCCGGGTCGGGATCTGCTCCGACTGGCGGAAATACTGGTGCGCCGCCTCCTCGAAGCCCTGGCCTTCCAGGGCCACCACGCCCTGGTAGCGGCTCTGGGCCGAGCCCTGGTCGATGGTCATGGCGAGATGGCCGCGGCCGAGGAGCTGGGCGGTGCCGGCGCGGGGACCGGCCTCGGCGACGCGGCCCGCATCGAAGCGGGCGGTGGCGCGCACCCGGTCGGGCGCCTCGAAATCGACCACCACCATGTCGACCGGACCGTCGGATTTGGTCTGGAGCTGGAACCGGCCCTGGAACTTGAGCGAGGAGCCGAGCAGCACCGTCAGCGCCGCGGCCTCCCCCAGGAGCCGCGCGACCGGCTCCGGATAGCCGTGCCGGCGCAGGATGGTGTCGACGGAGGGGCCGAGGCGCACGACCCGGCCGCGCACGTCGAGGGGCTCGACCGCGAAAGGCAAAATCGCGTCGTCGCGGCCCTCGGAGGATGGCGAAGAAATGGTCTCGGACATGCTCTCACCGCCGCCGGCAGGCAGAAGGCCGGCTCTCGCCCAGGATCATGAAGGTCTCCCGGCGAGGGGCCTTCCGCGCGAGCCGCACTGCATGTCCTGCCGCGGAGAGCGGGCCGACGGAGCGAGGGGGCGGGAGACGCCGCGGCGAGAGACCGGCGTATCCCGATATATGGAGGCGCGGGCGCCGTTTTCGAAGGGGGCGGCGCGTGGAGGGCACCGCCCCTCACGCGCTCACGAGACGGCGCCGAGGCACCAGGCCAGGATGCCCTTCTGGGCGTGGAGGCGGTTCTCGGCCTCATCGAACACCACCGATTGCGGCCCGTCGATCACCTCGGCGGTGACCTCCTCGCCGCGATGCGCCGGCAGGCAGTGCATGAACACCGCATCCTTGGCGGCCGCCGCCATCAGCCGTCCGTTGACCTGGTAGGGCATCAGCAGGTTGTGGCGGTGCGCCTCGTCCTCGTCACCCATCGAGACCCAGCAATCGGTCACGACGCAATCGGCGCCCGCCACCGCCTCGAACGGGTCGGTGGTGATGTTCAGGTCCGCGCCCTCGGCCTTGGCGCGGGCGATCAGGCTCTCCGGCACCGGCAGTTCGGGCGGGCAGGCGACGTTGAGCGTGAAATCGAACCGCGCCGCCGCGTGGGCCCAGGAGGCCAGCACGTTGTTGGAATCCCCCGACCAGGCGACGGTGCGGCCCTTGATCGGGCCGCGATGCTCCTCGAAGGTCAGCACGTCGGCCATGATCTGGCACGGATGCGAGTCCTTCGTCAGGCCGTTGATGACCGGGATGGTGGCGTATTCGGCCAGTTCCAGCATCATGCCGTGATCGAGGATGCGGATCATGATCGCGTCGATGTAGCGCGACAGGACGCGGGCGGTGTCGGCCACGGTCTCGCCGCGGCCGAGCTGCATCTCCCGGCCGGTGAGCATCAGGGTCTCGCCGCCGAGTTCCCGCATCGCCACGTCGAAGGAGACGCGGGTGCGGGTCGAGGGCTTGTCGAACACCATGCCGAGGAACTTGCCGGCAAGCGGCCGCTCCGCCGGCGGCTCGCCCTTGCGGCGGCGGCGCTTCAGGTCGGTGCAGGCATCGAGGACCGTGCGCAGCTCGGTGCTGGTGAAATCGGTCAGGTCGAGGAAATGCCGGGGGGCCGGCGCGATCTTCACGGGCGCATTCATCACTCGGCGGCCCTCCGGCCCCTCGTCTCCATGGCGGCGCAGGCCGCCTCCAGCTTGTCCAGGGCCGCATTCACCTCGGCCTCGCCGATGATCAGCGGCGGCAGCAGGCGCACGACATTGTCGCCGGCCGGGATCACCAGCAGGTGCGCGTCCCGGGCGGCGGCGGCGAATTCGGTGTTCAGCACCACGAGGCGCAGGCCCATCATCAGGCCCTCGCCGCGGATCTCGTCGACGATGGCCGGGTGGCGGTCCTTGAGCGCGGCGAGGCGCTGCTTGAGGAGCAGGCCGGTCTGGCGGACCTGCTCCAGGAAGCCGGGGGCGAGGATGATGTCGAGCACGGCATTGCCCACCGCCATGGCGAGCGGGTTGCCGCCGAAGGTGGTGCCGTGGCTGCCCACCACCATGCCGCGGGCCGCCTCGCGGGTGGCAAGGCACGCGCCCATCGGGAAGCCGCCGCCGATGCCCTTGGCCGAGGACATGATGTCCGGCGTCACGCCCGACCATTCATGGGCGAAGAGCTTGCCGGTGCGGCCGATGCCGGTCTGGACCTCGTCCATGATGAGGAGCAGGCCGTGCTCGTCGCACAAGCCGCGCAGGGTGCGCAGCCACTCGTGCGAGACCACCCGCAGGCCGCCCTCGCCCTGGATCGGCTCGATCATCAGGGCGGCGGTCTCAGGCGTGATGGCGCTTTTAAGGGCCTCCAGGTCGCCGAACGGCACCTGGTCGAACCCGTCGACCTTGGGGCCGAAGCCGTCGATGTATTTCTGCTGGCCGCCCGCCGCGATGGTGGCCAGCGTCCGGCCGTGGAAGGCGCCCTCGAAGGTGACGATCCGGTACCGCTCCGGATGGCCGCCGGCGGCGTGGTACTTGCGCGCCATCTTGATGCAGGCTTCGTTGGCCTCGGCACCGGAATTGGCGAAGAACACCACGTCGGCAAAGCTCGCCTCGACGAGGCGCTGGGCCAGCCGCTCGGCCTCCGGCACCTCGAATAGGTTCGAGACGTGCCAGACCTTCTGGGCCTGCTCGGTCAGCGCGGCGAGGAGATGCGGATGGCCGTGGCCGACCGAGTTGACCGCGATGCCGGCGCCGAAATCGAGGTATCGCGAGCCGTCTCGGGCGATGAGCCAAGCGCCCTCACCGCGCTCGAAGGACACCTTGGCCCGGGCGTAGGTCGGCAGCAGCGAGGAGGTCACGATCTCGTCTCCGTCGCGGTCGAGTCAGTCGGTCGACCGGAAAACAAAGCGCCGCCTCGAAGGGCGGCGCGCGCGGATACTATGGAATGGACGCGCGCTGTCAACGCCGTCCGTCAAGATGACATCGCGATGACAGCCAGCGACGCTTTCGCCCGGGGTTGCGGCCGGGCTTCCTTCGGGGCACAGACCGGCCAGCGGCCGGTCTCGGCCGCGCCGCGGCGGGGGCGCCGCGGGACGACGGACCGGCCTGAATCCTTGCGGGCACGACGCTCCGGGCGGGCCTGGTGGGAGACCAGACAGATGAGCGCGACCCTCGACCGCCTGACGGAGCTCGGCCTCACCCTGCCGCCGGCCGCGGCACCGGTGGCGAACTACGTCGCCTTCCAGCGCAGCGGCAACCTGGTGATCGTCTCGGGCCAGTTGCCCTTCGGGGCGAACGGCCAGATCGATCCGGCCCACAAGGGCAAGGTCGGCGGCACGGTCTCGCCGGAGGCGGCGGCCGAGGCGGCCCGGCACTGCGCCCTCAACATCCTGGCGCAGCTGCGTTCCGCCGCCGGCAACCTCGACGACGCCGTGGTGTCCTGCCTGCGGCTCGGCGGCTTCATCAACGCGGCGCCGGGCTTCTCGGCGGTGGCGGGCGTGATGAACGGCGCCTCCGACCTGATGGTCCAGGTGCTGGGCGAGCGCGGCCGTCACGCCCGCTCGACGATCGGCGTCGCCGAATTGCCCCTCGACGCCGTCGTCGAAGTCGAGGGCCTGTTCGAGGTCCGCTGACGGGACCGGCATCCGGTCACCTTGCGCCCGGCCATTGGTCTCGACTTTTGGTCGGCCGCATTGTCTACGACAATGGGTGCCTCCTTCGTCGGACAATGCCTTGAGATGACCGATCGCCTCGCTCCCGACTGGCTGACCGCCCGCCCGATCGCCCATCGCGGCCTGCACGACCGCGTCGCCGGCATCCCCGAGAACACGATCGCGGCGGCCGAGGCGGCGATCGCGGGCGGCTACGCGATCGAGTGCGACGTCCAGCTCAGCCGGGACGGCGAGGCGATGGTGTTCCACGATGCCGGCCTCGGCCGGCTCACCGGGGCCGACGGCCTCGTGCGCGAGCGGGACGCCGCCGCCCTCGGACAACTGACCGTGCTCGGCAGCGCCGAGCGCGTCCCCACCCTGGCGGAGTTCCTGCAAACGATCGCCGGGCGCACGCCGCTCGTTGTCGAGGTGAAGGCCCGGTTCGACGGCGACTTAACCCTGGCCCGCCGCACCGCCGAGGTCGCCGCCGCCTATGACGGCCCGGTGGCGCTGAAATCGTTCGATCCCGCCATCGTCGGGGCCCTCGCCGACCTCGCGCCCGGCCTCCCGCGCGGCATCGTGGCGGAGAGCCACCACGACGACCCGGCCTATGCCGCCCTCACCGAGGCGCAGCGGCACGGCCTGGCGAACCTGCTGCATGTCTCCGAGAGCCGCCCGGACTTCCTGTCCTGGCGCGTCGACGACTTGCCGAACGCCGCGACCCATCTCTGCCGCCTGCTCGGCGGGATGCCGGTGATGACCTGGACCGTGCGGAACGACGCGCAGGTGCGGCTGGCGCGGGCCCATGCCGACCAGATGGTGTTCGAGGGATTTCGGGCCTGACGGCGGTCAGGGCCGCGCGGGCGCCCGGAACCAGGCGAACCGGCACACCCATTCCGGCGAGTGCCGGGACCGCCACCGTGTCGCCGAGAGCCTCCGCGGCGGAATCGGCCTCGTCGCAGTCGAGGCCGACTTGCAGTTCGTCGTCAACGACCGCCATGGCGCCCGAGCACAGATGGTAGACCCTCCAGCCGGACCGGTCGCATCGGATGGCGTCGTGGGTCATGGCGGTGTGGAGGTCGGGGACGACCTCGGACTGGTGTGCGTCCTGGCTGTCGGCCATCCCTACGCCTGCCGAACCGCGCTCGCCGTGCCGGCCCGCACGCGGCGCGCCGGGATGACCCTCGATCGGGTTGCTGCGGATGACCCCGACCCGGCGCCGCCGTCTCAATCCGCGCCGTCGTCCGGAATGTTCAGCGTGGTGCCGCAGGCCTTGCAATGCACGGCATCGGGCTCGTGCCGCTGCAAGCCACAGGTCGGGCAGGGGAAGCGCACCTTGTAGGGCCGGAACACCACCTGGGCGAGGCGGAAGAACAGGGTCACGCCGCAGATCATCACGAACACCGAGATCAACCGTCCGGAGGTGCCCGGGAGCGTGATGTCGCCGTAACCGGTGGTCGTCAGCGACGTGACCGTGAAGTACAGGGCATCGACCGGACTGCCGATCGCCGGATTGGTACGGTGCTGCGTGACGTAGACCACGCCGGTCATCACGAATACGAACACCACGAGATTGGTCGCCGCGAGGACCGCCTCCTCGTTGCGCCGGAAGAACGCGCTGTCGTGGCGCAGACGCTCGAGCAGCTGGTAGGTGCGCAAAAGGCGCAGCGTCCGCAGGATGCGCAGAAAGCCGACGCCCTCCATGAACATCGGCGCCAGGAAGGAGGCGATGGCGACCACGTCCGTCCAGGTGCTCAGGCGCAGGAACTCGCGCGCGGGCGCCCGGCTGATCATCAGGCGGCCGAGGAAATCCGCCAGCACCCCGAGCCCGAGGACCCCGTCGAGGGCGACGATCCAGGGCGAGAGCGGCAGGAACGAGGTTGCGATCACGAAGGCGATCGTCGCGATGTCGAAGGCGAGCAGAGCGTAGCGGAAGCGATGCGCCTGGTCGGTGTCGCCCTCGTAGAGGGCCTGCAATCGGGCTTTCAGGGACGTCATGTCGTCAGAGGAGACTTCGGGTCAGGCCGGGCGAGGCGGGCGTGCCCCATACCGCATCCGGGCCGGGCGCGCGCCATTGCACGCATCGCCGATCGATGGGATACGGGCGCCAAGGTGTGCGGCCTCGCGACGGGGCTTGCAGGATCTCTACCGCTGGTCGGGCCGCCAGTGGCGGAGACCCGTGCTCGTGCCTCATCCGACCGGCCACCGTCGCTCTCGGCCATCGGCCGCCCGTCGCCGCGCACCGGCGGCCGTCCGCGCCGCCGACGTCGTCCTGGCGGTTGCGCTCGTCGCCATCCTCGGTGTGGTCTGCCTCATGCTGGCCGGCAGCCTGATCGGCACGGCGGACGATCTGGCCCCAGCCCCGATTTCGGCGCAGCCATCGTGACAGGCCGGCCGCGGCTCGGCCGTCCTCGCGAAGACAGCATCTCCCGACCTCGACGAAGTCTGCTGCCCCATTCCCTGCGGAACGGCAAGGTGACGACATGACGACCCAAGCCTCGCTGCCCATGCGCCGGCCGCTCTCGGCCTTGCGCAACATGTTGCGCAACGAAGCCAGTGGCGGCCTGGTGCTGATGGCGAGTGCCGCCCTCGCGCTGGTCGTCGCTAATTCGGCCTACGCGGACATCTACTTCGCGGCCCTGAAGGCCTATCTCGGCCCCCTGAGCCTGCTGCACTGGATCAACGATGCCCTGATGGCGGTGTTCTTCCTGCTGGTCGGACTCGAGATCAAGCGCGAGATGCTGGACGGGCGGCTGCGCACCTGGCCCGACCGCATCCTGCCCGGTGTCGCGGCGCTCGGCGGCATGCTGATGCCGGCGCTGGTCTACGCCGCGATCAACTGGCATTCCCCGGAGACCCTGCGCGGATGGGCGATTCCCGCCGCCACCGACATCGCCTTCGCCCTCGGGGTGCTGGCGCTGCTCGGCTCGCGCGTGCCGGTCTCGCTCAAGGTGTTCTTGACCGCGCTGGCGATCCTCGACGACCTCGGCGCGGTCGTCATCATCGCGGCGTTCTACACCGCCGATGTGTCGCTGCCGATGCTCGGCGGCGCCGCCCTGACGCTCGCCGCGCTCTACGGGCTCAACAAGGCCGGTGTCGCGCGCCTGTGGCCCTACCTGCTGCTCGGCGTGGTGCTGTGGGGATTCGTGCTCAAGTCCGGCGTCCACGCGACGATCGCCGGCGTGCTGCTGGCGCTGACGATCCCCTTACGCCTCAGCGTCGGCAAGCCGGACGACCCGACCTCGCCGCTGCACATCCTCGAACACGCGATCCATCCCTGGTCGGCATTCCTGATCCTGCCGATCTTCGGCTTCGCCAATGCCGGCGTGTCGCTGGCCGGATTCACGCCGGCCATGCTGCTCGACCCGGTGACGCTCGGCGTGGCTCTGGGCCTGTTCGTCGGCAAGCAGGTCGGGGTGTTCGGGTTCGTGCTGGGCGTGGTGAGGCTCGGCTGGGCGCATCGGCCGGCGCACGCGACCTGGCTGCAGGTCTACGGCGTGGCGCTGCTGTGCGGAGTCGGGTTCACGATGAGCCTGTTCATCGGCCTCCTGGCCTTCGCCAGCAACCCCGAACTGGAAGCTGAAACCAAGATCGGCGTGCTGGTCGGCTCGCTGCTCTGCATGGCGGTCGGGGCCCTGGTGCTGCGGCTGACCCCACCTGCGCGGGCACCGGCCGCGTCGCGGACGTCCTGAGCGTCGCGGAAGGCGAAGGGCGGGACCGGCTGACCGGTCCCGCCCCGTATCGGCCTACGGCACCGGCGCTTCGCCGTGCTGCCCGTCGAGCGCCACGCCCTCGCTCGGCACGCTCTCCGCCACCGCTTCCGCCCGGCGCAAGTCCGGAAAAGTCGCCTCGGCCACCAGCTCGGCCAGGGCCTGGTCGAGCGGCAGGGTGCGGCTCTGCGGGCTGCCGAGGCGGCGGATCGAGACGGTGCGCTCCTCGCCCTCCTTGCGGCCGACGACCAGCATCACCGGCACCTTGGCGTGGGAATGCTCGCGGACCTTGTAGTTGATCTTCTCGTTGCGAAGATCGGCCTCGGCGCGCAGGCCCGCCGCGTCGGCGGCCTTGAGCACCTGACGCGCATAGGGATCGGCCTCGCCGGTGATCGTCGCCACCACGACCTGGAGCGGCGCCAGCCAGAGCGGGAAGTGACCGGCGAAATGCTCGATCAGGATGCCGGCGAAGCGCTCCATCGAGCCGCAGATCGCCCGGTGGACCATCACCGGGGTCTTCTTCTGACCGTCGGCATCGACGAAGAAGGCGCCGAACCGCTCCGGCAGGTTGAAGTCGACCTGCGTCGTGCCGCATTGCCAGTCGCGGCCGATCGCGTCGCGCAGCACGTACTCGAATTTGGGGCCGTAGAAGGCGCCCTCCCCCGGGTTGATCGCGGTCTTGATCCGCCCGCCGGACTGCTCCTCGATCTGGGCCAGCACCCGGGTCATCACCTCCTCGGCATGGTCCCACAGGGCATCCGAGCCGACCCGCTTCTCCGGCCGCGTCGAGAGCTTCACCACGATCTCGTCGAAGCCGAAATCGGCGTAGGTGCTCAGGATCAGGTCGTTGATCTTGAGGCACTCGGCCGCGAGCTGGTCCTCGGTGCAGAAGACGTGGGCGTCGTCCTGGGTGAAGGCGCGCACCCGCATCAGGCCGTGCAGCGCGCCGGACGGCTCATAGCGCGAGACCGAGCCGAACTCGGCCAGCCGCAGCGGCAGGTCGCGGTAGGATTTCAAGCCGTGCTTGAAGATCTGGACATGGCCAGGGCAGTTCATCGGCTTGATCGCGAAGACACGGTCGTCCTCAGTCTTCGTGACGAACATGTTCTCCCGGTACCAGTCCCAGTGGCCAGAGGTCTCCCACAGGGCCTTGTCGAGGATCTGCGGTGCGTTCACCTCGGCATAGTCGCCCTTCAGGCGCCGGCGCATGTACGCGATCAGGGACTGGAACAGGGTCCAGCCCTTCGGGTGCCAGAACACCACGCCCGGCCCCTCCTCCTGGAAGTGGAAGAGGTCCATCTCGCGGCCGAGCTTACGGTGGTCGCGGCGCTCGGCCTCGGCCAGGCGGTTGAGGTAGGCGTCGAGATCGGCTTGGGTTCCCCAGGCCGTGCCGTAGATCCGGCTCAGCATCGGCTTCGTCGAATCGCCGCGCCAATAGGCGCCCGCCACCTTCATCAGCTTGAAGGCGGTGCCGACCTTGCCCGTCGAGGTCATGTGCGGGCCACGGCAGAGGTCGAACCACTCGCCCTGGCGGTAGATCCGCAGGTCCTCGCCCGGCGGGATCGCGTCGACCAGCTCGACCTTGAACGCCTCGCCCTTCTCCTCGAACACCTTGCGCACGTCGTCGCGGGCCCAGACCTCCTTGGTGAAGGGGGCGTCGCGGGCGATGATCTCGCGCATCCGCGCCTCGATCGCCGGGAAGTCGTCCGGCGAGAACGGGGTCTCGCGGTGGAAATCGTAGTAGAAGCCGTTCTCGATCACCGGGCCGATCGTGACCTGCGTCTCCGGCCACAGCGACTGCACGGCCTCCGCCAGCACGTGGGCGCAATCGTGCCGGATCAGCTCCAGGGCCCGCGGGTCGGTGCGGTCGAGGAACTCGATGCGGGCATCCGCCTCGATCGTGTCGTCGAGATCGCGGACGGTCCCGTCGAGGGCCATGGCGACGGTGCGCTTGGCGAGCGACTTGGCGATGCCCTCGACGACGGCGCGGCCGGTGACGGCGCCGTCGAGGGACCGCGTGGCGCCATCGGGAAATGTCAGGATCGGCATGGGACTTTTTCGACTCCTCGGGGCTCACTCCTGCGCACAGTGCAGGTAAGCGCAGCGGCAAACAGGGTCCGGCGGGCTTCGCCGCGCACCGGACCGGCGCCGTCATAGCAGCCGCGAGGCGAAATGCGAGGCGAAACGACCGACGCCTTCAGCCCTCGATGCTCTCGCAGAGCGGCGGCGGCGCGTTGACCCCGCGCCAGCGGGCATAGGCCCAGGGCCGGTGCCAGGCGGCGCCGGGAGGCTTCGTCTCGGGCACAAGGTCGATGCCGTGGGTACCGAACGGGCCGCAGCGGCAGATCCGGGCAAAGCCCATCCAGCCGCCGGCCCAGAGGCCGTGGCGCTGGATCGCCGCGTCGGTATAGGCCGAGCAGGACGGCCAGTGCCGGCACTGGCGCCCGACGAGGCCCGACAGGGTCAGCTGGTAGCCGCGGATGGCGAGATGCGCCGCGCGGCGGGCCGGGCTCACGCCGGCACCGCCTCGGCCTTCTCGCCCTTGGCCTTCTCGCCCTTGGCCTTCTCGCCCTTGGCCTTCTCGCCCTTGGCAGCGATCTGGTCGAGGGCATCGACCACCGCATCGAAGGTGAGCAGCGTCGAGGCGTGGCGCGCCTTGAAATCCCGCACCGGCTCCAGCACCGCGAAATCCGCGAACTTCCCCTGCGGCGCCGGCCCGCCCTCCTTCAGCATCCGCCGCACCGTCTCGCGCAAGCCGCGCAGCTCCTCGGCACTCGCACCGACCACGTGGCGGGCCATCAGCGAGGAGGCGGCCTGGCCGAGCGCGCAGGCTTTCACGTCGTGGGCGAAGTCGGTGACCGTGTCGGCGTCGGTGACGAGATCGACCGTCACGGTCGAGCCGCACAGCTTCGAGTGCTTGGACGCGCTCGCCGCCGGCGCCGGCAGCCGCCCGAGGCGCGGGATGTCCGCCGCGAGGGCGAGGATGCGGGCGTTGTAGATATCGTCGAGCATGGCAGTCGTACTTTGGGCGAGAGGGGCCACCGGACTGACGAATCGGGCTTGACCGGACCGGTCCGACTTTGGCTTGACGGGCGGATGCATCGGAGCGCAAGGACCTGCCGAGCCCCCGGTGCATTGCGCGACCGAGCCGGACCCATGATATAGGCGCCGTCGCCCGGCTCCGCGAGACGCGGCCGGGTCGCGGCCCGATTCGCGTGACGGCAGGGCGATCCCGACGAACCGGATTTCCGGGTCGCCACGAGCTTGGCCACGATCTTGGAGGCGTGATGGACGCGGTGCTGAAGTCCTTGTCGGTCCGGGCCCCGGAGGCGGCCGACAAGCGCAGCGACGCCCCCCGGCCGGTGCGCCTTGCCGAGCGCCCGACCCGACAGGAGGCCGAGGCCGCCGTGCGGACCCTGCTGCGCTGGGCCGGCGACGATCCGGACCGCGAGGGGCTGCTCGAGACGCCGCAGCGGGTGGTGAAAGCCTACGAGCAGATTTTTGGGGGCTACCGCCAGGACGCGGACGCCATCCTGGACCGGGTGTTCGAGGAGGTCGAGGGCTATTCCGACATCGTGCTGGTGCGCGACATCCCGTTCCACTCCCATTGCGAGCACCACATGGTGCCGTTCATGGGCCACGCCCACATCGCCTACTATCCGCGCCGCGGCGTCGTCGGCCTCTCCAAGCTCGCCCGCGTCGTCGACACCTTCGCGCGCCGGCTCCAGACCCAGGAGACGATGACCGCCCAGATCGCCGAGGTCATCGATTCGGTGCTGCATCCCCGCGGCGTCGCCGTGATGGTGGAGGCCGAGCATCTGTGCATGGCGATGCGCGGCGTGCAGAAATCCGGCGTCTCGACCATCACCACCCAGTTCACCGGCGTGTTCAAGCAGGACCCGACCGAGCAGGTCCGCTTCCTCACCCTGGTCCGCGACCGGCGATGAGCCCGCTTCCCGTCTTTGCCTCGCCGGGCTCCAAGCGCGAGCTGGAGGAGGGCGAGACCTTCACGCCGCGCTTCGGGCCGGACGGCCTCATCACGGCGGTGGCGGTCGATGCCGAGAGCGGGGCGGTGCTGATGCTCGCCCACATGAACGCCGAGTCGCTCGCCCGGACGCTGGCGACCGGCGAGGTCTGGTACTGGTCGCGCTCGCGGAGCGAACTCTGGCACAAGGGCGCCACCAGCGGGCAGATCCAGACGCTCGTCGAGATGCGGGTCGATTGCGACCAGGACGCCCTGCTGCTGCGGGTGCGGGTCGGCGGCGATGGCGGCTGCTGCCATACCGGGCGGCGGGACTGCTTCTATCGCGGCGTCGCCTACGATGCCGAGAGCGGGGCGGTGACGCTGGTTCCACGGGCGTCGTGAAGCGCAGCCGCTCAATCCTCCCCCCTCTGCGGGGGAAGGTTGGGGTGTTCAGCGTTTCAGCGCCGCCAAGCCCTTCAGGTACATCTCCGGCAACCCATTCTCCCGGCCCGCCGCGATCACGCCCTCCAGGTAGCCCGGCCGCGGCACCCCGCCATGGCCGCGCCCGAGATAGACCAAGGCCCGCCGCACCCCGCCCTCGGTCGAGACGGGCTGCTGCGCCTTGACGTAGAGCCCGCTCGCCACGCCCTCGTAGCGGTCGAGGGCCGGCATGTCGCTCAGGGCGAGATCCCAGAGCACGCCCCAGACCGTCCCGGTGGGGCAACGTTCCACCGAGGCGTAGCCCTCGCGCATGATGACGAGGCGGTGGCGGTTGAGCCGGCCGAGGCCGAGCACCCGCGAGGCGGGGCAGCGCCGGGCCATCGCGGCCCGGTCCATGTTGGAGCCGTAGGCGAAGTAGAGCGGCACGACCGACCGGTGGTCAGGCGAATTCGAGGATCACCGCGTCGACCGCCAGGCTGTCGCCCTCCTTGGCCTGGATGGTCTGGATCGTGCCGTCGCGCTCGGCGCGCAGCACATTCTCCATCTTCATCGCCTCGACGATCGCCAGCGGCTCGCCCGCCTTCACCTCCTGGCCGGGGGTGACCATGATGCTCTTCACCAGGCCCGGCATCGGGCAGAGCAGCTGCTTGCCCGAGCCGCCCACCTCCTTGACCGGCATCAGGGCGGCCAGCTCGGCCTCGCGCTTGGTGTAGACCCGCGCCTCTGCGGCGGCGCCGGCATGGTGCAGGAAGACGCCGTTGAGGAGGGGACGGACCTGGATCGCCGCGGGCTCGCCACCGATCAGGCCGGTCCAGACCGGCTCGCCCGGGACCCAGTCGCTCTCGACCAGCCACTCGATCCCGTCCGCGAAGGCGACCGCGATCCCGTCCTCGGTCGTCTCGACGACGGCCCGGAAGCTCTCGTCACCGAGGCGCACCACCCGCTCGCTCTCGAAGCGCAGCAGGTCGGGCTCGCGCATCTGGCCGGAAATGCCGCGCTTGCGCTCGTTGAGCAGGTGGTCGATCGCGGCGGCGACCGCCGCCATCCGGCGCGCCACCTCGCCCGCGGGCTTCGGCGCCTCGAATCCGTTCGGGAACTCTTCGGCGATGAAGCCGGTGGAGAGCCGGCCCTCCTGCCAGCGCGGATGGTGCATCAGCGCCGAGAGGAACGGGATGTTGTGGCGGATGCCGTCGATCGCGAAGGCGTCGAGAGCCTGGGCCTGCGACGTGATCGCGCCGGCGCGGGTCGGCGCCCAGGTGACGAGCTTGGCGATCATCGGGTCGTAGTGGATCGCGATCTCGCTGCCCTCCTCGACGCCGGTGTCGTTGCGCACGATCGCCTCGCCGAACTCGCCCTCCTCCGGCGGCCGATAGGTGGTGAGCCGGCCGATCGAGGGCAGGAAGTTGCGGGTCGGGTCCTCGGCATAGACCCGGCTCTCCACCGCCCAGCCGTTGAGCGTCACATCGGCTTGCGCGATCGGCAGCGTTTCACCCGCCGCGACGCGGATCATCAGCTCGACGAGGTCGAGGCCGGTGATCATCTCGGTCACCGGATGCTCGACCTGGAGCCGGGTGTTCATCTCGAGGAAGTAGAACGACTTGTCCTGGCCGGCGACGAACTCGACCGTGCCGGCGGAATCGTAGTTCACCGCCTTGGCCAGGGCCACCGCCTGCTCGCCCATCTTGCGCCGGGTCGCCTCGTCGAGGAGGGGCGACGGCGCTTCCTCGATGACCTTCTGGTTGCGGCGCTGGATCGAGCATTCACGCTCGCCGAGATAGACGACGTTGCCGTGCTTGTCGCCGATGACCTGGATCTCGATGTGGCGCGGATCCGTGATGAACTTCTCGACGAAGACCCGGTCGTCGCCGAAGGACGAGGCGGCCTCGGAGCGGGCGCGGGCAAACCCCTCCGCCACCTCGCCGGCCGAATGCGCGATCCGCATGCCCTTGCCGCCGCCGCCGGCCGACGCCTTGATCATGACCGGATAGCCGATCTCGTCGGCGATGGTGACGGCGTGCTCCGGCGACTCGATCACCCCGAGGAAGCCCGGCACGGTGGACACCTTCGCCGCCGAGGCCGCCTTCTTCGACTCGATCTTGTCGCCCATGGCGGCGATGGCGCCGGGATTGGGGCCGATGAACACGATGCCGGCGGCTTCGAGCGCCTTCGGGAACGCCTCGCGCTCGGACAGGAAGCCGTAGCCGGGATGGACGGCCTGGGCGCCGGTCTGCTTGCACGCCTCGACGATCTTGTCGATGACGAGATAGGACTGCGCCGCAGCGGCCGGACCGATATGCACCGCCTCGTCGGCCATGGCGACGTGCAGCGCGTCGCGGTCGGCGTCGGAATAGACCGCCACCGTCTTGATCCCCATCCGGCGCGCCGTCTTGATGATGCGGCAGGCGATCTCGCCGCGGTTGGCGATCAGGATCTTGTCGAACATCGGAGCGCGCACTCGAGCCTTCAGGGGGAGCCGGACCCGGGTGGATCACACCCAAGCTCATCCCCGTTAAAGCATGGCGCGCGCGCCGCAAAGCCGGCTGTTCTCGGCCAAACGGGCGAACCTGCCTCTCACGCGGCCGCCGCGTAGGAGAGGATCGCCTCGCCCTCGCTCCCGGCGCCGTTCCGCACCCGGTTCGCCCTGAGGGCGAAGGCGATCAGCGCAGGGTCGTTGGTCTCGGCCTCGCGCACCACCTCGACGGCGATCCGCGCGCCCGTCACGGTCGGCCCGCGACCACAGCCGAGGGAGGCGGCGAGCCACTGGGCGGTGTCGGCATCGATATGCCCGGTCGGGCGCTCGCCCCAGACCGCGAAATCGACCACCGAGGCGATCAGCCACTCGCCGAACGCCTCGTCGGCGTCCGGCATCGCCCGGTCGAGGCCAAACAGCATGTCGGCCTCCTCGCGGCAGGTCAGCCCCTCGGGCAGGACGGTGCGGTTCAGCTCGCGTACGTCCTCCAGGCCGAGGGTGCCGGCCGCGACGATACGGTTGCAGAAGTGTTGCAGCGATGCGTTGATCATCTGTCGGTGCCTCCCCGGCTTTTGTTGTGCCGGTGCTTGTCCCTGTGTGAGGAGGACTATGCGGGACGGAAGGGGTTCGACAGGTTAATGGCGGGATCTGAATCCCTGTTCAGGTTAAAGCACGGCAACGGGACGCCGTTGCCAAAGGGTTGCGAGAACCGGGAGAGGCCGGTCGGCCGCCCTCGCGGCCTCGTGCGGCAAAGAGCCGGCGACCGGGTCCGCATCGGCCGCGATGGTGACAGCCTGATCCTGGGGCCGGTCGGCAAGAAAGACCTTTTGGCAATCCTTGCGACGCGGGAGCCGATCAAGGACGATGATCCCGACGTCGACGAGAGGCTGCCACCGTTGGAGACCGATCGGTCGGGAGCCGTCCCCGGTCCTGGTCGACACGACCATCGTCTCGGATCTCGTTCGCCGTCGCAACGGTCCGGTCGTCCAGGCGATCGGCCGGATCGGACACCGCGGGATCGCGACAAGCATCGTCTCGGTGGCCGAGCTTCGCTCCGGATGTGCCAGACGTGGCTCGGCGCGGCTTCTCGATCAGGTCGAGGCCGTGCTGGCGGGGATCGAGATCATCCCGTTCGAGCCTCCCGCCGATACCGCGCAGGGTCGCTCGCGCGCCGGGCTGGAGGCCGCCGGTCAGTTGATCGGCCCCAACGACCTGCTCATCGCGGCCCGGGCCCTCACGCTCGGCGTTCCCCTCGTCACGGCCGACCAAGCGGAGTTTCGGCGCGTCCGAGGGCTCGCGGTCGAGACCTGGCTCTGACACCAACGGCCGGAGATGCTGACGCATCGATTCGATCTCGGGCAGGCCCGGGATCGACGCGGCCGTTGTTCCATCTCGAATTGTCGATGCCAAGCCCAGATGTCCGGGATTTTGGGCTTGGCGACAATTCGAGAACGGGAGCGAAAGTCGTTTTCACCGACCGTCGGCATGACACGGACATCTGCCGTGACACGCTGCCGAAGTCGGACTGGTGCTCACGGCCGCAGAATGCCGGGCCGGCTGCGCGGGACGCTTGGATCACGGCGAAGTGCGGACGCCCCGGACCGACTCATGCCTGCGGCCACGCCCCGGCGCGCAACCGCCGCTCACGCGGCCACGGCGTAAGACAGGATCTCCTCGACCTCGTCCTCGGCCCCGACCCGGGCCCGGTTCGCCTTGAGGGCGAAGGCGATGAGAGCGAGGTCGTTGGTCTCGGCCTCGCGCACCACCTCGACGGCGATCCGCGCGCCCGTCACGGTCGGCCCGCGACCGCAGCCGAGGGAGGCGGCGAGCCAATGGGCGGTGTCGGCATCGATATGCCCGGTCGGGCGCTCGCCCCAGACCGCGAAATCGACCACCGAGGCGATCAGCCACTCGCCGAACGCCTCGTCGGCGTCCGGCATCGCCCGGTCGAGGCCAAACAGCATGTCGGCTTCCTCGCGGCAGGTCAGCCCCTCGGGCAGAATGGTGCGGTTCAGCTCGCGCACGTCCTCCAGGCCGAGGGTGCCGGCCGCGACGATACGGTTGCAGAAGTGTTGCAGCGATGCGTTGATCATCTGTCGGTGCCTCCCCGGCTTTTGTTGTGCCGGTGCTTGTCCCTGTGTGAGGAGGACTATGCGGGACGGAAGGGGTTCGACAGGTTAATGGCGGGATCTGAATCCCTGTTCAGGTTAAAGCACGGCAACGGGACGCCGTTGCCAAAGGGTTGCGGCGATCTCTCGAAAGCAGGGCGATCCGTGCGCGGCCGGTCAGATCGTCCGCCAGGGGGCGGCCTCGTGCGGAGCGCGTTCGAGATGGTCGAGGATGGCGAGAACCAGGGCCAGGGCGGCGTGGCTGCCGCTGATCCAGGGACCGGTGGTCTCGCCCTTCTCCAGGCGGACCAGAGTGGAACGGTCGGCCCGCCGCAGCGCGAAGCCGTAGCCGGGCAGCACCTTGTCGAGCAGGCGCACGGCCTCGTCGTAGGAGGTGATGAAGGGGCGCACGCTCATGGTGCAGGCCGTCACGTAATGGTGCCGCTCGAACCGGCCCCAGGCGAAGATCCGGGCGTGGCCCCGGGGACCGACGACGATCGGCGGGCTCTGGCCGTCATCGTCGAGCGCGAGGGTGTCGATGCACAGGCCCCAGCGGGTCTTGGTCGACGGCGCGATGGTGTGGAACAGGGCGTCGACGAGGTCCGCGTCGGCCTGCGTCTCGCGCCAGCGATAGGCGTAAGGGTTGGACAGCCGCTCGCTCAAGCCACGGAGGCGAACCGGGTCGAGGCGGCGCGGATCCGGCGGGATCTCCCGGAACCGCTGACCGCGGTAATCGCCGATCATCGCCTCGATCGCCCGGTGGTCGCCGGCGTAGCGCCGGTACCGCCAGGCACGCACCGGCCCGATGTTCCGGAGCTTCCAGACCAGCGTCCAGCACCGGACCGGGATGCTCATCGGCCCGCCATCGCCCCCGTCATCGGGTCAGGACCCCGTCCCCGGCCGCAGATAGCCGACCATGTGCGGCACGTAATCCGCCTTCCCGAGCGGGACGCCGTGGTGGCGCAGGATCGCGTAGGCGGTTACGAGGTGAAAGTAGAATTGCGGCAGGGCCCAGTCGCGCGCGTAATCCTCTCCCGTCATGTCGAAGATCAGGCCGTTCGGCAGGACCAGCGTGACCGGAAGGCCGGCGCCGGCATCGAGGCCGTCCGGGGCGACGGCGTCGAGCCGCGCCAGGGCCTCGGCGATGCGGCCCTGCGCATCCGGGATCGAGCCGGGCCGCTCGCCCGCCTCCCGGCCCTCGCGCGCCAGATCGTCGAGCGCCGGCGGCAGGGGCTCGCCCTGAAGCCTCCAGGTCGCCTCCTGGGCCTGAAGGCAGGCGAAACGCACCTGCGACGACAGCGGATACATGTCCGGCGCGAGCCGGCGGGACATCACCGCGTCCGCCTCGGCGCCCCGATGCTCGCGCGCTCTGTCGAGCCACCCCGAGAGGGCCCGCAGCCTCTGCGTATAGGTGGGGACGAGCAGCAGTGTCAGGGACATGGCCGTTCCTCCGTCGATGCCGGACGATCTACCGCACGATGACCTTCGCATCCGCGCCGACCCGGTTGTACAGGTCGACCACGTCGATGTTGCGCATCCGGATGCAGCCCGAGGATGCCGCCTGGCCGATCCGCTCCGGCTCGTTGGTGCCGTGGATGCGGTAGAGCGTGTCCTTG
>NZ_LABX01000009.1 GCF_001043915.1 Methylobacterium aquaticum | reverse complement strand
CACCCTTTCCGAACGGACTCTAACATCCAATCGGGGTTGCCTGAACGATCGCGCGTTGCCCGCTAGCCGACCTTTCGACAGCTCTGGTCCTGCGGTGGCTGTCACTTGCGAGCCTGCTGCTCGGTGGGGGATCGTGATGGTCGCGCCCCGGTCGGGCCCTCAGGCTGGAGCGTCGGTGCCGGGCGGGAAGGACGCCAGGATGCCATGCTGGAAAACACGCCATCCTGGCGGATCAGCGCGTGCAGCAGCGCTGCGCCGAGATGCGCGAGGATAAGGCCGAACAGCGAGTAGGCGAGCACGGTGTGGACCGAGCGCAGGCCCGCATAGAGCATTGGGCTCTGCGGGAGGATCGGCGGGAGCACGAGCGGACCCGCGAGCGCGACGGGGTAGCGCGCCGCCGACAGCATTGCCCAGCCCACGAGCGGCATCGCGAGCATCAGCGCGTAAAGCGCGACGTGCGAGGCGTGGGCCGCCCGCCGCTGCCATAGGGGCAGGTCGGCCGGCAGCGGCGGGGGCGCATGGCGCCACCGGTTGGCGAGCCGCAGCAGTGCCAAGACCAGGATCAGGATCCCCAGCGGCCGGTGCAGGGAGACCAGGGCGTGGTAGTCGGCGAGCGATGTCACCATCGCCACGCCGATCAGCAGCATGGCGAGGATCAGCACGGCCATGCTCCAGTGAAGCAGGCGCGCGGGGAGGGTGAAGCGGGGCGATGGCGTCACAGGGCGGCTCCGTTTGGCGGCGTGCCGGCGACTGCGCTCGGCGTCTTGTCCTCGCCGGCGCGGCGGGTGAAGGATTGCGAGTAGGCCGCCGAGCGGGCGCTCAGCAGGGGATCGTCGGACGGCGCGATGCCGGCGGGCAGGACCAGGGGATCGAAGTTCACGTCCCGGCAGTTGCCGGCCGCCTCGGGCGTCGATCCGGTGAGCGCCAGGGTGCCGAGGTCGGCGCTCTCGCGGTCGGCGGGCCAGGGCTGGGTGGCGTCCGCAGTCGGGTCGCCGGGTCGTCCGATCGTCGCGACGAGGTGCCAGCGCAGCGCTCCCTGCCGGAGCGCGGCCGCGAGGTCGTCGAAGAGGAAGTTCGTGTCCTGCCGTGCGGCTTGGGCCGCGGGCTCCGGCGAGGGCGCGCGCTCCGGCACGAGGGCGAAGCGCACCGGCGTATCCCGGCCATCCGCCGCGACGAGGCGAAAGGCGTTGAGGCTCCAGTAGGTGCTGTCGGCAAAACCCGCGGTAACCGTGCGCGCCTTGATCAGGGCCGCCGCCTTCGCACTCTCCGGGTGGGCGGCGAAGAAGGCCTTCAGGCGCGCAGGGTCGGGCTTGCCGGTGGCCGGATCGGGCTTGGCGGCGAGCAACTGCTCGTAGAACGCCTCAGGCGTGCGCACCGGGAAGACCGGGATGTTGTTCATGCCCGTGCGCCACTCCTCGCCGTCCGGGAGCGTGAAGCGCAGGGCGAGGCTGCGCACGGTGGCCTCGGCATCCGCCGCGTAGGGCTGGCCGCCCGCGAGCGCCACCCGGCCCGCGACGGGCGTCACCCGCCCGGCGGCGAGCAGGCCGGCCTTCGAGAGGACCGCGCCCGCGCCGCTCGCGGTGAAGCGGCCCTCGACGCAGAGACCCTTGGCGTGGTTGCGGCGGAACCCCGGATGCGGGCCGTTCACCTGCTCGAAGCGGTCGATCACCCGCGCCGGCGTCAGTGCTCCCGGTGAGAACCAGCCGCCCGCATAGGCGAAACCGCAGGTCGTCCCGGCGAGCACCGCCCCGATGGCGGCGAGGCGCGGGAGAAGGGCGTGCGGCGGCATTCCGGGAGGTGCCCCGGTCAGGTCGTTCAGCAAAGACATCGGATCCCTCAGGTGTTCGTCGTCGTGATGCGGCGGATCGTGTTGGCGAGGGGATGCAGGACGGCCGGCTCGGCCGCCCCGACCAGGCTGTAGCCGAGCCCGGCCTGCGCCCAGGCGTATCCGATGGCCGATCCGAACCGGTGCTCGCGCATCGGCGCGTCACCCGGCTCGGCCATCGGTCGCATGAGGACGACGAACCGTGTCCCGCGATGGTCGTCGTACATCAGAAGGCCGGCGGGGCCGTGCGGCGTGGCGATCAGGCGCCCGCCCATCAGCCGGAAACCGGCGGAGCTCAGGTCCGGCACACCGACCTTGCGGTCGAGTCGGGCGGAGAACCAGCGGGCGAGTTCGGCGCTGTCATTCGCGGCGAGTTCGACCGGCCGCGTGCGGTCGGGCGCGTAGACCGCGAAGCTGGCGCTCGCTTCCTGCGCCAGGGCATCAACGCCGGCAGGCGCGAGCGCGCCGTGGAGCCCCCAGCCGCCGAGACCGCCCACCGCGAGGAGCATCGCGGCCGCTGCGGCTTGCCGGGCGGACGCCTGCAGCCGTGGCCGTCGTCGCGCCTCGACGATGTGCGCGAGGTTGAGCCGCCCCGGGACCGGTTCGGTCGCGACAGGCGCGAAGGCGGTCCTCAGGTCGCGGCCGAGAGTGCGAAGACGGTCGACCCGGGCGCGGGCCTCGGGATTGGCGGCGAGATAGGCTTCGACCTCGGACCGGCGGGCCGTGTCGAGCCGCTCGTCCACGAGCGCGTGGAGGTCGTCCTCACCGATCGGGCGCAGGGTCACTTCACCCTCCTGAGAAGCGGGCGCTTGGCGGGGGTGGAGCCGCTCTCGCCGTCCATGAGCTGGATCATCCGGTCACGCGCGCGGGAGAGGCGCGACATCACGGTACCGACCGGGATGGCGAGCACCTGCGCGGTCTCGGCGTAGGAGAGCCCTTCCACGGTCACGAGCAGGAGCACGCCGCGTTGTTCCCCTGGCAGGGTGTCGAGGGCCGCCATCAGGTCGCGATGGCGCAGACCGTCGTCCTGGCTGGGCGCGATCGCGAGGCTCGCCTCGGGCGCATCCTCGACGGCCAGGTGCGGGCCGCGCCGGGTCCGCTGGCGCAATTGGCTGATCGCAAGGTTGTGCAGGATCGCATAGAGCCAGGTGCGGGCGTCGCCGTCGGGACGGCGTTGATGCCAGCGGCTCACCGCCCGCTCCAGGCAATCCTGGACGAGGTCGTCGGCATCGACCGGGTTGCGGAGAAGGGCCCTGGCGTAGCGGCGCAGTGCCGGGATCAGCGGCCCGACGAGGCGCATCATGTCGCTCATGACCAGCGTTCCGACATGCGCGGATCTCCTTCCGTTCGCGGATGCCCTGCGCAAGCGCGGGAAGCAGCCTCACGCGGAGAGGACGCCGTTCGCGGTTGCGTATTCCATCTCTGATCAAAATTTTTTGGAGAGGGCTCGTGCGGCGCGACGACCCGTGACATGTCGGACGGCGCCCATGCGGACGGTCCGGGCGCCTCTCTCCTTCCCCTTCAGGTCGCGGGGAGGCGCCCGTGCTCAAGCCGCGAGCGTGCATGAAGCGACGAGTGTCAAGGGGGGCCGCGTGGATGTCCGCCCCGTCCAGCCTGGCAGATTTCTCCGCTGCCGGTCTCGACAATCTGCAACGGGCAAGCCGCTGATATGCCGCTTGTTCGTCTGCGCACCTCAGCAGGGCCTCCGATTGGATTTGCTCTGACAGTCACTCGTCCGGCTGCGTCGGCATCGCCCCGCCTGAACCGATGCGAATTCCGTCTCGTGCCCGGTTCAGTCCTCGTCCTGCCATCTCCGCAGATCCGTCTGGTCATGGTAGCCCATGCGGTCGGGTGTGGTGATGAACTCCATCGTGGTGCCCCAGGGCATCCGACAGTAGCAGACCTTGTTCCCCGGACCTTTCTCGGTCGCGTAAGGAATGGCGCGCGGCGCGGTCAGGGGTGTGCCGCCGGCCTTCTCGAAGCGGGCGACCGACGCCTCGATGTCGTCGGTGTAGAGCGCGAAATGCGTGATGCCGAAGTCGCTGGCCCGGACCGGCTGGGCCTGTTCGGGGCCGTGCATCTCGAACAGCTCAATGTCGGCTCCGGTTCCGATCTTGACCATCGCCTGGGCACGAACGACCGTTCCGGGGAATGCGCCGACCGCCCGCTCGAATCCGGGTCCCTGGCGCGGCGGATCCGGCGGTCCGAAAGACTGGTAGATCACCTGCGCGCCGAAGGCTTCCACCAGGAACGATTTTGCTGCTTCGATGTCGGGTACCGTGATGCCGAGATGATTGACGCCGCGAATGACGGGTGCAGACATGACAAACTCCTGTCCTGATTGGGTCGATCGTTCGCGACCCTTGAAGGGGCATTGCCCGCAGGGCCGCGACCGGCTTGGCCCGCACGATCCCGCGGGCCAAGGTCTTCAGCTGGCCTTGAGGAACGCGATCAGAGCCGCCGCGACTTCGTGCGGCCGCTCGTCGGCGACATAGTGGCTACATCGTGCGATCGCGCCGCCCGTCACGTTGTTGGCGAATTCTTGCAGCATCGGCACCATCTGCGCCCCGAACCGCTGGTCTCCTCCTAAGCCAAGCACCGGCATCTCGAGCTTGTGCTTCTTGTAGTCGAGGGCCGCTGCATGATCGGCGGCGAGGGTGCGATACCATTCCATGCCGCCGCGCGTGCGGCCAGGAAGCGCCATCGCCTTCGCGTAAATCTCGATATCCGCTGGATTGAAGGTGCCGTGATCGTAGAATCTCTCGGCCATGAAGGCCGAAACGTAATCGTATTCGCGGCCATGGATCAGGCGCTCAGGCAGATCCCGGTTCCCATGGAAACCGAAGTGCCAGAGTCTCGCGGTCGCCGCCTCCCATCCGGTCCAGCCGGGCAGCGGCACGTCGAGCACGGCCAGATGCGTGACTGCCTCCCGATGGATCGCCGCCTGCGGCAACGCCACCATGCCGCCGACGTCGTGCCCGCACACCGCGTAACGCTCGTGCCCGAGGGCGACCATGACCTCATGCGCATCGCGCGCCATCGTGGCCTTGTCGTAGCCGTCAAGCGGGCAGTCGGAGAAGCCCGCGCCGCGCAGATCGATGGCCACCACGCTGAAATGCGCGGCCAGCAGCGGCATCACATGGTGCCATTCCCACCAGGTTTCGGGCCAGCCGTGAATCAGGAGAATCGGCGAACCAGCCCCTCCGGTGACGGCGTTGAGCTTGATGCCGTTCACCGGCACCAACTGCTGGGTGAATCCCTCCAAAGCTGCGATCATGATCGCACTCCTGTCAGATGTTGGCGTGAGAACAGCGACGGAGGCCGGAGCTCAAGACCGATCGAAATCGGTGGCGATCGAGATACCGCGCCAGGCATCGATATCGCTGCGAAACGCCGCCAGCTTCCGCTCGGCGATCGCGTGCGCGACCGGGCCGAGTGGCAGATGAAGCGGAGCGTCGTCGGCGTCGACCGCCCGCAGGATCACCGCAACGGCCTTGTCGGGGTCGCCGGCCTGGTTGCCATCGTTGGTCTCGCGATAGTGCCTGCGCGAGCTCGCCGCATAGTCCGGCAACTCCTTGGCCGCCATGGTGATCGAGCGGCCGAGGAAATCGGTGCGAAACGGCCCGGGCTCGACGATCAGCACGCGGATGCCGAAGGGCTTCAACTCGCCCGCGAGCGCCTCGGAAACGCCTTCTACGGCGAACTTGGCAGCGTTGTAGTAGCCTCCTCCGCCACCGCCCGCGATGCCGGCACCGGAGGACATGTTGACGATCGTGCCGCCCTTGCGCCGCAGGACAGGCAGCGCGGCTCTGGTGGTTTCGATCAGACCGAAGACGTTCACCTCGAACATCGGCCGATATTCCTCGGGCGTGCCTTCCTCGATCGCGCCGTACAGTCCGTAGCCGGCATTGTTGACAAGCACGTCGAACCCGCCGAACGTCTCGACGGCCTTGTCGACCGCTGATCTCGCGGCTGCCGCATCCGTCACGTCGAGCGGCAGCGCGATCATGCGGCCGGTGAAGGGGATCGCCATCTCTTCGATCGATGTGACATCGCGAGCGGTCGCGATAACCCGGTCGCCGCGCCGTGCCGCGGCCAGGGCAAGGCGCTGGCCGAAGCCGCTCGAGCATCCAGTGATGAGCCAAGTTTTCACGACTTCGTCTCCAAGTTGTTTTCCGACGCTGCCGCGCCGTTGCCGCCGCGAATCGTCATGTCGGCCATAATCGACCAGTCTTTCTCCCCAACGCCTGCCGAGATAGCTCTGCTGAGCCCCTCGCGGACTGCCTCGAGCAGCGGGAGCGTGCGTCCGATTCCGTTGCTGGCCTCGGTCGCCAGGCGCATGTCTTTGAGGGCGAGCCTGGCTTTGAACCCCGGCTCGAAGGATCGCCCGGTGATCTGCGCGCTGTAGCTCTCATAGGCGCGGCCCGAGAACAGGGTGCCCAGAATGAGTTCGAAGAAATCTGCACGGTCGAGGCCGACACTCTCAGTCAGCACGACACCCTCGGCCATCGCCTCGATCGCCATGGCGATCATCATGTTGCAGGCGAGCTTTGCCGCGTTCGCCCGAGCGGGATCCTCCCCTAGTTTCCAGACCTTTCTGCTGAGGGGGACGAGCAGCGGCTCGATCGCCGCAACGGCATCGGCCTTCCCGGCCGCCAGGATGTTGAGCTGGCCGCTCGCCGCGACGTTCGGTCGACCGAGTACCGGTGCGGACACGTAGCCGAGGCCCGCCTCTTCGTGCAGGAGTTCCAGTTCCCGCGCGAACGCGACCGAGATCGTCGATGTGACGATGTGGATGAGCCTCGGTTGCGCACTCGCCAGCAAACCGGCATCAAGGATCACCTCCCGAATAGCCAGGTCATCAGACAGCATCGTGAAGACAGCGTCGGCCTCGAATGCATCTGCAGCGCGTTCGACCAGCGTGACTCCGGGAACTCCGTCCTGAGCGACCTTGCTCCGGTTCCAGGCCCGCACGTCATGGCCGGCCTTCACCAGGGTGAGGGCCATGGCCGAGCCCATACTGCCGAGGCCGACAAATCCGATCTGCATGGTCAATCTCCTGCTGGTTGATGGAGCCCGAGCGACCATCCTCATGGGCGGAGGATCCACGGATGGGCGCTTCTTCCGGCGATGGCGGTAATCTAGGTGCTTAGATTTGTACTGTAACTGACATCGCTGTACTCTCGACGCTCAGTTTTGTGCGGGTGCTCTCGATGGAATGGAGCGACGTCAGAATCTTCCTCGCGATCGCGCGATGCGGCACGCTCGGCGCCGCCGCGCGTTCGCTTCAGACGAGCCATCCGACCGTCGGTAGGCGCCTTCGCGCCCTCGAACAGGCGATCGGCCACACCCTCTTCCAGCGCACGGCGGACGGTCTCGTTCTGACCGACGAGGGCCACGGGATCATCGCATTGGCCGAGCAGATGGAAGAAGGCGCGCTGGCCATGCAGCGCCGGCTTGCGGGGCAGGAGCAGAATCTCAAAGGCAGCCTGCGTATTTCGTCAGCGGACTGGTTCGGGGCCTATGTTCTCCCGCCCGTCCTGGCGGATTTCTCGAAGACCTATCCCAATGTCGACGTCGAGATACTGACTGGCACACGCCTGTTCAATCTTGCCCAACGGGAGGCCGACGTCGCTTTTCGTATCGTTCCGTTCGATACGGCCGATGTCGTTCAGCGGCGGCTGTTCAGGCTCGAATACGGCGTCTACATCGCCGAGGATGCACCTAATCCCCAATATGGCGATGGGGCCGGCTTCCGGCTGATCACTCACGACACATCCACGGGCCAGTTCCCTGACATCGCGTGGCTCATCGAGAGTTTCCCCAACGCGAGGCCGATCCTGCGTTCGAACAATCGCAATGTCCAGGGGCGCATGTGCCGGCAAGGCGTCGGCATCGCTGTCCTGCCTCGCGTGGTCGGCGATCAGATCCCGGGGATTCGCAACCTCGAAATGCCGACCCCGCCGCCGACGCGAGACATCTGGATGGGATATCACCGGGACCTGCGGCGTCTTAAGCGCCTTCGTGCGTTCATCTCGGCCGTATCGGACCATCTCGTGAACGCGACCGCATGAGGCCGACACGAGACGACGCGGTTTCGCGCGTTCCGCCGGCGCCGCACAGGATCATGCGGTCCGTTCCGCCGCCCTCTTCCGCAGCCGTGCAACGGTCAGCCACACGGCCGAGACCAGGAAGTAGAAGGCGCCGAACGCGGCGTAGGGAGCGATGTCCGCGATCCCGGGCGTCGCAGCACCATTCGCCTTGACGATGAAGTGGGTGCCCGCGAGAGCCGACTGGGCACCGCTGAGCGCCATCGCCCATTGGGCACCCGCCTGCCAGCGCCGGACGCCGGTTGCAAGCTGCAGCAAGCCGGAGAGGATCGCCCAGACCCCGAACACCGCCAGCACCGCGTGCAGGCCCCGTTCGAGCGCGACCGCCACCGCGATGGCGACGACGGTGCTGGCGGCCGCGTTGAGGGACTGGCTGGGATTGGCGGCCAAGCCGCCGCTACGCCGGGCATCGATAAGGTTGGCGACGGCGTCCCAGGCGGGATAGGCGACCAGGAGCGCCCCCGCGGCCGGCGACATCCCTTTCCCGATGGTGAAGGCGGCCGCGACCCAGCCGACTGACACCCCGGCACGGAGGAAGTAATAGGAGCTCAGCCAGCGCGACGTGTCACGGACAGGGTGTTGGATGGTCGTCATCGGCGTTCCCTTCGGATGCGCGGCGCGGCGGAGGATGCGGAACTCGGGCAAGCCCGAGCTCCGTGGGGGATCGAGGAGACGGGCAGTCGCGCGGCGGACTCAGCGAGTCGGAGGCCGTGCTTCGTGACAGCGGCGTCATTTCAGAGAGATCCGCGTCGCTTCGGGAGAACCGTTTACAATCGGACGTCGATGGCACCCATGACCGGATCACTGAAAAACTTGACCGTTCTTCCGGACGGCGGACCGGGCCTGGTCTCCGGCGACCTGCTCTCGCACGTGCTGGCACAGATCCGGCTCACCGGGGACCATGTCCGATCACACCACGTTGTTTGGTCGACTGGCTTGGATCTGGAAGCCGGGGCCGCCTATGTCCTGGTGGTCGCCGACGGCTCGCTCGATGTCGAGGACGAGGCCGGGACGCGCATCGTGATCGACACTGGCGATCTCGTGCTTCTGCCCCGCGGTCTCGGAGGATCCAGGCTGGTGGTATCCGCTTCGCACGCATCGGTGATCGTTTGCCGGTTCTGGTTCGATCCTCACTCTCTTCGCGGCATGATCTCGGCCCTGCCCGCGCGCATCCACATCCGGCGCGCCGAGGGAGCCGGGTGGCTCGACGGCATCGTCCCCTTCCTGATGGTCGAGGTGACCGACGACGAGCCCGGCGCGGCGCTGATGATCTCACGGATCATCGATGTCATCGTCATTCGCACCCTTCGGACCTGGGTGCAGCGTGGGCACACCACCGGATGGCTGGGAGGTTTGTCCGACGCCCGCATCGCCCGAGCGCTGAAGGTCATCCACGAGCGACCGCTGCCGCGCTGGGGCGTCGAGGCCCTGGCCGACGTCAGCGGCATGTCCCGGTCGAGCTTCTGCGAGCGGTTCACCGCCCTCGTCGGACGCTCGCCTCTGCGCTACCAGAACGAGTGGCGGCTCACGCTCGCCCGGGACATGCTGGTCGCCCGCGAGGCCCGTGTCGGCGAGGTCGCACTCCGCGTCGGCTATAAGTCCGAAGCCGCGTTCAGCCGTGCTTTCAAGGCGATGTTCGGCCATCCGCCGAGGGACGAACCTGCGCCGCCGAGCGAGGCGTGATTGTGAAAGCGCGCCATCCGCTTGGAACGGTCGTCGCGTGACGGGCCACGACATGCCGATAGCATGACCGCCGCACACATGTCCGCTTCTTCTTGCCGAGCGGATGTCTCAGTCAGCAGGCTCGAAGGTCTGCAAGGGGTCAGTTGTTCGCATGCCACTTGGTCTGCCGAGTGGTTTCACCGACCTCTGGCTCCAGCGTCTCGAGGCGCAGGCAACGGCCCGCTGACGCTGAACCTACCGAAGGCGACAGGACAACCCGGATAGTGGGATTGCCCCATTTCTGCGGTTCTTGCTCACTTTGCGTGGATGGCGGTGGATCGCCTCGGGCCGATGATGGTCTGATCCGCCCTCCCCATCGTGGGAGGCATGAACATTCCCTTCGCCATCCCCGAGTGCCGCGTTGCGCATCTCGTCGAACGACACGACGATCACCTCGTCATCCCGGTGCGACTGGACGCAGCCACAGGCTGCTGCCCCGCGTGCGGGCATGCGAGCCGGTCCGTCCATAGCCGCTACCACCGCCATCCGGCCGACCTGCCGTTGTCGACATCGCGGATCAGGCTGCGCATCGAGGTGCGGCGGTTCTCCTGCCGCAATCCGGCCTACCGACGCGGCCTGAGCCGACCACAGAGAATTCGCGGCCAGCACCACATTTTATCTGGATAGAGCGTCGCCATCCGACAGTGAACGACGATTATAGCCGGCGCTAGACCGATCTTCTGATCCATGAATGACTTAGCACTTCGCAATTTCTGCTTGAGCTATTGGAAGCCTATCCGCAGCGCAGATGGGCCGCATCGGGCCACGGAGAGCGATCCGGGCGCGGAGGTCTTTCTCGCGATCTAACCCGCACCCGTCGGCGAGACTGATCGATGCTGCTCAGGAACCGCGCTTGCGCGCATCGTAGAACACGAAGTTCTACAAAATCCGACCCTGCGCGTGATGATCCCGGCTCCCCGCTTGGCGATGCGATCCTTTTGGCGAAGCTATCCTTGGTGTCAGCGCGGTGCGGCCGCTTGCCCGTCCGACGACGTGCTGCGCCGCTGAGTCGGCAGGATCTGCCGGCACTCGATCGAGAGTTCTGCCGCATGCGATCTCAAGCAGGCGAGGATGCGTCCGCCGCCCGGCTTCACATCGGCGCATAGACGCTTGTAGTCTGTCCCGCAGGCTTGCCGCATGCTTTCTGCGGCCGCCGGAGATTGCGGCGCAGCCTGGACTGAAGAACCTGCCAGGACGGCGAGAAATATGCTGCACGAAGCCAAGTAACGCACGACTGTCTCCTGATCTGAAACCCAAGGACGGTATGATGTCTCGCGCTGAGCCGCTGTTGCCGGCTCGGACGCGTCGCTAGATCGCCTATGGCGGCTCGCCTTCCGCCGAGAGGCGCCTCGCGCGGGTGCATGACGGGTCGCGCGGGATCTCGACGACGAAACAGCTGCCGCCCCGGTCCGCTTCCACGCATCCGGCGGAACCGCCATGCCGCTCCGCGATCTGCCGGACGAGAGCGAGACCGAGGCCCCAACCACCCGCCCGCTCGTCACGGCCGCGCGGGCGATAGAAGGGTTCGAACACGCATTGACGCTCTTGCGGTGGAATGCCGGGGCCACGATCGGAGACGACGATGCGCGCCAGCCGGCCGGCCGGCTCCGCCCGGACTTGGATCGGCGGAGCGCCGTGGGCCACTCCGTTCTCGAGGAGATTGCGCAGCAGACGGCGCAGCAGGGCGGTTTCGCCAAGCACGCTGACGGAGTCGCCCTCGACCTCCGCGCCCACGCGGGCTGCCTCCTCCGCGGCCAGGGCGAGCAGGTCGACGTTCTCTCGACGCGCGCAACGGGCTCCGTCGTGCTCGAGTCGGCTCGAGAGCAGGATTTCCTCCACCAGGGCGTCGAGTTCGGCGAGGTTGCGCACGATCTCGTCGCGGGCCGATCCGGCTGAACGGGCCGACCAGAGGTCGACTGCCAGTCGCAGACGGGCCAGCGGCGAACGCAGCTCGTGGCTGGCATTGGTCAGGAGCCGTCGCTGAGCATCAAGCAGCGCGTCGATTCGCGCTGCGGCGATATTGAACGTGTGCGCGAGTGCAGCGACCTCGTCTCCGCCGCTCGCGTCGACGCGAGTGCGCAGATCGCCCTCGCCCCAGCGTGCCAGACCGGAGCGCAGTCGCTCGAGCCGCCGTGTCAGGCGCGCCGTCACCGGCAAGGCGGCGAGCCCGACGAAGGCGGCGACGAGGAGGGCAAAGATCGCGATGCGCGCGACCCGGGTGCCAGGGGTGGGATGGGCGCTGACCAGAAGTGTTCGCCCGTCCGGCAGCGCGGTGCGCAGGACCCAGAGGGCACGTGGACCACCGGCCTCGTCGCCCACGAGCCTCGCATGGGTCCCATGGGCAGCCAGCAGGCCACCGCCGCGCTCGTAGAGGGCGACGTCGGCACCGACGACCGCGCTGAGGCGCCCGACCGCCGGCTCCGCCTCCGCCGCGTGGCCGGCGAGTGCCGTGGCCTCGCTCGCGATCTGTGCCTCCAGCATCTCGAGACGCCGCTTCGGCGTCTCGCCGACGGCCCACCACAATGCCGCCATGGCAAAGGCGGAACCGAGCAAGCCCGCCAGCAGCGTCAGGTAGATTTTCCAGAACAGGCGGCGGCGCAGGGCCTTCATGGCTCATCGTCCTGGCGGCGGGCGAAGACGTAGCCCGCACCACGAATGGTGATGAGACGCCGCGGCGTGCGCGGGTCGTCCTCGATCACCGCGCGCAGCCGCGAGACGTGCACATCGATCGAGCGATCGAACGCCTCCATCTCGTCGCCCCCGACCAGATCCATCAGCCGCTCGCGGCTCAGCACGCGTCCCGCATTGTTGGCAAAGGCGAGCAGAAGGTCGAACTGGCGGCTGGTGAGCCGCCGCTCGCACCCGTCGAGGCGAACGACGCGCGAACTCGGATCGATGTGCAGGCGCCCGAAGTCGAGGGGCGCGACCTCGTCCGGCGCCCGTCGCCGGCGCAGCAGCGCGCGGATACGCGCCAACAGCTCGCGCGGGTTGAACGGCTTGGGCAGGTAATCGTCAGCGCCGATCTCGAGGCCGATGATCCGGTCGGTCTCCTCGCCTTTCGCCGTCAGCATCAGGATCGGGACGCTGGAATGCGTGCGCACCTGGCGGCAGAGCTCGAACCCGTCGCAATCCGGCAGCATCACGTCGAGGATCACGGCGTCGAAGCGCTCGCGCCGGAGGGCATCGTGGCCCTCCCGCGCCGTGAACCGGGTGGCGACCATGTAGCCTTCACCCGATAGATACTCGGACACCATCGCGGCGAGGCGTTGGTCGTCATCGACGACGAGAAGTCGCTCGGCCACCTCGGTCTCCATTCCTCAATCCCGGTCGGGCCCGGAGCCGCCCTCGCTCGGCAGCCGGTCGCGCCTCTGGCCGTCCATCTGCCAAGCGCGTCCCCAGGGGCCAGCAGCGCGCCGCTGCTCGATCGCCGCTGTGACGCGCTCGATGAGCTTCGTGCGCTGCTCCGCGCTGAGCTGGCCGGCGGCATCGACCAGTGCGCCGGCGACGATCCTGGAGCGCGCGTCGATGCTGCGCACCATCTCGGCCCGCAACGCCTCGACTGCGGAACGGTCCACGGTCGGGGCCTTGAGGAGCTCGACGAGCCGCTGGCGCGTATCAGCGATCGGGGCGCCCTCTTTTGCCAGTGCGGCTGCCGCCGAGGCAATCACGTCATGGACCCGGTTCTCCTGCTCTGACGTTGCACCCACCGCATCGAGAGCGCGCTTCGTCATGAACTGGAGTTTGGCGAGTCTCTGCCCCGGGTCCCAGGTGCCGGAGCCCCAGCCCTGGAAAGGCGCGCCCGTCGCGAGCGCGAACCCGGCCGTGCCGGCCCCGACCATCAATGCGAGGCTCACAACGGTCAGCCGTAGAAAGCGCGGCCGCGGGGTCGCCGCAGGCCGCGAAGTCATCGGCGTCGAGTCAATCATCGGGTCCGCAGCCATTGTGGCATCTCCTGCGATGCGCTCCGCATCAGTCAGGTCGGATGATGGGCGCCCAACATTTCGCCTCTCGTCGACGTTTGTAAAGTTTTGTAATTCGGCCGGAGGAATGCGATATTTATGTGTATCCATGGATATTTCAAACATTCACGCTCACCGAGTGCGATAAAATTGGCAATCAATAAATTTTTTTGCTTAATCGACCTGACAGCGGTTTGATGAGGACGTAACATCGCGCCCGAAATGAAGGTGAGCGCTACCAACTGGAGTCACCAGGCGCCGCGAGTCTCGCCCGACTCGCGGATGAGAAAGACGCAACTGTAGCAGTGCCTGTGACTGGAACTAACGGCCGAGACCGGGGGTGCCATTATTGCTGAATGAACCGAAACACCTCACCGCTTTTGAGTCGCTCGCTCGTTCGTCAACTGGCAGAAGCGGCGGGAATTCATGAATGACATCGACTCGCAGCGCTCCATCATCGCCGATCGGGTCCGCCTTGCGACCGGGCGAATTGGGCGCTTGAGGTCATGTGGCGCTCCACGGCACTCGCCGAGCCGGTCCTGAACCGTGGGCGCGGCCGCGTGTTGCCTGACATGACCGACACACAGTCCTCCTCCGACGCGACAACCCAGGCCCGGCGGCGCGAGATCGTCGCCGAGCACCTGCTGTTCACCACGCTGCGCTTTCTCGCCGAACGGCACCCCGAGTTGCTCGACGCTCTCGACGCCAGCGTGAACCATCTCGGCGACCCGGGCGGCGGCGCGACGCAGGACGACGAAGCCGTGCGCGAGATCGCGCGCCGGTTCGTCGCCAGCCTCCGCGCCGAAGCACGGACGTGACCGCCACAGCCGGGTTCACCGAGGCCCTCGCGCAGTTCGGCTCCGGCATCCCGGTGGTGCTCTGCCACGACGATGCTGACGGCCTGTCGGCCGGCGCCCTCTTCGCCCGTGCCCTGGCACAGACCGCCCACGGCCGGGCGCGGGTGCGAGTGATCGGGCGCGGCGAGAGCGCTTGGTCCGACACGATCAGGGCCGAGCTCGCCACCGGTCCGCCAGTCGCGGGCCTCGTCGACGCCGAGATCGGCGTGCAGGCGGAGCCGATCCTGCCCGGCGTGCCCACGATCCTCGTCGACCATCACGTTCCACGCAGCCTACCGGCGCCCGAGGTCGCGACCGTGATCTCGGGCCTCGACGAGGACCCGGTTCCAACCTCAAGCCTGCTGGCGCATCGCTGCGCGGCCGCCCTGCTCGGCGAGGCGGGTGCCGAGGCGCTGTTCTGGCTCGCCGCTCCCGGGGCGGTCGGCAACCTTGGCGAGCGCGGAGCAGTTCCCGGTTGTCATGGCTGGAGCACGGCGGCTCGGCACCCTAACGGCTCTGCGCGACGCCGTGAGCCTGGTGAATGCTCCGCGCCGCTCCAGCCGCGGCCACGCCGCGCCTGCCTTGCGCCTGCTGCTGCGGGCCGACGGAGTGGACGCTGTCGTCTCCGATGCGTCGCCCGACGGCGAGGCTCTCCGACAAGGTCAATCGCACCGAACCCGACCAGCTGCGCGCCCATCGCGGCGCAGCCCTGCCGGCGCAGACGCTGGTGGTCTACGATCCCGATACCGGCCTGACCGTCGATCAGGCAGCGGCCGACGATGCTGATGCCGATGAGCGGACGTTGGCCCGGGCGCACCTGACTCTGCCGCGCCCAGCCAGGTCTGGGTCGCCGATCGGCACTTCTGTGTCCGGACCTGGCTGAAGGGTCTGGTCGCAGCGGACCGCCACGTCGTGGGGCGTCAGCACCTCAACCATCCCCGCCTGGGGGCACAGGGGGAGTGGCGAGACTGCGGATCCTGCGACACCGGCTCATTGCGCGAGCAGAGCATCACCCTGGAGGGGAGCCAGGTCGCTTGGCGGCGCATCACGCTCAGCCTGACGACGCCGACGACGGGGGGATCGGACGATCTGGCTGTGGAGCAACCTGCCTTCGAGCGTCAGGGCGGCGCAGATCGCGCAGGCGTATCGCCTACGTCGCGGCGGCCGAAGCGTGTGCCCATGTGGCCACCGCCAGGCTGCTCAAAAAGACCATGCCAGTGGCCAAGATAACACCTGAAAAGGCATGGCCCTCGGGGCCGTGTGTCAAGATTTCGGCCTCAGGGCCGTCCGGCCAGGAACTCCAGCACACCGGCCTTGTGGACCTTGTCGCCGACCGCGAGGTTGTGGTCGCGGTTGGGAATGTCGAGGGCCTTCGCCTGCGGGATCAGGGCGGCGAGCGCGGGGCCCGAGCCTGCGACCGTGTCGGTGGTGCCCACCGCCACCAGGACCGGCACCTCGATCTGCGCGACTTCCGCCCGCGACAGGGTCTGGCGCGAGCCGCGCATGCAGGCGGCGAGCGCCCGGAGGTCGCTGCCGGTCTGCTCGGCGAAGACCCGGAACGAGCGCGCCACCGGATCGGCGACGGCGTCGCGGGACGGCGCCTCCATCGCGTCCGAGATGCCGGCGGGGAGCCCCCGCCCCTCGACGAGGTGGATGCCCAATCCCCCGAGCACGGCCGAGCGGACACGGCCCGGGTGACCGAGCGCCAGGAAGGCGGTGATCCGCGCACCCATCGAGTAGCCCATCACGTCGGCGCGGGGGATGTCCAGGTGGTCGAGGAGCCGGCGGGCATCCTCGGCCATCAGGTCGGAGCCGTAGGCGTCCGGCTCGTAGAGCTTGCCGCTGCGGCCGTGACCGCGATTATCGAGGGCGATCACCCGCCGCCCGGCGCCGGTCAGGCTGCGCACCCAGGAGGTGTTGACCCAGTTCACCAGGTGGTTCGACGCGAAGCCGTGGATCAGCAGGATCGGCTCGCCCGCGCCGTCGGCCGGAGCCACGTCGAGATAGGCGATCGGCACGCCGTCCGAATCGAAGGTCTGCATGGCGTCGAGGCTCCCGCGCGAGGTCCGGAAGCCGGCTTTAGAGCATTTTCCGACGAAGTGGATACCGGTTCGTCGTAGAAAATGCGGCAAAATCAAACAGCTAGAGAAGCTTCGCGATTGCAACGCAATCGTGAAGCGCTCTAGCCAGGGCAGGGCGGCCCTGCAACGCGGAGCCGGCGCCTCAGGCCACCACCGCAGCCGTTGCGTCGCGCCCCGGCCGCCGTCCGGCCCGGGGGCCGTCCTCGGCCTCGTCGGAAAACCACATCACCGTGGCGCGCAGGCCCTGCTCCAGCGGGACCCGCGGGGCCCAGCCCAGCAGCTCGCCGGCGCGGGTGATGTCGGGCCGGCGCCGGCGCGGATCGTCGATGGGGAGCGGGCGGGTCACCACCGCGGAGGGCGAGCCGGTCAGGCCGAGCACCCGCCGCACAAGGTCCGACACCGTCAGCTCGACCGGGTTGCCGAGATTGACCGCGCCGATGTCCCGCGCCTCCCCGTGCTCCATCAGGCGGTACAGGCCGTCGATCAGGTCGTCGACGTAGCAGAACGAGCGGGTCTGGCTGCCATCGCCATAGACCGTGATGTCGTCGCCGGCCAATGCCTGGCAGATCACGTTCGAGACCACCCGCCCGTCATCGGCGCGCATGCGCGGGCCGTAGGTGTTGAAGATGCGCGCCACCCGCACCGCCGCACGGCCGGCCCGGGCATAGTCGGCGCAGAGCGTCTCCGCCGCCCGCTTGCCCTCGTCGTAGCAGGCGCGCGGGCCGGTCGGGTTCACGTGGCCCCAATAGCTCTCCTGTTGCGGGTGCATCTCCGGGTCGCCGTAGATCTCGGAGGTCGAAGCCTGGAGCAGGCGCGCCCCGCTCTCCTCGGCGGCCAGCAGCAGGTGGCGGGTGCCGAGCACGCTGGTGAGCAGGGTGTGCTCCGGATCGGCCTGGTAATGTGGCGGCGAGGCCGGGCAGGCGAGGTTGTAGATCCGGGAGACACGCTGGCGCCGCAGCCGGGCCGGCAGGGGCTGGACCACGTCGTGGGTCACGAGGTCGAAGCGCGGCTCGCGCTCCAGATGGCGCAGGTTGCGCCGACGGCCGGTGCCGAAATGGTCGAGGCCGATCACCTCGTACCCCTCGGCGAGCAGGCGATCACACAGGTGAGACCCCAGGAACCCCGCCGCGCCGGCGACCAGGACGAGCGTGCTCTCTCGGTGTCTCATGCGGTCGATCCTCTCCAGGCTGCCCGGGCCAACGGCTGGCCGGGCCAGAACCGCCCGGAGCGCCCTCCGGCGCGACGCGGATCCGGGATCTCTGGGGTCCCGGCTCCGCACCCGCACACAACGCCTCGTTCCCACGCCGTGTTTCGATACGGGGTATGAGTATTTTAGGGTACGGCACGGACACGGCCAGCCCCCGCTTCGGACAGGGCGGCTTCCAGTTCCGCCGCCCGGCAGGCGGCGCTGTGGCGGGCGAGGACCCGGGCGCGGGCCGCCTGCGCCAGGGCCTGCCGTGCGGCCTCGTCCCGGTCGCCCAGGATCGCCAGCACCGCCTCGGCGCTCTCCGCCACCCGGATCTCACGGCCGGGCGCGAGCACGGTGTCGAGCCCGTCCCAGGCATCCGAGATCAGCGGCGTGCCGCAGGCGGCGGCCTCGAACAGGCGCACGCTCGGGCTGTAGCCGGCGGCGATCATGTCGGCCCGGGTGACGTTCAGGGTGTAGCGGCTGGCCGCGTAGAAGGCCGGGTGGTCGGCCGGGCCGACATGGTCGAGCCGCGCGACGTTCGCCGGCCAGTCGATGCCATCGGGATATTGCGGCCCGGCGACGGCGAAGCGGAGTTGCGGCGCCCGGCGGGCAGGCTCGATCAGGAGCCGCTCCAGGGTCGGCTGCCGGTCCGGGCTGTAGGTGCCGAGATAGCTCAGATCGTAGCGCAAGGGACCGCCGCGCGGGGCGTAATGCTCCGGATCGACCGAGCAATAGAGTGCCCGGGCCATCGGCGCGCCGTGCTCCCGCTCCAGCCGCGCGAGCGTCGGGCCGCCGGTGAAGGAGAGATAGAGGTCGTAAGACCGGATCAGGTCGGGCGTCAGGTAGTCGTGGTCGCCGCGGGCGAGCTTGGCCAGCGTCACCGGCGTGTCGATGTCGTAGAAGGCCGCGACGGCGCCGGTCCGGCGGGCGGACGCAATCGCCATCTGCCCGACCGCGACGCCGTCCGGCACGTAGGACCCGACCATCACGGCGTCGGCCGCGTCCAACCGCGGCGCCAGGTCGGCGAGATCCGCCAGATCCCGGTAGAGCACGAGGTCGCAATAGCCGGGATCCGCGAGGTCGCGGTGGGCGGCGTACCAGGGCACGTCGCGCTCCAGGAAGGTGACCCGGTGGCCGCGGGCCACGAAGGCGCGCAGCAGCGCCCGGTAGGTGGTGGCATGGCCGTTGCCCCAGGACGAGGACAGGCTCAGGCCCAGCACCACGAGGTCGAGGGGCCGGCTCACGCGGTCGCCTCCCGGCGGGCGGAGAGCGCCCGGCGCAGCACCGCATCGACCTCGGCGCCGCGCCGGGCATAGGTATGCTGGCTCAGGATGCGCCGACGCGCCGCCGCCCCGATCGCCCGGGCCCGCTCTGCCGTCAGCGCCTCGACATGGGCGGCGACGTCGCGCCCGTCGCGGGCGACCAGCACCTCCTCGCCCTCGGCCAAAAACATCTCCAGGCCGGTCCAGGCATCGGTGATGAGGCAGGCACCGGCGCCGGCGGCCTCGAACACCCGGGTCGCCGGCGACCAGCCGGTGGCGGCCATCGAGTCGCGGGCGATGTTGAGCACGGCGCGGGGCGAGGTGTTGAAGGCATTGTGGTCCGCCGTCGGCACATGGCCGATGCGGCGCACGTTCTGCGGCAAGGCCCGCCACTCCCAGCCATTGCCGCCGATGAGGAAGCGCCGCTCCGGAAGGGAGGCGGCGGGGTTCAGGAAGAACTCCTCCACCCGCGCCTCGCGGTCCGGCAGGCGGTTGCCCAGGAAGGCGAGGTCGGCGTCGAACCGCGCCTCCGCCGGCACCGGGTGATGGGTGTCGGGATCGAGGGCGTTGTAGATCGGCACGCAATCCCGCGCGCCGAAGGCCCGATAGGCCGCCACCACCGGCGGCCCGCCGCCATAGGTCAGGACGAGGTCGAGATCGGGCAGGATCCGGCGCATCGGATGGTCCGGGGAGGCGCCGATCTCGGCGAGCGTCGCCGGGGCGTCGACGTCCCAGAACAGCCGCACCGCATCGGGCCGGGCGGTCCTCGCCAGGTCGTCGAGCAGCAGATCGTCGAACACGCCGACGCCCGACGCCTTCACCACCACGTCGGCTTTCGCCGCCTCGGCGATCACGCCACGGGCCGCCGTCTCGGTGGCGGGGTAGACCACCACCTCGGCCCAGTCCGGCGGGTCGATGTCGCGGTGCTGCTGGCGCTCGAAGGCGTCAGGCTCGTAGAAGGTCGTCCGCCAGCCCCGGCCGGCGAGGTCGCGGATCAGGCCGCGGTAATAGGTGGCGGCGCCGTTCCAGTAGGCGGAGAGCAGGCTGGAGCCGTAGAAGGCGAGGCTGGGCATGCGGCGCGGGGATCTCCCTCTCGGCACCGCGCTCCCGCGATGCTCCCTGACTGTATGTGCAGATGGCGGAGCGGCGGCGTTTGGCAAATCCGCTCTCGCGCAACACGATCCCGGCGGTGCGGCGCCTCTGCTCGCGGGCACCGCCCGCCGAAGAGCCGACTTGCCAAAGACCGGACTTGCCGAAGACCCGACTTGCCGAAGACCCGACTTGCCGAAGACCCGACTTGCCGAAGACCCGACTTGCGGACGCCTGCCCCGTCATCGGGCAGGGCTTGCCCGCAATCCCGGCACGCCCGGGCTTGCCATCGGCATGAAAATCTCGCCACTATCGCACTCATGATATTTTTCGATCACCTCGGCAGGAATGCCGCGCGGTGCGCCAGGGGGCGGCCGTGAGCCCCCCGCCCGACGGCGCCTCGGTCGCCCAGCGGATCGCCCACAGCTTCCCGAACCTGAGCCAATCGCACCGCGAGGTGGCGCGCTACGTGCTCGACCACCCGCTGAAGGCCGCGACCCTGCCGGTCGCCGAACTCGCGGATCTCGTCGGCGTCTCGGTGGCGACGGCCAACCGCTTCGCCAGGGCGCTGGGCTTCGACGGCTACGCCCAGTTCCGGGCCGCCCTGGTCCTCGGCTTCGAAGGAGCCCTGGCGCCGGTGGAGAAGCTGCGCGGCAACCTGGAACAGCCGGCCGACCCGGCGAGCGTGATCGACGCCACCTTCGCGGCGATCGCGCGCAACCTGGAGGCGACGCGGGCCGGCCTCGATGCCGGGGCTTGCGAGCAGGCGGTGGCGGCGATCCAGGCGGCGCGGCGGGTCTATATCGTGGGGTTCGGCAGCTCGTCCTGGCCGGCGGGGCTGCTGGCCCGCAACCTCGACCTCACCCGCCAGGACGTGAGCCTGCTCGCCACCATCGAGGGCCCGGCCTTCGCGGCCCGGGTGCTGCGGCGGCTGACGGCCGACGACCTCGTCATCGTGCTCGCCACGCCGCGCTACTTCGCCGACACGGTGCGGCTGGCGGATCAGGCGCGGGAGAGCGGCGCGACGGTGCTGGCACTGACCGACGGCCCGCACTCGCCGATCGCGGCGCGGGCCACGATCACGCTCGGCGTGCGGACCGACAGCCGCTACTTCGCCGCCTCGGATGCCAGCCTCGCCGCCCTGGCCGAGGCGCTGTCGAGTGCCGTGGCCCACGGCTCGGGCGGGCTCGTCGCCGCGGCGACCCAGCTCACCGAATCCGTCCTGCCCTGGCTCGACGGCGACTACGCCGCCTGGCCGCTCCGAAGCGGCTCCGCCGCGTGGCC
>NZ_LABX01000089.1 GCF_001043915.1 Methylobacterium aquaticum | reverse complement strand
GCCGGCAACGTCGTGGCGGTGGATTTCGCCCGTACGGCCGGCGCCGACGAGGAGGCCGAGGTCAGCCGCGAGCCGGTCACCGTCGAGGTGATCGAGCACGTCAACCTCAACTCGTCGCGCTCCGACAAGGAGACGATCCATCTGGCACTGGCCTTCGAGGATGCCGCGCCCGCTTACGAGCCCGGCGATTCCCTCGAACTCTATCCCGAGAACGATCCGGCGCTCGTCGACCAGATCCTGAAGGCCGCCGGCCTCGAGGGCGATTCGGTCCTGCGCCAGGCCCTGCTCGCCGAGCGCGACATCACCACCCTGTCGGCCGCGACGATCGAGCGCTTCGTCAAGGCCACCGGCCACGAGGACGCCCGCCGCCTCATCGAGTCGAACGAGGTCCGCGCCTGGATCGAGGGCCGGCACCTCATCGACCTGATCGAGACCTATCCGGCCAAGCTGACGGCGCAACACCTGTCGGACATCACCCGGCCGCTGCCGCCGCGGGCCTACTCGATCGCCTCCTCGCGGGCCGAGGTCGGCGACGAGGCCCACCTCACCATCGCGGCGGTGCGCTACACCAGCCATGGCCGTGACCGCACCGGCGTCGCCTCGGTCCATGTGGCCGACCGGATCCGCACCGGCGCCAAGCTGCGGGTTCGGGTGAAGCCGAACAAGCATTTCCGCCTGCCGGCGAACCCGGCCACCGACATCATCATGGTCGGCCCCGGCACCGGCGTGGCGCCGTTCCGCGCCTTCGTGCAGGAGCGCCGCGCCACCGAGGCGCCGGGCCGCAACTGGCTGTTCTTCGGCGACCGCCACTTCATCCACGACTTCCTGTACCAGCTCGAATGGCAGGAAGCCCTGGAGGACGGGTCGCTGGCGCGCATCGACGTCGCCTTCTCCCGCGACCAGCCCGAGAAGATCTACGTTCAGGACCGGATCTGGGAGCAGCGCCGCGAACTCGTTTCGTGGCTCGATGGCGGCGCCCATTTCTACGTCTGCGGCGACGCCAAGGCGATGGCCAAGGACGTGCGGGCGGCGCTGGTGAAAGCCTTCGCCGACGTGAAAAGTCTGGACGCGGCCGCCGCCGAGGCCGCCGTGGCCGGCCTGGAGCGCAGCCACCGCTACCAGCAGGACGTGTACTAGAGCATTTTCCGACGAAGTGGATACCGGTTCGTCGTAGAAAATGCGGCAAAATCAAAGAGCCAGAGAAGCTTCGCGATTGCAGCGCAATCGTGAAGCACTCTAGCACTGCCTCCCCTCTCCCATGTGGGAGAGGGGATCCCGCGTCTCCTTCGGTGCTGTCAGGCATCGGAGACGCTGGTCGATGATGCGCCGGACCCGGCGCCCGAACGGACACCACCCATGGCCGACCACAAGATCGCCGACACCCAAGCCGCCGAGCGCGTCTACGAGACGCCGCCGACCGAGCGTCCGATCACCGAGGCGGAGGCGGCCCGGGCCGCCAAGCTCTCGGCCAACGAGCACATCAAGATCGCCAGCGGCTACCTGAGGGGCACGCTCGCGGAAGGGCTCCTGAAGAACGCGACGGGTGCGATCTCGGACGATGACGGGCAGCTCGTCAAGTTCCACGGGATGTATCTCCAGGACGACCGCGACCTGCGGGCCGAGCGGACCAAGAAGAAGCTCGACAAGGCGTATTCCTTCATGATCCGCCTGCGCATCGCCGGCGGGGTCGTGACGCCGAAGCAGTGGCTGATCCTCGACGAGATCGCCCGCACCTACGCCAACGGCACCCTGCGGGCGACGACGCGGCAGACCTTCCAGTATCACGGCGTCATCAAGTCGAACCTGAAGCGCACGATGGCGGCGATCGACTCGGCTTTGCTCGACACGATCGCGGCTTGCGGCGACGTCAACCGCAACGTGATGGCGGCGACGAACCCGGCCCAGAAGGGCGCCCACGACGCCGCCTACACGCTGGCGAAGACTATCTCCGACAGCCTGCTGCCGAAGACCAATGCGTGGCGCGAGATCTGGCTCGACGGCGAGCGCGTGGTCGGCGGCGAGGACGAGGCGGAGGTCGAGCCGGTCTATGGCAAGACCTACCTGCCGCGGAAGTTCAAGACCATCGTGGCGGTGCCGCCCTCCAACGAGGTCGACGTCTACGCGCACGATCTCGGCTTCATCGCGATCCTCGACGAGAACAACCAGGTGACGGGCTGGAACGTCACCGTCGGCGGCGGCATGGGCATGACCCATGGCGAGACCGACACCTTCCCGCGCACCGCGGACGTGATGCTGTTTGCGGAGCCCGAATACGCTCTGAAGGTCGCCGAGGCGGTGATGACCGTCCAGCGCGACTGGGGCAACCGCACCGTCCGCAAGAACGCCCGTCTGAAATACACGATCGAGCGCTACGGCCTGAAGGCGTTCCGGGCCGAGGTCGAGAAGCGGGTCGGCCGCGCCTTCCAGGATCCCAAGCCCTTCACCTTCACGGGCAACGGCGACCGCTATGGCTGGGTCGAGGGCGACGACGGCAAGCAGCACCTGACGCTCTACGTCCCGTCAGGCCGCATCAAGGACGTCGAGGGCGGGCCGCAATTCCTGTCGGGCCTGCGCCGCATCGCCGAGGCGCACCAGGGCGATTTCCGCCTTACCGGCAACCAGAACGTCATCATCGCCAACGTTCCGGCGGACCAGAAGGCGGAGATCGACGCGCTGGTGCAGGAATACCGCCTGACCACCGGCGCGGGGGCTTTGCGCCGCAACAGCCTCGCCTGCGTGGCGCTGCCGACCTGCGGCCTGGCTCTCGCCGAGAGCGAGCGCTACCTGCCGAGCCTGATCGACGAGCTGGAGGAGAGCCTGGCCTCCCACGGCCTGTCCGAGGATGACATCACCATCCGGATGACCGGGTGCCCGAATGGCTGCGCCCGGCCGTTCATCGCCGAGATCGGCCTCGTCGGCCGCGGCCCCGAGCGCTACAATCTCTATCTCGGCGCCGCCTTCGACGGCTCGCGGCTGAGCAAGCTCTATGCCGAGGACGTCACGGCGTCCGACATCCGCCCGACGCTCGACCCGCTCTTCGCGGCCTATGCCAAGGACCGCACGACGGGCGAGCGCTTCGGCGACTTCGTGATCCGGGCCGGCTATGTGGCGAAGACCGGCAACGGGCCGGACTTCCACGTCCGGACGGGGGCGCAGAAGGCGGTGGCCTGATCCCGGCGACGGGAGGGGTCCCTCCCCTGCCGCGTCCCGGTCCAGGCGGCGGGGGTTCTACCCCGCCGCGTCCAGTTCCTTCACGATCGCGGCGATCACCCGCGTGTCCGTCGGCTCCACCGGCGTGGCGAAGGCGGCGGCGAGATGACCGTCACGGCCGACCAGGTACTTGTGGAAGTTCCAGCGCGGAGTCTCGGCCGGTTTCTCGGCGGCGGCCCAGCGGTAGAAGGGGTGCGCCTGCGGCCCGGTCACGCTGGTCTTGCCCACCACCGGGAAGGTGACGCCGTGGTTCTTGCGTGCCGCCTCGGCGATCGCCATCCCGTCGAGGGGCTCCTGGCGTCCGAAATCGGCCGAGGGCACCGCGATCACCGTCAGCCCGCGGGCGCCGAACCGGGTCCAGAGCTGCTCCAGCCCCGAGAATTGCGGCGCGTAGCCGCAGGCCGTCGCGGTGTTGACCACCAGGATCGGCTTTCCGGCCAGTTCGGCAAGTGCGAGGCTGCCGCCTTCGGGCTTCGCGAAGCGGAAGGCCGAGGCTGTGGCGGTGCTCTGCTGCGGTGCGGCGTAGGCCGGCAGGCTGACAGCGCCGGCGATCAGGACCAGGGCCTCGCGGCGGACGAGCGGCATCGGAATGCTCCCTGACGGAGGTGTCGGCTTCGGCCCGATTGTCTCCCGAGCGGCGGGGCGGCGCAAGCGGCCGGGCCTCGTCGCGCTCTCGCAAAGTCCGGCGTTCGGACGCACCATTCCGTGAACTTCCCCCCGATTGCCACGTTATCCGGGAGCATTGACCGGGAGGCCGCAGATGGGCGGGCATGAGATCCTAAACTGCTTCGAGCATCGCCGCGACGGCGCCTGGATCTGCACCAGACCCGTCACCTTGACCACACCGCGCGAGAGTGTGGCGATCCGACCTGGCATGCGGTTCGACTATGGCAAGAAGGTCGGTGGCATCGATCTCGCCGAGTACCTGGAGCGGCTCGGCTCGCAGTTCGGCTCCTGACACGGTCCGGGCGGGGTGACGCAGATGCCACACCCCGCATCAAGGTCGCCGGTGCCTTTTGACCAGCCGATGCTCGGCACGATAGGTTGCGCGGATGATCCCTGCCCTGTCAGCCCCCCCACCGGTCGAGGAGACATCGTCCGATACCCGTTGCCGCATCCTGGCGACCGCGGAACGCTTCTTCCGTGAGATCGGCTACCAGAAGACCACGGTGGCCGACATCGCCAAGACTCTGCGGATGAGCCCGGCCAACGTGTATCGGTTTTTCGACTCGAAGAAGGCGATCAACGAGGCCGTGGTCGCGCGCCTCATCGGCGAGGTCGAGGTGCGGATCGCCGCTCTCGCCGACCGGCCGGGACTGTCTGCCGAGGTCCGCCTGCGGGAGATCATCGTCTTCCTGCACCGCGACGCCGTCGGGCGCTTCACCGGCCATCCCCGCATGCACGAGATGGTGGAGGCGGCGATGTCCGAAAGCTGGGACGTCTGCCGCCACCATGTCGATCGGATCACGGCCGTGCTGGAGCGCGTCATTGCCGACGGCGTGGCGCGGGGCGAGTTCGCGGTGGAGGATCCGGCGGTAGCGGCCCGCTGCGTCCACACGGCGATCGTCCGGTTCTGCCACCCGGTGCTGGTGGTGCAATGCCCGGAGGATTTCGTGCCGGCGCTCGACGCGATGATCGCGTTCCTGATGGGGGCGCTGCGGGCAGGGCCACGCATCGCTTGAGCCACGCTCCGGCCTGACGAAATGCGCCCGACGGTCGCCCCCGCGCCCCCCTCTGCCCGGGAGGGTGCCCGGCTGAGCCGCGGGAGAGAAGACGACGCATCCGGTGATGACTGAGCCGTTCTGACGGGCGCTTCCTGGATCAGCGTCACGCTGTCCTCTCCGACGGGACGTCGTCCGGCTGCGCGCACCCCGTCCGCCCCCCTCCCCGCAAGGGGGGAGGGTTCCGGGGCGTCTCGCCCTACTGCGCCTCCGCCGCCGCTGGCGGCTCGCGCTCGACGGTCCGAAACCCTTCCAGCTCGCCGAGATAGCTGCGGGCCCACCAATCCACGTCCTCGCGCGCCATGCGCTCGAACATCGGCTTCCAGCGCTCCACCCGCTCGGCCTTGGGCATGTAGAGGGCCGCGCGGATGGCCTCGGCCACCTCGAACCGGTCATAGGGGTTGACCAGCAGAGCCTCGGGCATCTGCCGGGCTGCACCGGCGAATTTCGACAGCACCAGCACGCCCGGATCGTCCTCGCTCTGCGCGGCGACGTATTCCTTGGCGACGAGGTTCATGCCGTCGCGCATCGGGGTCACCACGCCGACCCGGGCGGCGCGGTAGAGCCCGGCCAGCACCGCGCGGGGGTACGCCTTGGTGACGTACTGGATCGGCGTCCAGGACGGCTCGCCGAGGGAACCGTTGATGTTGCCGAGCACCTCGTTCACGTCGCGGCTAAGCTGCTCGTATTCCGGCACCTCGGTGCGGGATTTCGGGGCGATCTGGAGGAAGACGACGTTGCCGCGCTGGTCGGGATTGGAGGCGAAGAAGCGCTCCACCGCCTCCATCCGCTCCGGCACGCCCTTCGAGTAGTCGAGCCGATCGACGCCGATAAGGAGCTTGCGGGTGCGCAGGCCCGCCACCGTGTCGCGCACGGTGCGGTTCATGCCGGCGCGCTCGGCGGCCTGCCGGAACCCCTCGACGTCGATGCCGATCGGGAAGCTGCGGATCCGGGTGCGGCGCCCGTCGACCATCAACGAGCCGCCGCCGAGCGGGATCGCCCGCAATTCGTCGACGAGGTTGCGCGAGAGGTTGTGCACGTCGCTGTCGGTCTGCAGACCGATCAGGTCGTAGTCGGAGACCGCGCGCAACAGCTCCGTCGAGGCCGGCAGGGTGTTGAACACCTCCCCCGAGGGCCATGGAATGTGATGGAAATAGCCGATCGGGTTCGAGACGCCGAGGCCCCGCAGCTCGGAGGCGAGCGGGATCAGGTGGTAGTCGTGGACCCAGATCAGGTCGCCCGGCTCGATCAGCCCCGCCAGCGCCTGGGCGAAGATGCGGTTGACGCGCTGGTAGCCAGCGTAATCGGCTCGGGAGAACGCCGCCAGGCCGAGGCGGTAATGCATGATCGGCCAGAGCGCCCGGTTGGCAAAGCCGCTGTAATACTCGCGGTGGTCCTGGGGCGAGAGATCCATCACCGCATATTGCACCCGGCCCCGGTCGGCGATGACCGGCTCGGAGGACGGGTTGTCGGTGATCTTACCGCTCCACCCGAACCAGAGCCCCTTATAGGCGGTGAACGCCTCCTTGAGGGCGACGGCGAGCCCGCCGGCCGCGACCGCCTTGGAGCCCTCATCGGGGACGGCGACGCGATTCGACACGATGATGAGGCGTGACACGGCGGGTATCGACTCCGGCTGCACGGGACCGTGTGGGGCGGGAACGTCGCCGAGTCCATCCGCCCCTGACGGAGAAAACGCGCCAGCAGCAAGCGCGATCCGTGCGAATTGGTCAACCCTTTCGACGGATTCCGGGGCGGACGCACCCGCTCCGGCTGTGCCCGGCGCTCCACAGGAATCCCACCGCGATTCCCGCTTGAATGAGGCCGGAACCGGGCGCCTTGGCTGCTGTTACCCGCAATATCGTCGCATAGGTTCGGCGCGGCGGCGGGTTTGGCCTGCCCGCCGCGCCGAGAAGGATGGAGTGCCCTGATGAGCGCGGGTTACGACAACGGACGGCACCGGGCGGACGACCGGGGGACTCCCGGCGAGCGCCCGGCGGAATGGAACGACCTGCGCCACGACGTGCGCCAGCTTGGGGACGTCGCGATGGAACGCGGCTTCAGCCTCGTCGAATCGGCCCGCGAGCAGGTCCACGGCTATGTCGACCGGCGCAAGGGCGACGCCGCCCAGTCGGTCTCCGACCTCGCCCAGGCCCTGCGCGATTCGGGCGGCAAGCTCGAGCAGCAGCCGAACGTGAAGGCGTTCTTCGACAGCGCCGCCGAGGGCCTGGAGCAGCTGTCCGGCTCGATCCGCGAGCGCAGCTTCGAGGATTTCTACAGCGAGATCGAGTCGGTGGCCCGGCGCCGGCCGGCCGCGGTCGCGGTGGCGACCTTCCTCACCGGCTTCCTCGCTGCGCGCTTCATCCGCGCCTCGGCCCATCCCTCGCACGGGCTCGCCGGGCGCGACACCTTTGCCCGGGGACCGGAGGTCGGGGCCGAGCGCGCCCGCGCCGCCGCCGCCGCGGGCCGGCCCGCCGATCCCTACGGTGCGCGCTACCGGGACGTGCCGGGCGCCCATAGCGAGCCCGAGACCGCCCGGCCCGACCCCTACCGCACCGGCGCGTCCGGCCCGCGCTACTCGGCCTGAAGGAGGACGCCGCGATGGCCGACCCCAATGCCGGCCGCCCCCTCGGCGGCAATGGCTCCCCGGGGAGCATCCAGGGGCTCCTCGGTGACGCCCTGCGCGAGACCACCGATCTCGCCCGCAAGGAGATCGCCCTCTTCCGCACCGAGATGTCGAACAACCTGAGGTCGCTATTCCTCGGGCTCGGCATGATGGTGGGGGCGGCGGTCTTCGCCGTCGTGGCCCTGCTGGTGCTCACCGATGCCCTGGTGAAGTGGCTCGCCACGGTGGTGCAGTCCGAGGCGCTCGCCGCCCTGATCGTCGGGGCGGTGTTCCTGGTGATCGCCATCGGGCTGGCGCTCTGGGGCCGCAGCGCCATGTCCCTGTCCACGCTGACGCCGACCCGCACGACGCGCCAGGTGCGCCAGGATGCGAGGGTCCTGTCCGAGAGGGTGTCGGGATGACCCAGTCGATCAACGACCTCGAACACGACATCGAGGAGACCCGGGCCCGGCTCGATCGGACCATCGACCAGATCCAGGGCCGGCTCTCGCCGGCCAGCCTCGTCGACGAGATGCTCGGCACGGTGCGGCAATCGCCGGCGAGCGGCCTCTATGACGGGGCGCTGGAGGCGGTGCGGCGCAACCCCGTGCCGGTCATGCTGATCGTCGCGGGGGTCGGCTGGCTGATCCACCGCGTCGCCCGGGACTCGCAGCGTCGCCAGCAGCTCGATGCCACGATGAACGGGGCCGAGGCGGTGCCGGTGCTGAAGACCGGCGCGGCCCGGGTCTACGACCCCGACCGGCCGACCGCCCACCCGGCGGCAGACCGCGTCGCCGACGGCATGCGGATGTAAGGCGGCGCCGGCGCGAGGCCGGCGCCCGCTCCTCAAACACCCCTTTCGATTGGCCGCAGGCTCCGACGGCACACCCCCACGCCGCGCCGAGCCTGCCAGGGAGTCTCCAAGTCATGGCAGAGCACACCATCAACCCGGCCCATCCGGGCGCCCCCTCGGCCCACACCCCCGCCACCGGGCCCGAGCGCACCCTGCATCAGGACCACGACACCGTCCGCCAGAACCTCGACGCTGCGCAAGGCGCGGCTCACGCGGCCGGCGACACGGTGAAGGACACGGTGAAGGATGCCGCCGCCCAGGCGTCCGAACGGGTGAGCGAGACCGCCTCCGCCATCGGCGAGCGCATCAGCCAGACCGCCGAGGAGCTGCGCGCCAAGGCCGATGCCGCGGCCGACCGGCTGAAGCAGGGCGCCAGCGAGGCGGTCGACCGGGCCCATGCTCAGGCGAGCCAGGCTTACGGCGCCGTCGGCGGCCGCAGCTCCGAGGCGATCGACCGCGCCCGCGACTGGGCCAGCGACCGGATCGAGACCGGGTCGCGGCGCTACGCCGACCTGCGCGACCGCGGCAGCGAGCGGCTGGCGCAGAGCCAGAACGCCGTCGAGCGCTTCGTCAGCGAGAACCCGGTCCTGGTCGGCGTCGTTGGCCTGGCGGCCGGCATGCTGCTCGGCGCGCTGCTGCCGCGCACCCGCCAGGAGGACCGCACGGTCGGCCCCTATGCCGACGAGGTCCGTGACCAAGGTCTGCGCTACGCCCGCGAGGCGACCGAGCGCGGCCGGCACTTCGTCGAGACCGCCCTCGATCAGGCCCAGGACGCCGCCGCCGCCGCCGCCCAGGCCGCCTCGGACGAGCTGCGCAAGAGCCAGCCGGGGACCTACCCGCCGGGCGCGGGGGAGCCGGGCCGCCAGACCCACTGAACGCGGCATCGGCGACGCCCGAGCGGCCGGCCCCTCGGGGCCGGCCTTTTTCTTGGGCGATCTCTCTGTCCTTCCCGGCAACAGGACGGGACCCGCCACGACGGGCGCCGCGTTGTCGGCCATGATCTCCGCCGCCTCGCCTGATTCCCGCCCCCGCCTCGGCTTCTGCTGCAAGTTCATCCCGGACGAGCCGCCCGGCCGTCACAAGACCCTGAAGGCGGCCAAGGAGGCCGCCCTGGTGATGAACGTCACCACGGTGACGATCGCCCATCTGCGCCGCCTCGACCCCACGGCGGCACGGGAGAAGCTGACCGCCGTGGTGACGCACAACCTCGCGGCGATGGGGCGCCAGGTCGCCTGGGTGGCGGCCCGTCCCGCGCTGGAGCGGCTGCTGCGCCTCGCGAGTTCGATCCTGCCGGGCTACACCCACCCGGAGGTGCGCGACCTCTATGCCGATCCGGCGTTCCGCCGCACCATCGAGGCGGGTCTGGCGGCCGTCGGCGAGGCGGCGCGGGCGGGTGGCGTGCGGCTCAGCATGCATCCGGGCCCGTTCTGCATCCTGGCGAGCCGCAACCCGGCGGCGCTCGCGAACGGCATCGCCGAACTCGACTACCACGCCGAGGTGATGGCGATGATGGGCTATGGCGGCGGCTGGCATCCGCATGGCGCCCACGTCAACATCCATGTCGGCGCCCGCGACCCCGGAATCGAGGCGTTCCGGGAGAACCTGGCGCGGGTGTCGCAGGCCGCCCGCGATCTCGTCACGGTCGAGAACGACGAATCGGCCTTCGGCCTCGACGCGGTCCTGCGCCTCGCCGACCGGGTGCCGGTGGTGCTCGACCTGCACCACCACTGGATCCACAGCCGCGGCGCGTATATCGCGCCCGACGATCCGCGGATCGCCCGGGTGATCGCATCCTGGCGCGGGGTGCGGCCGGTCGGCCATGTCAGCGTCTCGCGCGAGGACGTGCTGCCGGGCCACGACCCCGACGCGCTGCCGGACTTCGGGGGCCTGACCGCGGCCGGCCTCACCGGCCGCGACCTCGCCGCCCATTCCGACCTGATGTGGAACCGGGCGCTCAACGACCTCGTCGCCCGACACCTCGCCTGGTGCGACATCGAGGTCGAAGCCAAGCTGAAGAACCTCGCCTCGACCGGCCTGGCGCGGCAGGTCGGTCCGAGCCTCGGCGGCATCGCGCCCGCGCCGGCCGCGGCTCGAGGGGAGGCCCTCGACGCTGCGGTCTCCTGCCTGTAACGGTGCGGCATGAGATCGGCCGATTGCGACATCCTCGTCGTCCCGGGCTACACCAATTCGGGGCCCGACCACTGGCAGAGCCGCTGGCAGGAGCGGCTCTCGACCGCCCGCCGGGTGACCCAGGCGAGCTGGGACCACCCCGAGCCGGGGCCCTGGCGCGACGCCGTGATCGCGGCGGTGCAGGCCGCGCGCCGGCCCGTGGTGCTGGTCGCCCACAGCCTGGGCGTGGTCGCCTGCGTGCAGGCGGCGCCCTACCTTCCCGAGGGCAGCGTCGCCGGCGCTTTCCTGGTCGCGCTGCCCGACATCGAGCAGCCCGACATGCCGGCCGTCTTGCGCGCCTTCGCGCCGATTCCCCGCGCGCCCCTGCCCTTCCCGTCGGTCTTGGTGATAAGCCGCACAGACCCCTACGCCGCCTATGACCGGGCTGCCGGCTTCGCCGACGCCTGGGGGGCGGACCTCGTCGATGCCGGCGAGTCCGGTCACCTCAACGTCGAGAGCGGGCACGGGCCGTGGCCCGAGGGGCTGATGCGCTTCGCCGGCTTCCTGCGCACCCTCTAGGACGAGCCGTGGTGTCCTATCTCGACATGGTCGAGCCGGCGACGGCAGCGACCTTCCGAGAGGCCGATTATCTCGCGGCCAACCCGGACCTCGATCTCGCGGTGCGCGAAGGGCGGCTCGCCAGCGGCCGGGCGCATTTCGACAAGCACGGCCTGCGCCAGGGCCGGCGCCAGAGCCGCCTGCCGGAGGGGCTGGAGCCGATGCGGGCGGAGAAGCTGGCGCGGCTCGCCCCCCTGATGCGGGACGACCTGCCCCACCGCCGCCTCGGCGCGAAATACGACTATCTCAGCGACGACCTGCGGGCCCTGTCGGGTGCCGAGGACAGCCCGAACGTCTCGCAGAACGCCTATGACGGGCACGTCCAGGAGCTGATCGCCACCAACCCCGACGGGCTGATTCTCGATTGCGGCGCCGGCCGGCGCGACCGCTACTACGCCAACGTCGTCAATCTCGAGATCGCCGATTACGACACCACCGACGTGCTCGGGATCGGCGAGGTGCTGCCGTTCCGCGATGCCAGCTTCGACGGAGTGATCTCGATCGCGGTGCTGGAGCATGTCCGCGATCCCTTCGCCTGCGCCCGCGAGATCGCCCGGGTGCTCAAGCCCGGCGGGAAACTGATCTGCGCGGTGCCGTTCCTGCAACCGCTGCACGGCTATCCCCACCATTACTACAACATGACCGGCGAGGGCCTGCGCAACCTGTTCTCCGGCCATCTCGCGGTCGACCACCAATACGTCCCGGCCTCGCTCCTGCCGATCTGGAGCCTAACCTGGATCGTCCAGTCCTGGGCCGCCGGCCTGCCGCCGGACGTGCGCAAGCGCTTCCTGTCCCGCCGCCTCTCCGACTTCACCGCCGACCCGCTCTCGCTCCTCCAGGAGCCCTACGTGACACAGCTGAGCGACCAGAAGAACCTGGAACTGGCGAGCGGGACCTACCTGTTCGCGCACAAGGAATAAAGCGCCCTGTCGACGCGCGCGGCGGGGGCGCCCTGCCTCTTCCGGCAGAGCCATCGTCCTGCGCCGTTCGTCACCGCATCGCCCGGTTTCCGCACGGTCTTCATTTTTTAGCAGAAATATCCGCGTTTCATTAATCCTGAAAAATCCTCGATCGCCCAATTTACTTCAGGTTGCATTTACGAAATCACCCGATCGGCCGAGTCATCCAGGTCATGATTCATTATCCGCGCCCCATTACGGGTTTTAAACACCCGCACGGCAGATTTGCCGCTGGGACAGCGCAGCGATGGATTGACGGATCACGCCATGTGGCCGGGACTCAAGTATGTGGCCGCCCTCGTGGTCGGCCTGCCCCTCTGGGGCATCCCCAGCACCGCCTCGGTCGAGCCGACGGCGAGCAGCGCGGCCCGGGCGTCGAGCGACCTCGATGCCCTTCTCTGGCCCGCCGGTGATCCGGCGCGGCGGATCGACCAGCGCGGCGTCGCGCTGAATCCCGCGGATCTGCGCGACCGGGTCGTCGTGGTGGCCTTCGTCGCGGCCGATTGCTCGATCGTCTGCGTCACCCGCACCCTCGACCTCGACCGGGTCGCCAAGGCGCTACCGGGAGCGGTGCGCGACCGGGCGGCGTTCCTGGCGATCTCCCTCGACGACGGCCGCGACGCCGGGCGGCTGCGCGCCTTCATCGACGGCACCGTTGGCGCGGAGACGCGGCTGCGGTTCCTTACCGGCGACGCCGCCTGGAAAGCGGCGCTCGTGGCGATGCTGCGCTACCCGGCGGCGTCGCTGCCGGAGCCACCGCCACAGGTCATGGTCTTCGACCGGCGCGGCGGGATCGCGATGAGCTATGGCGGCGACCCGATCGACCGGCCGCGGCTCGAACGCGACATCCCCCTTCTCGACAGCTTCGTCCAGGGGCTCGACGCCCCCAAGCCTGCATCCCGGCAGCCCCTCTGACAGCCGTACCCAGCGAAAGCCTCTGAACCATGACAGCCTCGATCACGGCCGGCCGCCGCGCCCGCTTGCGCGACGCCGCCCTCCTCTCCGCCACCATCCTGGCGAGCGGAATCCTGTCGCCCGCCGATGCGGCGCAGTTCGGCGTGGTGGTGAACCAGGTCGCCGATCCGGTTCTGTCCGGCGTGGCCCTCCCCGACAATGCGCCGATGACGGGCGTGTTCTCGGGCGTGCAGAACTGGCCGATGAACGCCATCACCCTCGGGTTGCTGCCGAGCGGCAAGGTCGCGTCCTACGGTACGCCGGGCGGAAACCCCGGCGCCCAGGATGGCCGCACCTTCGACATCTGGGACCCGACGCAAGGCATCGGCACCGGCCACATCACCCTGCCGGGGATTGCGGGCGTCAACAGCTTCTGCGCCGCGCAGACGTTCCGGACCGACGGGTCGCTGTTCATCGCCGGCGGCATCTTCGACAACGGCAGCGACAAGGGCAGCGTCGTCCTCAACCGGACCGGCACCGGCGTGTCGGCCATCAATGCCAAGCTGGCCAACGACCGCTACTATTCCACCATGCTGACGCTGCCCAACGGCCAGCAGCTCATCATGGGCGGCTCCTATCCCTATCAGGGCGGCTGGGGCGACCCGCAGGGCAGCATCGACAAGGGCCTGATGACCGGGATGACCCCGGAGATCTTCGACGGCAACGGCTGGCGCGCCCTGTTCGGCGCCAAGAGCCG
>NZ_LABX01000088.1 GCF_001043915.1 Methylobacterium aquaticum | reverse complement strand
AAATCCTGTCCCCGCAACCAAATATCGCGAAAAACCCCGCTCAGGCTCGGCCGGCGGGGTTTTTCGCATCGAGGCAGGCGGCAAGGTCATCCCCTGCGGACCGGGCGACGCGCCATCGTGTTTCACCCAAGATCAAAAAATCCCTGCCGGGATCCGAGCGCCACGCCCTCGTGGGCGAGAAGCCATTGCTTGCGGTGGAGCCCGCCGCCATAGCCGGTGAGGCTGGCATTCGCTCCGATCACCCGGTGGCACGGCACGACGAGGCCGATCGGGTTGGCGCCGTTGGCGAGCCCGACCGCCCGCACCGCCTTGTCGCGGCCGAGGGATCGCGCGAGGGCGCCGTAGCTCAGGGTGGTCCCGGCCGGGATCCCCCGCAGGGCGGCCCACACCTCGCGCTGGAACGCGGTGCCATTGTGGCGGACGAGGATCGCGTCGATGGCTCCGAGATCACCGGCGAAATAGGCCGCGATCGGCTCACGGATCACCGGCGGCGGGGCGGCGTCCTGCACGGTCACGGCGGCGCCGTAATGGAGCCGAAGCAGCCGCCGCATCCGGTCCTCGTGGTCCGACCAGTCGAGGGCGCGCAACGCCCCGTCCTCGTCGAAGACCAGGAGCATCGTGCCGATCGGCGTCGGGAGGGTGCCGAGGAGGAAGGTGGTCGCGGACATGGCGGCCCGATCCTATGCGAGGAGCGGGGCCGCCGGCATGGCCGCGGTGGTCCCATCCACCGCTCAGTCGAGCCACCCCTTCAGCTCGCGGGCGACCACGTGCTCGATCACCCGCATGCCCTCCGGCCCGTCATTGAGGCAGGGCAGGTAGGCGAAATGCTCGCCGCCGCCCTCCTCGAAATAGTGGCGGTTCTCGCCGTCCAGCTCCTCCAGGGTCTCGAGGCAATCGGCGGTGAAACCCGGCGCCACGATGGCGAGGCGCTTCACGCCTTGGGCCGCCAGTTCCTTCACGGTCTCGTCGGTGTAGGGCTTCAGCCATTCCTCGTTGCCGAAGCGCGACTGGAAGGTCGTCCGCATCCGCTCCGGCGAATAGCCCAGAGCCTCGCGGATCAGGCGGCCGGTCTTCACGCATTGGCAGTGATAGGGGTCGCCCTTCATCAGGTACGATTTCGGCACGCCGTGGAACGAGGTCAGGATCACCTCGGGCTCGAAGTCGAGGGCGGCGAGATCACGGCGGACCGCACTCGCCACCGCCTCGATATAGACCGGGTCGTCGTGATAGGGCGGCGAGACCCGCACGGTCGGCTGCCAGCGCATCTTCATCAGCGCCCGGAACGCCTGGTCGCAGGCGGTGGCCGAGGTCGCGGCGGCGTATTGGGGATAGAGCGGCACCAGCAGGATGCGGTCGCAGCCCTGGTCGAGCAGAGCCTGGATCCGCGTGTCGACCTCGGGCTTGCCATAGCGCATCGCCCAGTCGACCACGACACGATCACCCATCGCGGCTTGCAGCTTCTCGGCCTGGCCGCGGGTGATGGTCTTGAGCGGGCCTTCGTCACGCTCGTTGTTCCAGATCGAGGCATAATCGCGCCCCTTCGGCCCCGGGCGCTTGGTCAGGATCACCAGGTTGAGGAGCGGCCACCAGATGGCGCGCGGCACCTCGATCACCCGCCGGTCGGAGAGGAACTCCTTGAGGTAGCGGCGCATCGGCCAGTAGCTCGTGCCCTCGGGCGTGCCGAGATTCATCAGGAGCACGCCGATCCGGCCCCAGCGCACCGCCGGGTGGCCCGCCGGCAAGGTTCCGGCTCCGCCGATGGAGTGGGCCCCGGCCTCGCCGCCGGCACCGGTGCCGGTCTGGCCCACGGGAGTGGCGCCGCGGGCGAGCGCGGCGTTCGGGGTCACCTCGTTCATGATCGTCCGGTCTGCTTGTCGGCCCGGAGGATGGCGCGCCCGGGCCCGTCTGTCTTCGCGTCGGGTGGCCGTCTACATAGCGCAAAGGCCGCCCGAACCAACGTGTCGTGACGCTGCACCGCCGTGCGGACGAGACATTCATCCGTCAAGATTCCCATGGGACAGTGGCGCTCCCACCCGGACGCCCTCCCCCGGACATCCGTCCCTGGAACCTCCGATTCCCCTGGACCTTCTTGGCCCGCCGGAGCCCCCGCATGACCTTGCCCACCCGCCGCCAGACCCTCGCCCTCGGCCTCGGGGCCGGCCTCGCCGGTCTCGTGGGGGAGCCTGCCGCCGCCCGGGGACCTGATGTCGACGTCACCCTGGTCCTCGTCAACGACATCTACCGGATGGGACCGGTCGACGGCCGCGGCGGCTTCCCGAAGCTCGCGGCGGTGATCAAGGCCGAGCGGGCCAAGGGCCGACCGGTCCTGGTCTGCCACGCCGGCGACACTCTGTCGCCCTCGCTGATGTCGGGCCTCGACAAGGGGCGCCACATCATCACACTCACCAACCTCATCAAGCCCGACGTGTTCGTGCCGGGCAACCACGAGTTCGATTTCGGCCAGGCGATCTATCTGGAGCGGATGCAGGCCGCGAATTTTCCGGTCTTCGCCGCCAACCTGCGCCAGCCCGACGGCACGCCGGTGCCGGGCACGCGCGAATCGACGATCCTGACGATCGGCGGAATCAGGCTCGGCGTGGTCGGCATCGCGCTGCCGGAGACGCCGGGCAAGTCGCAATCCGGCGATTGGGTGTTCGGCCCCGCCGTCGCGACGCTCGCCCGGGAGGCGGCGGCGTTGCGGGCGGCCGGCGCCGAGATGGTGCTGGCGGTCTGTCACACCGACCGGGCGACCGACGAGGCCCTGGTGGCGAGCCGCCACGCCGACATCGTGCTCTCGGGCCACGACCACGACCTGGCGCTCCGCTACGACGGCCGCACCGCCTTCGCCGAGTCCGGTCACGACGCCGAATACGTCACCGCCATCGACATCAAGGCCGAGGGGACCGGCAAGGCCCTCACCTGGAGTGCCGCCTTCCGCATCCATGACACCGCCGAGATCGAGCCGGACCCCGAGGTGCTGGCCGTCGTCCAGCACCTGGAAGGCGATCTCGCCCGCGAGCTGGACGGGCCGCTCGGCCGGGTGACCAACGCCCTCGACACCCGCACGGAGGTGGTGCGCCGGGGCGAGGCCGCCTTCGGCAGCCTGGTCGCGGATGCCCTGCGCCACGCCGCCGGGGCCGAGATCGGCCTGATGAATGGCGGCGGCATCCGCGGCAACCGGACCTATCCGGCCGACAGCGAGCTGACCCGCCGCGACGTGCTGACCGAGCTCCCCTTCGGCAACACCTCGGTGCTGGTGCACATCAGCGGCGCCCAGGTGCTGGCGGCCCTCGAGAACGGCTTTTCGGAAATCGGCCGCGCCGCCGGGCGCTTCCCGCAGGTCTCGGGCCTCACCGTCACGGTCGATGCGGCGGCACCGGTCGGCAAGCGGGTCGTCGCGGTCGGCGTCGGCGACGCTCCCCTCGATCCGGCCCGGACCTACACGGTGGCGGCCAACAACTTCATGCTCGCCGGCGGCAACGATTACGGGATGCTGGCGGAGGGCAAGACGCTGGTCGGCGCCACCGACGGCATGCTCGTCGCCAACGTGGTGATGTCCTACATCCGGGCCCATGCGCCGTTGACCATCGCGACGGGGCGTATCACCCTTCGCCGCCCCTGAGGCCCGATGCCGACAGACGATTCCGTGGCGGGCGCCCTCGCCCGCTTCCGCGCCTCCGAATCCCCCTGGCTCGCCCTGCCGTTCTTCCGGGACGGCAGCGCCGAGCGGGTCGCGGCGGCGGTGGATGCCCGCCGGGAGGCCGGCGCCCGGGTGCTACCGGCGCCGGACGCCGTCTTCACGGCCCTCACGCTGACGCCCCTCGACCAGGTGCGGGCGGTGATCCTCGGCCAGGATCCCTACCCGACCCCGGGCGATGCCCATGGCCTCGCCTTCTCGTATGTCGGCGGGCGCCGGCTGCCGGCCTCGCTGAAGGTGATCCTCGCCGAGATGGCGGAGGAAACCGGCTCCCCCATGCCGGTCTCCGGCGATCTCACCCCCTGGGCGCGCCAGGGCGTGCTGCTCCTCAACGCGGCGCTGACGGTCGAGGCGGGTAAGGCCGGCGCCCACCTGAAGCTCGGCTGGTCGGAACTCACCGATCAGGCGGTGTCGGCGGTCTCGGCCGCACGGCCCGCCGTCGTCTTCCTGCTCTGGGGAGCGCCGGCCCGCCAGCGCGCCGCCCTGATCGACCGGGACAAGCACCGGGTGCTGGAAGCCGGCCACCCTTCGCCCCTCAACCGCAAGGCGGATTTCCGCGGCAGCCGGCCGTTCGGGCAGGCGAATGCCTGGCTGGCGGCGAAGGGGCTGAACCCGATCGACTGGCGGTTGGGATAACGGCTCGGCCCGCACCCGCCGGACCTGGCGCCAGTCCCACGCGCCCGAAGCCGCGGAGCGGAAGGCTGCGCCTGCTGCGATCCGGGCAAGCCGCGGGACGCCGTCGCAAGGTCTGACGCGACGACCAGCAAGACCGTCCGGGCCGGTCCGCCCAGTCCAGCGTCCGATCTGCGCCACTTCAGGAAAAAGCCGCGCAATTCATTAACATCGCATGCAACAAGTCGGAAAATGGCAGACCTTAATCCGCACCGCGGCGCTGAAGCATCCGCCGGCATGCCCCCCGCCATGCAAGACCCTGCGCCGTGGCGGTTGCATGATCTGACTGGCGGGAGCCAGAGCTATGCCGCCTGCCGTGGATGACTGTCGCGGCAGCTCCAAACGATCGGGGTCTCGCATTTTAGACTGCATTGGCCGTCTACGTCGGCCGGCCGGGCCAGGGTGGCCGGAACGCAACGCCATCTGGATCGAACCCGGCCGGATCAACTGTGCAAGCAATGATAAAGACGTTCGCACACCCTCATTACGCCACATGGATTAGGCTATGAGCCCGAATGTTTCCAACATAGATCAAGTACTACCTGCGCGAGCATGATCCTGACATATGATGCGACGACGGCCGCCAAGGGCCGTCCCCCCACCTCTCCCCGCGCCGCGGAACTGCTCGCGCATGTCCTGCGCGACCTCGCCCTGTCCTACGAGGCAGAGTGTCCGGGCGGCTTCGCGCGCTTCCGGCAGGCGCTGCCGGTCGAGTCGCTCGCGGTCATCGCCCGCTTCAGCGGCTCGGCGGCGACCGACGAGGCGGCGCTCGCCCTGGCGCGCCAGGTGCACGAGACGCTGCTCGACGTCGAGGAAGACGTTTGGGCGCTCCACACCGCCGCGCACTGACCCGCTACTCCGCCGCCGTCATCCCGCCCTGGGCCGCGTGCAGGCGCCGGTAGGCGCCGTTCGCCGCCACCAGGGCCTCGTGCGAGCCCTGCTCCTGGATGCGGCCGTTCGACACCACGGCGATGCGGTCGGCATGCCGGATGGTGGCGAGGCGGTGGGCGATGACCAGGGTGGTGCGGCCCTCCGCCAGCTCGGACAGGGCCTGCTGGATCTCGCGCTCGGTCTCGGTGTCGAGGGCCGAGGTCGCCTCGTCGAGGATCAGGATCGGCGGGTTCTTGAGGAAGACCCGGGCGATCGCCAGGCGCTGCTTCTGCCCGCCGGAGAGCTTGACGCCGCGCTCGCCCACCACCGTGTCGAGGCCGTCGGGCAGCATCGCGATCAGCGCGTCGAGCCGCGCCCGGTGCGCCGCCCCCCGGATCTCGGCCTCGCTCGCATCGAGCCGGCCATAGGCGATGTTCTCGCGGATCGTGCCGGCGAACAGGAAGACGTCCTGCTGCACGATGCCGATCTGGCCCCGCAGGGACGGCAGGGTCAGGTCGCGGATGTCGTGACCGTCGATGGTGATGCGCCCGGCCTCGACGTCGTAGAAGCGCGGCACCAGGGAGCACAGGGTGGTCTTGCCGGCGCCGGACGGCCCGACGAAGGCCACGGTCTCGCCCGCGCCGATGGCGAGATCGACCCCTTCGAGCACCGGCCGCCCGTCACCATAGCCGAAGCGGACGCCCTCGAACCGGATCTCGCCGCGGAAGGGAGGCGCGGGACGCGCGCCCGGGCGGTCGACGATGTCGGGCATGGTGGCGAGCAGCTCCCGGTAGCGGCGGAAGCCCGCGATGCCCTTCGGGTAGGTCTCGACCACCGCGCTGATCTTCTCCAGCGGGCGGTAGAACACCCCGACGAGGAGCAGGAAGCCGACGAAGCCGCCGGGGCTCAGATCGCCCCGCACCACGAAGGCGGCGCCGCCGAGCAGCACCACGATCTGGACGAGGCGCATGCCGAGATAGTTGAGCGACAGGCTCGCCGCCATGATCCGGTAGGCGTCGAGCTTGGTGGCGCGGTAGCGTTCGTTGTCGGCGGCGAAGAGACGCCGCTCATGGGCCTCGTTGGCGAAGGCTTTCACCACCCGGATGCCGCCGACATTCTCCTCGATGCGGGCATTGAAGGCGCCGACCCGGCCGTATTGCGCCTGCCAGTTCCGGGTCATTCGCCCGCCGTAGCGGACGGTGACGAAGGCGATGACCGGCAGGATCGCCGCGGTCATCAGCGCGAGCGGCGGATGGACGAGGACCATCAGCCCGAAGGCGCCGATGAGCGTCATCACGGCAATGAACAGGTCCTCGGGCCCGTGATGGGCGACCTCGCCGATCTCCTCCAGGTCCTTCGTCACCCGGGCGACGAGGTGGCCGGTCTTCTGGTTGTCGAAGAAGCGGAACGACAGCGTCTGGAGGTGGTCGAAGGCGCGGGCGCGCATCGTCGTCTCGATGTTGATGCCGAGCACGTGCCCCCAATAGGTCACCACCACCATCAGCCCCGCATTGGCGACGTAGAGCGCCGCCAGCCCCAAGCCGGCGAGCAGGATCAGGCTCCAGTCCTGCCGCGGCAGCAGCACGTCGACGAAAGCCTTCACCGCCATCGGGAAGCCGAGTTCGAGCAGGCCCGACAGGATGGCGCAACCGAAATCGAGGAGGAACAGGGCTCGGTACGGCCGGTAATAGGCGAGGAAAGCCTTCAGCATGTCGGTCCGGCGGCAGTGGGCAGGACGCCGCCGGGGGCGGCGCGCGGGGCTCTGATACGCGGGAATGCGCGGGCGCGACAAGGTCGGGGCAGGGCCTCCTTCACCGGACCCGTCTCGCACCGGACCCGTCTCGACGTCCTGTCGAAGCCGGCGCGGATGGCCGGGGCAGCCTTGTGGCCGGGATCGGGTCAGGGATCGATGTCAGCCGTGCCGGTCTTGAGCCTGTGGTCGATCGCGGATGGGCACCGAGGCGGCCACGGCGCAGATCGCCTTCTTGGGATCGCGCCGGCGCTGGAACGGCGCCTTGAGGCCGCTCGTCGTCTTGCCCCTCGCCTCCGAACGGGCGCATCGACCGAAACCCGCGACGGCCCGTTGGTCAGTCAAGCCCCATCGCCGTCCACCAGAAACGGCAATCCCAGGCAAGAGTGCGACGCCCAGGCAAAAGTGCGACGCCCCGGCAGGAGTGCAACGCCGGGGTGGACGGCTCAAGGCAGGATCCCGGCGAGCTTCAGCCCACCCGCGGCGATCACCGCCAGCACCGCCCCCCAGAGGTCGAGGGGCATCGCGGCCCACCAGGCGGTGCGCTCCTCCGCGCGCGGCAACGGCGCGCCTCGCACCCGTGCGATCTCGTGCATGGTCGTCTCCTCCGGGCGCCCGTCTCGCGCAGGCATCCCCGCCGGACCCTACCGCAAGGCGCCGAGACTCGCAGCAAGAAGAGCAAAAACCAGTCAGACGACGGCGCTCAAAGATGCGTCGACGACGACGATTGCTCATCGACCGTGCAATTCACCGGCGGTGCGACGGCCGGCCTGCGCCCGATCAGGCAAGTCCGGCACGCCGGCCGTGTCGAAGGCCGGAAGCAGGATTGCGCATGCTGTCCTGATGCAGCCAGACATGAAGCACACATGGTGTCGAACAGGCTTGCGCAGACTTGCGAGCCACGGGCTCGTCGCAACGCGCAATGTCCCACCCTCTCGCCTTTTCCTGAGGCGAGTGGTGGGATCATACCAACGGTCGAAAGAAAACGACTTTTGGTGCCGTTCTCCAATTTCCGCTAAGCCTTTGCCTCAGTATCGAAAATTTGAGATGGATCATCGGCCCGACGCGTCAGCATCTTGGGCCGATGGTTATCATTCGACTCTCCTGGTGCCTCGACCGATGACCCGCCCGGGCTCCGCGTCCGCGGCCCGGCACGGTCTCGCATCGACCGGAGAGAGGAGCGAACCGATGACGGTTCGGCTCCCGGCCCTTATTTCAGCCAGCCATCGACGGTCGCGCGGTTGGCGGCGATCCACTTGGCGGCGGTGTCGGCGGGCTTGACGCCCTTCTCCTCGTTCTCCGCCATCATGGCTTCCTCGTCCTTGATGGAGAGCTTGAACTTCTTGAGGATGCCGTAGACCTCCGGCATCTCTTCCTTCAGGCCCTTGCGGGCGAGCGTGTTCACGGTCTCGTCGTCTCCGAAGACCTTCTTGGGATCGGCGAGGTATTTCAGTTCATAGCGCGCGAACATCCAGTGCGGCGTCCAGGCGGTGACGACGATGTCCTTCTTCTGGCGCACGGCATCCTTGAGCGCGCTCGTCATCGTGGCGTCGCTGCCGTCGACGAGCTTGACGGTGAGCCCATAAGCCTTGATCGCCGCCTCGGAGGTCTTCATCACGCCGGCACCCGGATCGATGCCGATCACCTTGCCGTCGACCTCGGCGGCCTTGGTCTTCAGGTCCTCGATCGAGGTGAGCGACGAGGAGGCGGGCACCGCCCAGCCGATCTTGGCGCCGGTGACGTTCGGCCCGATCAGCTCGAGGCGGTTCTTCAGCTTCTCGTAATAGGCGGCCTGGGTCACCGGCAGCCAAGCCGCGACGCTCGCATCGGCATCCCCGGTCGCCACCGCCTGCCACATCGCGGCGGCGGCGAGCGGCGTCGCCTTCACCTGGTAGCCCTTCTCCTCGAGCACCTGCTTGAGGATGGTGGTGGCCACCACCGCATCGCTCCACTCCACGTAGGCGAGCCGCACCTGCTTGTCGGCGGCCTCGGCCGCGGTCTGGGCGAAGGCGAGGCAGAGAATGACGCCGAAGGCTGTCGCGCGCATGGTCTGGTCTGTCCGGAGGCTGGGGGGATCGGGAGGGGGGGGGGATCGGCCGCGGCGCCCGCAGGCGCCGGGACCCTTGTCGGGGAGCCGCCGAAGGGGCGGCCCTTGGGCCTCACGCGCTGCCGTGCGGCCGGGCGCGGGCGGCGAGCGCCTGGGTCGAGCGGTCGAGGATGACCGCCAGGATCACGATGCCGAGGCCGGCCTCGAATCCGGCCCCGGCTTCGAGCCGCTGGATCGACTGCCAGACCGCCCGGCCGAGGCCGCCGGCGCCGATCATCGCGGCGATGACCACCATCGAGAGGGCGAGCATCATCGTCTGGTTGACGCCCGCCATGATGGTCGGCAGCGCCAGCGGCAGCTGCACCTTGAACAGCTTCTGGGTGGTCGAGCCGCCGAAGGCGTCGGACGCCTCGACCAGCTCGGCGGGCACGTTGCGGATGCCGAGGGCCGTCAGGCGGATCACCGGCGGCACCGAGAACACGATGGTGGCAAAGCACGCCGACACGGCGCCGAGGCCGAAGAACGGCAGAGCCGGGATCAGGTACACGAAGCTCGGCAGCGTCTGCATCATGTCGAGGAGTGGCGAGAAGATCCGCCAGGCCCGCCGGCTCAGGGCGAACCAGATCCCGACCGGGATGCCGATCACCAGGGCCGTGAGGGTCGACAGGCTGACGAGGACGAGGGTCTCGACCGTCGCCTGCCAGAGCCGCAAGTTCCAGAGGAACAGCAGGCCGAACAACGTCAGGAGCCCGATCCGGCGCCCGCCGATCCGGTAGGTGGCGAAGGCGGCGAGCCCGATGAAGATCCAGGGCGGGACCGCGATCAGGGCGGTGGTCAGCAGGTCGATCCAGTCCGAGACCGAGCGGCTGACCGCCCGGGTCAGCCAAGCGCCATGGTCGGTGAGCCAGTCGAGACCTTCGTCACTGAGCGTGTCGAGGGGGAATTTTGGGACGTTCCAGTCCATCGCTCCGCTCCTGCCGGCTTGGGGAATGTCGAGGTCTCGGGGTGGCGCAGGTCCGGGCGCGCGGCCAGGGCCCGCACCACGTCCCGGCTGGTGATGCCGCCGATCAGGCACCCGTCCGGATCGACGACGGGGACGCAGCCCTCGGCCGCGACCCGGGCCAGGAGCCCGTCGAGGCGCAGCTCGGCCGCCACCGCCTCGGCGCCGGGATCGAGCAGGGCCGCAACCGTCTCCCCCGGCCGGGCGCCGGCGAGCGCAGCGGCGCGCAGGCGGCCGACGAAGCGCCGCTCCTCGTCCGCCACGAGCCAGGTCTCGCCACCCTCGCCGGCGATCCGGGCCCGGGCCTCGGCGACGGTGAGGGTGGGCGCCAGGACCGGCGCGGCGCGATCCGCGACGTGCCCCGCCCGCATGACCGCCACGAGATCGATGTGCTCGACGAAGCGTGCGACGTATTCGGTCGCCGGGCGGGCCACGATGTCCTCGGGCTGGCCGATCTGGACGACCTCGCCATCCTTCATCAGCACGATGCGGCCGCCCAGGGCCACGGCCTCGTCGAGGTCGTGCGAGACGAAGACGATGGTCTTCCTGAGCTTCTGCTGGAGATCGCGCAGCTCGGCTTGCATGTCGCGGCGGATCAGCGGGTCGAGCGCGCTGAACGCCTCGTCCATCAGCAGGATCTCGGCATCGGCCGCGAGCGCGCGCGCCAGCCCGGCCCGCTGCTGCATGCCGCCGGACAGCTCGTGCGGATACTTGCTCTCCCAGCCCTTGAGGCCGACGAGCTCGATCGCGTGCATCGCCGCCTCGGTCCGCCGCGCCGCCGGAACGTTCTTGATCTCCAGGCCGAACCCGACATTCGACAGAATGGTCCGGTTCGGCAGCAAGGCGAAGTGCTGGAACACCATGCCGAAGGTCTTCTGGCGGAACGCCAGCAGATCCTTGCGGCCGAGCTTCGTCACGTCGACGCCGCCGACGCGGATGCTCCCGCAGGTCGGCTCGACGAGCCGGTTCATACAGCGCAGGAGCGTGGACTTGCCCGAGCCCGACAGGCCCATCAGGGTCAGGATCTCGCCCTCGACGATCTCGAACGATATGTCGCACAGTCCGACCACCGCGCCGCAGGCCGCCGCGACCTCGGCCTTGCGCTTGCCCTGCCGGATGAGATCCGCCGCCTCGGCCTGCTTCTGGCCGAAGATCTTGCTGATACCCTCCAAAACGATGTGGCTCATAGGCTCATGACCCCTTTGGAGCAGCGCGACCCGCCGATCGATACTGTTCGGAAACCAGTAGCTTTACCTTGTATTGTGAAAAACTAGCCGGCACAGGCCCGGCAGCTTGTCCGGCTGCGACGTTTTTTGCCGCGAAGACGACACCGGCGAAGTTCCCCTGGGAGAATCATGTGTTGCGCCGCAGCATTGCCGCTGATTTCGTCATGTCTGGAGACAGATTCCGCACCGGATGACCACGTCTTGAGCAACGAAGCCGGGGTCTCGCATCCGGCCTCTGCCCGATGCCCTTGTGTCAGGTGGGGATGCGCCGACGCATCGGCGCGGGTCGCACCGGTGGACGCCTGGGGGCGATCGCCGCGAGGTCGTCGCCCTGGTCCGGCGGGAGGCGTGAGGGGGAGCGGGGGACGATCTCTTCGGGACAGCGACACGACGCCGCGGCCCGGAGCGCCGCCATGCCGGACGAGTCCCCAGGATCAGTTCCGACGCAATCCGGACGCGAGCGCCGGGATTGCGCATCACTCGACGGTGTTGGGCGCCACCACGTTGCCGGTCCCGTGATCGGCGTTGTCGATGCTGCTGCCGAACGGATAGCCAGCATCCTCCCCGCAGGTCAACCGCCAGCCGTTGCGGGAATTCACCACGATCGCCGCAGCCGGGAAGAGGCCGCCGGTGCGGAAGCGGTTGCCGGTGATCACGTTGTCCGACGGCGTCTGATGACGCACCGTGCCGCCCTCCCCGCAATTGCGGTAGAGGCGCACGCCGCCCTGGCCCCGCAAGGTGAAGCGGTTGCCGGTGAGGCGGTTGCGCGCCGAGCCGTCGACGGCGACGGCCTCGCGCTCCGTTTCGGTCTCGATGATATTGTCGTCGATGCGGTTCTCGGCGCTCTCGGCATCGAGGTAGAGCGCCGTCGAGACCGAGCGCCCGGCGAGCCGCGAGCCCTGGAGGGTGAGCCGGGTCACGCCGGGTCCGACATAGAGCGGGATCGGCCCGGCCGCGACGATGGTCGTGCCGGTGATCGTCACGCCCGTCGGAGCGGCGGCCTGGGCCCGCTCGGTGTGTCCGAGGCTGTGCGAGGAGTCGCGCAGGAGGGGGCCCTGCCCGTTCTCACCCATGCCCCAGATCCGGACATGGCCGAACACCGTGCAGTCGCGGATGCGGATGTCGGATGGGCGGTCCCACCGCTCGCCCGGTCGGGTCGGGGGCCGGGAGCGGATCGCGATCGTGTAGGCGCCGAGATGCGCCGGCACGTCCGGGCTGCCGAGGGTGGCGCCGGCACAATCGAGTGTCAGGCCGGACGCGGCGGAGCCCTCGATCACGATGCGCTTGCGCACGTGATCGTCGGGCGCCAGGCGCAGGCTGCACGTCAGGAAGACGGCCTCGTCGTCGGCCGTCGGCGGCGCGCGCAGGCGCGCCAGGGTTGCCGCGTCACAGGGCGCGACCGAGACGTTCCGCACGAGGGCGGGAGGATCGGGCGGAAGCGGCGGCAACGCCGGCATCACGCCGCAAGCCGGCGGGGCGCATCCGCCCCGCCGAACCGACCAGGCGGGTTCGCCGGCCGGATTACCACCGTCCGCTGGTGGCGGAATGCATGGTGCGCTCGACCGCCGCGAGGGCGCTGGCCTCGGCCTTGGCTTCGGTCGGATGCGGGCGATCGGAGCGCTCGATCAGCTTGCCGTTCCGGCGGATCGCCCATTGATACTGGCCGGCCGGCTTCGTGATGGGGGAAACTTCGATGGTGTAGGGAGTGGAAGTGTTGTCTGCCATGACGCCCATATAGGGAGTTGATGGTCGCGTTGCCAACCCTCTCCCCGCAACGACGTCCCCCCTCAGCCACGCCGCGCTCGGGGCGCGGGTGGCCGGAGGCTCGTCTCGGCCCTCGACGCCACCCGCGAGAGGCCAGCAAGAGGCCCGCGGGTCGATACCGCGGCAGCGACGGTCGAAGGCCGCCGGATCACCCTCTCTATCGATGGGCGAGGCGGTCGCGCTCCGTCGCGCGGCCGGGCTCGGCGGCCGCGCCCAGGGCCGCCGCCGCCAGGGCGACCCGGTCCGGAACGTCTTCCTCCGAGCCCCACCAGATCGTCTCGCCGCTCGCCATCCGGGCATAGCGGGCCTGCCCGCGGATCCCGACCTCGACGACCCGCCCGGACCGCCCCGACTTCCGTTCGACATCCATGGTTGCTGCTCCCGCACGTCCCCGGTCACCGAACGCCGCTCCCCGCCTTCGGTTCGAGCGTGGCCATATCGGGAGACGGTGCCGGGGAACGGCGCATCACGTGCCGGGACAGCGTCCGAGGACCACCCACCGACGAAAGATGGACCGCACACCCCAGGCAGAGCACCGCGCCGAGCCGGCCGAACGACCATCACGGTCCACGCATTGCATAGGCCAACCCTCGGATGACCTCATTTTACCCCGTCATCACAAAATTATTCACCACGGAATCGGCCGATCGGGCGCTTTTATGGGTTGGTTGTTCAACCCTGCCGGTTGACCGTGGAACGGCCGGCGCCCATCACGGGAGCGGTTGTTTATTAGGAAGAATACAATGGACGAATCGGCCGCCCTCACCTCTCCGATGATCGAGCTGACGAGCGACATCGTCGGTGCCTACGTGTCAAACAACAACGTTCCGGCCGCAGATCTGCCCGGCCTGATTGCATCGATACACGCAACGCTGGTCGGCCTCGATCAACCGGCGCCCGAGCCGGTGGAGGACCACAAAGTCACCGCCGCCCAAATCCGGAAATCCGTGACGCCGGACCACATCACGAGCTTCCTCGACGGCAAGCCATACAAGAGCCTGAAGCGGCATCTCACGACGCGCGGCTACACGCCGGACGAATACCGCCAGAAGTTCGGCCTGCCCTACGACTACCCGATGGTCGCGGCGAACTACGCGGCCCAGCGCTCCGAGCTGGCCAAGAGCCTCGGCCTCGGCCAGATCCGGCGCGAGCGCGCCGCCGCGCAGCGGGCCCAGGCCGAAGCGAAGGTCGAGCCGGCCACGCCGGCCCGCCGCGGGCGGCCGCGGAAGACCGACGCCAAGGAAGGCTGAAACAAGAAGGGTTGAGGCATGCCGCGCCGTCGCCACGGCGCGGCCTCCCTCACGGCGAGTTGCCGCCGCGGCTCACCAACTCGCCCGCCCGTCACCACGGCGGCCTCCGGCGACAGCAAACAGGCGACAGCCGCGGCGACCTCCGCGGGCCGGATGACGCGGCCCAGCGGCGGCCGATCTCGGTGCCGGAGCCGAAGGCGATGTCGGGGCGAACGATCCCGATGGGGGAGAAGAGCGGGTTCACGCGGCGCTCCTGTTCGTGATGGCGCCGTTGGCGGCGAGGCGCTCGGCGTATTCGATGGCCTCGATCAGGCTGCGCTCGTTGGCGATGCCGCGGCCGGCAATGTCGAAGGCGGTGCCGTGATCGACCGAGGTGCGGATGATCGGCAGGCCGAGCGTGATGTTGACGCCCGACAGATCGACCCAGCGGCCGGTCTCGGGGTCGACCTCGAAGCCGAGCAGCTTGACCGGGATGTGCCCCTGGTCGTGGTACATCGCGACCACCGCGTCGTACTGTCCGGCCCGCAGCTTGACGAAGACCGTGTCGCCCGGGACCGGGCCGACGATGTCGAGGCCGGCGGCCACTTTCTCGGCGATCACCGGGGCGCTGACGTCGATATCCTCGCGGCCGAACAGGCCGCCCTCGCCGGCATGCGGGTTGAGCGCCGCGATGGCGATGCGCGGCTTGTCCAGGCCGATGCCCTTGAGCGCCGCATGGGTCAGATCGATGACGAGGCGCAGGCGCTCGGGGGTCAGGCGCTTGGGCACGTCCTGGAGCGCGACATGGGTGGTGACGTGGCTCACCCGCATGTTGCCGTGGGCGAGCATCATCACCGAGCCGCGCACGCCGGTGAGGGCGGCCAGCATCTCGGTATGGCCGGCATAGTGGTAGCCGGCGAGGTTCAGCGCCTCCTTGTTGAGGGGCGCGGTGACGATGCCGCCGATCGTGCCATTGAGCGCCAGGCCCACCGCCCGCTCGATCGCCTTGAAGGCGAAGCGGCCGCCATCGGCGCTGAGCCGGCCCGGCTCGATCGGCGCGCCCTCGGCATCGGCCTGGAGGCAGCAGAGGGCCGGCCAGTCGCCATCGTCGGAGACCTCCGGGATCTCGACGCCGAGATCGAGCGTGCGTTCCGCCCGCTGGAGCGCCGGGTTGCTGCCGATGACGACGAGCTTCAGGGCGCCCGAGGCCAGGCGGTCGCGCAGCTTGTGGGCGGCCTTGACGATGATTTCGGGGCCAATCCCGGCGGGATCGCCCATGGTGATGGCGAGGTGGCGGGTCACGCGCAGGTCCTTTCGTGAATGAGGCCGTTCTCGCGCAGGAGATCGCGCCAGACGGCGGGCGTGCCGAACGCCCCGGATTTGGAGATGATGGCGGTGCCGTCCCACAGGCCGCCGCACATTCGCGAGCGCGGCAGGCCCGGAGCGACCTGGCCGGTGACGACCAGGGAGTCGGCCCCGAGCGCGAGGCAGAGGGCCTTCAGGGTCTCGCCCCCGGCGACGACCAGGGTACCGGGCGGCGGCAAGGCGCGGGCGAGGCGCCCGAAGGCGGCGGCGATGCGGGATGCAGCCTCGTCCCGGGCAGTGCCCGGGGCGAGCGCGAGGCTGACGAGGGCGACGCCATCGGCCATCAGCCGGTCCGCGACCCGCAAGGCGGATTCGCCTTCGGTCAGGACCAGCCGCTGCTCCGGGCAGGCCGCGAGCTGGCTTTCGGTCTCCGCCCGGTCCGAGCCGAACAGGCCGAGGACCGGGCCATGCAGGCGCCCGCCGCCGGGGGCGGGCGTGCCGCGCGCGAGCGCTCCGGCGAGACCGCCGCTGCCGCACCACAGGACCGATGCGCCGCGACCGAGGGCGGCGATCCGGTCGAGATCGTCGTCGTCCACGGCGTCGTAGACGGCCACGCCCTCGACGAGCCCGTCCGCGATCGCGGCGCGCCGGGCCGGCACGCCGGCTGCCCGCAGGGCCTCGGCGATGTCGCCCGAGACCGCCTCCCAGTCCTCGCCCCGGCGGGCGAGTTGCCGGCCCGCCACGGTGCGGCGGCCCTGGTAGGGGAAGGCGGGCGCGACGATCGCGTGACGCCATCCGCCGAGACAGGCGGTAAGCTCCGCCGCCCAGGGCCCGCGCAGCAGGCTGTCGAGCTTCTTGAAGGCGAGGTCGGCGCCCGCGAGCATCGGGGCCGCTCCGGCGGCGATCCAGGCCGCCTCGGCCGTGCCGCGCTCGCGGGTGCCGGTGTCGAGGGCACGGCTGCCGCTCGACGGCAGCGCGGCGCCGACCCAGGCGACCTCCACCGGCCCGACGAGGCCGGTGAAGCCGGCCGCCGTGTCGAGGGTGCCGGTGAGGTCGTCGGCGAGGAGGCGCAGGATCGGCATCGGTGTCACGCGCGGCCAGTCGCCAGGGCCGGGGCGGGCTCGCCGCCCTCCTCGTCGTCGCCCTTGGGCTTGAGCGGGGCGATCTCGCCGACGAGGAACAGGCAGGCAGCGGCGCCCACGAGGCTGAGGCAGCCCGCCGCCGCGAGCGGGATCACGAACGAGCCGTTGGTGATGCCGACCATCACGCCCGTGCAGGTGGTGAGCGCGAGGCCGGCGAGGTTGGCGGCGAAGGTCTGGATGCCGCTGATCGAGGCGAGGTCGGCCAGGGTCGGCGTGACGTCGCCCGACAGGGTGCGGATCTCGGCCCCCGGGAAGGCCAGGCCCGAACACGAGCGATTGCCGCCCTGACACACGACTGCCATGCCGACCCTGTCTGACAACCTGGCAACTTCGGCGATGTCCCGGGGCGAGCCGGGCCGCGCCACCGCCAGAGCCCCGCCGCGATGGCGGCCACGCCGATCGATGCCGCCGGACTCCTGGTCCTCAACTGGGCAGAAGATGTCGGGCAGGAGGATGTTGGGCAGGAGGATGTTGGGCAGGAGGATGTTGGGCAAGAGGATGTTGGGCAAGAGGGCGTTCACGCATCCGACCAAGGGATGAGCCGGTCCGTCAATCCGCCGGCATCCTGCATGCCCGTTTCTCCCTTCGGCACCCGCACAAGTGCCAGATTTGTTGTAAATTTGTTATGCGGTACGGGAGAAGGGGCCGGGTTGTCAAGCGGGGGGCTGCTGCGCCGATTGCGTCGGCGGCACGTCCCTGACAATGTCGGCGTCGGCAGGTGCGCCAGCCGCTCGCGTCCCCCGGGGATACGGTGAAGGCGCCGCGTTTGGATCGGCCCCGGACCCTCCGCCCGGCGACGGATCGGCCATGCGAGCCCCGACGACCCGTTGCCGGCGCAAGGGACGACCATGCCGACACGCGACCAAGCGAAGACGATGGCGAGGCGGCTGCGATCCGCCCTGGCAAGCCGCCAGATCGACCTCTCGCATGGCGAAAGCCTCGAAATCGTCGCGGCGACGCTCGACCGCTGCGACTGGAACACGGCCGCGGCGCTCCTCGACGAGGACCGGCCGGATCGCATCGCCTTCCGTCAAGCGATTCCAATCCTGCGCATCGTCGACGTGGCGAAAGCCCGGGAATTCTACTGTGGTTTCCTGGGCTTCGCGGTAACGCTCGAACACCGTCACGAGCCTGCACTACCGATGTACATGGCCGTCGAGCGGGCCGGCCTGGACCTCCATCTCAGCGAGCATCACGGCGATGCCAGCCCCGGATCGACGGCGTTCGTCTGGATGGCGGGCGTGCGGGACTTCCACGCGGAGCTGATCGCGAAGAACGACGGCTACGGCCGGCCCGGCCTCGAGCGGCTGCCCTGGGGCGACCAGATGGAGGTGCACGACCCGTTCGGGAACCGGATCAGATTCTGCCAGAAGCACGGATAGGCGAGAGAAAGACCGGCCGCGTCCCGCATCGGCGCCCGGACGAGGCCTGACCGGATTTGCCCGCGGCCGCGTTCCCGTTGCGCTGGCCGAGCGAGCCCTTCGCCTACAGCGACAGATCCAGCATCCGTCCCTCGAACAGCCGGTCGCGCGAAGAGCAGATGTGGCGATGCATCCGGTCGCGGGCGGTCTCGGCGTCGCCATCGCGGATCGCCGCGAAGATGGCGCGGTGCTCGTCGAGCACGCCCTGGAGACCGGAATTGGGGCCGAGCAGCGCCAGGCCGTGGATCGTCATGCCGACGGCGATGTGCGATTGCAGAGCCCGGAGCGAGACGCTGTAGTAATGGTTGTTCGCCGCCTCGGCGATGGCCAGGTGGAAGGCGAAATCGGCATCGTCGCGGTGCTGCTGCTGGCGCGTCGCGGTGGTCATCAGGTCGAGGGCGGCACCGATCCGGTCCAGGGCCGCGGCGTTGCGCCGGCGCGCGGCGTAGCGGGCCGCCTCCGGCTCGATGGTGAGGCGGAACTCGTGGCAGCGTTGGATGTCGGCGACGCTCTCCACCGGCGCGTAGCCGAGGGCCGGGACCCGGCCCCGCCCGCGCACGAAGCTGCCGGCGCCCTGGCGGGACACGATGACGTTCTCCCGGCGCAGCCGCTCCAGGGCTGCACGGACCACCGGCCGCGAGACCTTGTAGCGGGCCGCCAAGTCGTTCTCGCTCGGCAGCTTCTGGTTCTCGCCATAGGTGCCGCCGGCGATCTCGGACAGGATGCCGTGATAGACGCCGTCGGCGAGCCGCGACGGGCGTGCGGCCTGGTCCGGCTCGGCGTCGACGATGCCCTGTGCGGCCGATGGCATGAGGTCCCCTGACGTCCCGGCGCGTCGGCGTCGGCCGGCCGCTTGTCGACAAGTATGCCGCATCCCCCGTTGCCAACGCAATCTTGTTAAATGTTGTCATACGATTTCCGACTGATCGCTTCGCGATGCGGAGATCGGCTTCGCTCAGGCCCGCGTTTGCGCCTGCATGGCAGGGGCACCGCCCTTGCGGCGGCGCCCCTTGGCGGGGCGCCGCCCACCGGTCATCCTCGGACGATGGCGCGAGGCCGCGGGATCGCCGGCTCTCGGGAGGACACGCGGATGCCGGCTCACGACAGCATGCCCTATCGGACGCAGACCTGGACCGTGACGAAGCCGGTCGCGTCGGGGCGGGGCGGCCTCGTGGTGGCGCAGAACCGGGAAGCGGCCGAGGCAGGGGCGGCGGTCCTCGAAGCGGGCGGCAACGCCGCCGACGCGGCCGTCGCCACCGCCTTCGCGCTCGCGGCGGTCGAGCCGTGGAACAGCGGCCTCGGCGGCATCGGCTTTGCGCTGGTGCTGCCGGCCGGTGCCGCACGGGCGACGGTCGTCGATTTCGGGCCCGTGTCGAGCCGCAACACGACGGCTGCCGATTACCCCCTCACCGGGCGGGAGAAGCGCGACCTGTTCACCTGGCCGGAGGTGGAGGGGGACCGCAACGTCCACGGCCCGCTCTCGTTCTGCATTCCCTCGGCGGTGGCCGGCTACGCGACGCTGCACGAGGCGTTCGGCAGCGGCCGGCCCGTCGCGGAGCTTCTCGCGCCGGCCCTCGCGCTGGCGCGCCGGGGCCTCGCCCAGGACTGGTTCACCACCCTGAAGATCGCCTCCTCGGCCTCGGTGCTGCGGCTCTACGAGGAGAGCGCGCGGATCTACCTGCCGGATGGCTTGCCGCCGGTCCCGCCCTACCAGGGCACGCCCGGCTTCCGGCCCCTCGGCCGCCTCGCCGACACGCTGGCGCGGCTGGCGGAGGCTGGCCTGCGCGACTTCTACGAGGGTGGGATCGCCCGCGACCTCGCCGCCGACATCGCGGCCCTCGGCGGGGTCGTCGATGGCGCGGACCTCGCCGGCTGCCGCGCGGTGCTGCGCGAGGCGCCGACCATCGCGTGGCGGGACGACCACCTCGTCCACACTGCGGGCGGCCTCACCGCCGCGCCGACCCTGGCCGAGGTCGTCGCCGGCATGGCGGACGCCGCCCTCCCCTCCTCCGGCCCGGACGCCGCCTGGTTTGCCACGCTCTCGACCGTGTTGCGGGACGCCTATGCCCGCCGCCTCGCGGGCCTGGGTGCCGCCGGCTTGGGTGCCGCCGCTCAGGAGCCGGGCGACACCTGCACGACCCATCTCACCGTCGTCGACCGGGACGGGATGCTGGTGTCGCTGACGACGACGCTGCTCTCCTCGATGGGCAGCCGGGTCGTGCTGCCGACGACCGGGGTGCTGATGAACAACGGCGTGATGTGGTTCGATCCCCGGCCCGGCAGCGCCAACCCGATCGCAGCGGGCGCGCGCCCGCTCTGCAACATGTGCCCGGTCATCGTCACGCCGCGGACGGGCAACGGCCCGCGCCTCGCCGCCGGCGCGTCGGGCGGGCGGCGCATCCTGGCGAGCGTCTACCAGACCCTCGCCTTCCTGATCGATTTCGGCATGGAGGCGGGAGCGGCGGCCCACAGCCCCCGCATCGACGTCTCGGGCCCGGACGGCACCACCGCGGATGCCCGGCTCCCGCGGGAGGTGCAGGATGCCCTGGCCGGAGCGGGCCCGCTCACGGTGGTGGAGCACGGCGTCCTGCCGATCAACTTCGCCTGCCCGAACTTCATCAAGGTGGCGGACGGCGAGGCCACAGGGTGCAGCGACGTCGCCTCGCCGTGGTCGGCCGCGGTGGCGGCGGCGTGCAGCTGACCCCCCGAGAGGCGGAAGGCGTCGTCCTCGGGACATGAGAGCCCCTTTGACGGACTGAACAATATTGACACCTTCAGTGTCATTCCGGGTCTGCGCAGCGGAGCCCGGAATGACACTGAAGGTGTCGAATCTGTGAAATCCAGTAGAACAGGTCGAGAGGAACGGACGAGTGCGATCCGTGCCTGCGGGCCGCTGCGTCGTCGTCTCCTCACGAGAAGGCGCGGCCGCCCTGCTTGACGGCCGAGAAGAAGTCGGGCCGGCCGACCTGGCCGCCCTTCAGCGCCAGTTCGAGCCCATCCAGGGGTGTGTCGGCGCCGTGGGCGCGGCAGAGCGGCGATCCCGGATCGACGGGGCTGAGCGCGGTGAGCGCGTCGATGCCGAGCTGCATCGCGGCATGGCCCGAGGTGTCGCCGCCGGCGATCACCGCCCGGGTCAGGCCGCCCGTCCGGGCGATGTCCCGCAGGGCCTGCCCGAGCCCGGCGCCGAGCCGCTCGCTCGCCACGACCGGATCGAGGCCGGCCGCCGCCACGGCCTCCCGCAGGGCGGCGACGCCGGGATCGTCCGGACCGGCGGCGCTGTAGACCAGGGGATCGCGGCCTTCGCCGAGGGCTCGGGCCGCCGCCTCGACCACCCGGCCGATCTCCCGCGCGAAGGCCCGCTCGTCGACCACCACACGGGCGTCGAGGCGAAAGCCGGCGAAGCCCCAGTCGAGGGCGTGGGCGATCTGGCCCTCCGTCGTCGGCGAGACCGAGCCGGATACGACGGCGATCCGCTCCACGGGGCCGCACCGGGCGACCGGCGGCGCCGCGGACAGGAGGCCGGCGGCGCGCCAATGGGCGACGAGGGCGGCCTCGACCCCCTGCGATCCGACCGCGAAGACGGGGCGTCCGCCCCGCGCCCAGATCAGCCGGCCGGCCTCGGCCAGGGTCTCGGCATCGAGCACGTCGAGGGAGACAATCGCGGCGCCCTCACCTCGCGCCCGGTCGAGGGCCGCGTCGCCCTCCCCCCGCTTCATCGCCACGAAGTCGACGAGGCCGACCGGCAACGCCGTCTGGCGGGCGAGGTGGCGGCCGAGATCGGCCTCGTCCATCGGCGTGACCGGGTGGCGGGCCATGGTCGGGTGGCGGTCGAGGCGGTAGCCCCGACCGGCCGCCATCGCGAAAAGGTGGCCGAAGCTCTGGTAGCGCCCCATGCCCGGATCGGCGACGACCATCGGGGTCCAGTCGTCGGATATGACGGTGCGGCCGATCTCGACGGCCCGGCCGATCGAGCCGACATGCGGCGCCGAATCGAAGGTCGAGCAGACCTTGTAATGCACGACCGGCGCGGCGAGCGAGGCGAGAAGCCGGAAAGCCGCGGGCAGTTCCCGGTCCATCCAGGCCGGCGGCTGCGAGCGCGCCACCCCGGCGATGCCGATGGCGCGGGCGCCCGGGAAGGCTTTCAGGCGCGCCTCGCTCGGGGCCGAGAGGAACAGCACCGTCTCGAGCCCGGCAAAGGCCAGCACCTCCATCGCCGCCGAGGAGCCCGTGAAGTCGTCGCCGTAGAAGGCGACGAGAGGGCCGGTGGGGAGCGGGCGCAGGCTCATGCTGCCCCCTCCAGCGCCTGGGCCAGGGCCGGATGGGTGCGGGCGTGGTCGGTCAGGGGAAGGCCCGCCACCGCCGCCTCCCAGGCTTGGCGGAAGGCCGCCACCCCCTCGCCCGGGCTGCCCGGATGGGCGACGATGCCGCCGCCCGCGGTGACGATGAGATCGGTGGAGCCCAAAGCCGCGTAGGTGCCGGGCGCCTGCCGCACGGTCTGGCCCGACGAGAAGACCGGCATGGTGAGGCACGGCTTGTCGGGAAACAGCGGAGTCAGGCAGGTCCGGGCCGAGGCGACGACGCTGTCGTCGTCCTCCGAGAACTTGTTGTCGAGGCCGTTGACGTGCATGTGGTCGGCACCGGCGAGCCGCTAGATCTTCTGCCAGGCGACGTAGGACCAGCCGAGCAGGGGATGGCGGCTGAGATAACCCCAGCCGTTGCGGTGGGCGTGAATCGGCAACTCGCTCATCCGGGCAAGTTCGATCATGCCGACGAGGCCGACCGAATTGAGGCTCGCCATCACGCAGGTGCCGCCGAGATCGCGCACGAGGTCGTGGCGCCGGCGCATCTGGTCGATCTCGCCGGTGAGATTGAAGGCGACCATCACCCGCTTGCCCGTGCGCTCGGCATGGTCGTTGACGACCCGCATCACGGCGCGCGCCCGCGCCTCGAACGGGCAATGCGGCCCGTCGGCCTGCAACTCGTCGTCCTTGATGAAGTCGATGCCGCCCTCGCACAGGGTCCGCACCAAGGCGGCGGTCTCGTCGGGCCCGAACCCGACGCTCGGCTTGATGATGGTGCCGATGATCGGCCGCCCCTCGACGCCCGTGAGGCGGCGCGTGCCGGCCACGCCGAAGCGCGGGCCCGGATAGACCTCGGCAAAAGCCTGCGGCAACCGGATGTCGAGAAGGCGCAGCCCGGTGATCGCCCGCAACTCGAACAGGTTGCCGGCGAGGGTGGCGAGGAGGTTCGGCAGGGAGGGGCCGAGAGTCTCGATCGGCCAGGACAGGGTGACGCGGGCCCGGCGCAAGGCGGCGGGATCGATGGCGGCGGTGGTCGGCAGCGACGGCGCGGCGATCGTCTCGTCCAGCACCTCCAGCCGCTCGACCCGGGCGGCGGCGCGGGCCTTGAGCTCCGGGGTCTCGCCCGGCACCGGCAGGAAGGTGCCGCTCGATTGCTCGCCGGCCATCGTCTCCGCCACCCGGCGGGGATCGCTCGCGGTCTCGAGGAGATAGTCGGCCTCGATCCGGACCGGGGGCGCGGCGGGGCGCTGGCTCATTCACTCACTCCCGTTCCCGCCGTCCGGGGCTCGCGGCCACCGGCGCGGGGGCCGGAGCCTAAGCAGTTTGGGCCACGATGGCGACCGGTTTTGCGGCAGCGATCGGCAGCACAGCAAGGACCTCTGCGGACGACGTGGTGGCCCGCCCATGCAAGCCTGAGGAGGCGACGACCCTCCCGAGGGCCGCGAGGATCGCCGATCGCATCCGGGTCCGGGCAGCGACGCCCCCCGGCCACGTGGCAGGCGATGGCCCGGGCCGCCGGACAGCGGCTGACCTAGGATAGGGCGACGGCTCGCGCAAGGACCGCGACGACGTCGCGTGTCATGGCACGGGAACACCTCGACCGTATGGGGGCGTCACTCACGGCCTCGGCTGAGCGACATCCAGAATCATCGGTTCCATTGCGCGGTCATCTGGACGACGCGGACCGATGAGCTGAGCCGCCTGAGCGCGAAGCGAGGGGTGTTTGTGCGCCACCATCAGGAGGTCCTCCCATGATGCGTTCGCCTCGCTGGCTTCTCGGCCTCGCCTTGTTCGGCCTGATCGGTCAGGCGAACGCCGCCGACCTCGACCCGAAGGCCAACATGCCGCTCGAGATCACACCCTAGCTGTGGGCCCCGGCGACCTGGTTCGTCGGCAAGTACGCGGCGATCCTCACCTGTATCGCCCCGTGGAAGAAGGCCGCCCTCGTCGCGGGCGACACGCCGAAGAGCGACCCGAAGAGCGACGGCCCCATGCTGCTCCATGGGGTCGACCCAAGGGCAGCTTGCGGCTGTGGGTCGACCGCAAGGCCAAGTCCCGCATCGAGATCGACGCGATGCAGAAGACCGCTGCCGCGGACCAGGCCGAGAACGGCCTGCCGGTCACCGCGGACAAGAACTGGATCGTGGTCAAGTCCGAGGATATCCAGTCATATCAACGGTCGGCGACAACGACCTTTGCTTCCGTTCTCGCGTGTTCGTCAAGCCCGAGGGCCTAGACGTCCGGGCTTGGGACAATTCAGGCCGGTTGCCTCACGCCACCGGCGGCTCCCGCAGGTACCCGGCGCCCCGCAACGCCGCCTCGACCACATCGCACAGCGCCCCCTCGGGATCGTCGTTGACCGCCCGGGGAGGCGCCAGCGGCACCATCGGGGCAAACTGCGCGATCTCCTCCGGCGGGGCGGCCAGAACTGTCTCTGGCGCCCCGTCGCGATCCTCGGGCAGCGTCTGCGGACGCCGGGTGGAGATGAGCCGGCCGATCATGCGGGTCCCTCGCGCCCTCTGGTTTATCAATGAGTCTACGCAATCTGAACGTGCAATGCCAGTCGAGGCCGGGATGCCGGGGCGGGCAGGCAAGGAACGTGCAAGAGACACGGTTCGATCCACGCCCCCACCCTCTTCCCACCGGGGAGCGCTTCCCCATCTCGGAACTCGCCCATCTCGGAACTCGCCCGACAGCGAAGGAGGCGCGCGGATGCCCTGGACCACAGCCCTGATCCCGCCCCAGGCCGGGCGTCGGGCGCTCGTCACCGGCGCGACGAGCGGCATCGGCTACGAGGCGGCCCTGGCGCTCGCCGGGGCCGGGGCCGAAATCGTGATCGCCGCCCGGGACCTGGGCAAGGCCGAGGCGGTGGCGGCGGCGATCCGCCGGGCGCATCCGGGGGCGATCGTCGACAGCCGCCCTCTCGACACCGCACGCCTCGCCTCGGTGCGGGGCTTCGCATCGGCCTGGCGGGCGGAGGGGCGGCCGATCGACATCCTGCTGCTGAATGCCGGCATCGCCGCGGTGCCCCGGCGCGAGGAGACCGAGGACGGATTCGAGCGCCAGCTCGCCACCAATTACCTCGGCCATTTCGCCCTGACCGGCCTGCTGTGGCCGAGCCTGAGCGAGCAGGCCCGGGTGGTCGCGGTGGCGAGCATCGCCCACCGCTCGGGACGCATTGCCTTCGACGACCTCCAGTTGCGCCGCCGCTACGGGCCGCAGAGCGCGTACCGGCAGACCAAGCTCGCGATGCTGATCTTCGCCCTCGAACTGGACCGGCGCCTGCGGGCGGCCGGCTCCTCGGTCCGGTCGGTCGCGGCCCATCCAGGCATCGCCGCGACGGCCATCGCCCGGCGGGGCGACCGGGCCGGGCGGCTGGCCGAGCGGATCGGCGCCGGCCTCCTCGGGCTCATCGGCCAGTCGGCGGCGCGCGGCGCCCTGCCCCTGCTCTACGCCGCCACGGCGCCGGAAGCGGAGGGCGGGCGCTATGTCGGCCCGGACGGCCTGTGGGAGATCCGCGGCGATCCGGCCCCGGCGACGATCGAGCCCCATGCCGCCGACCGCGAGGCGGCGGCGCGGCTCTGGACCCTCTCCGAGGCGCTGACGGGGGTGTCCTATGCTCTCTGACGGCGTCCGTTACTCGTCGTCCTCGTCGATCGCGGGCCCGACCGATCCGGTGGAGGGCAGATCGAAGGACGGCGCCACGACGGTCGGGGCCGCCGCCACCTGCGGCCGCGACGGCATCAGCCCGGCCGCGAAGGCGACGAAGCCCGCCGCGTCGCGCAGGTCCCGGGGCTGGTACGGATCGCGGGCGATCATCTCGGCCTCGCGCTGGAGGCGGGCATTGCACGCCGCGGCGGGCAGGCCGCCGCGGGGCCAGCAGGCATCGTGCCGGGCGCAGGCCGCGTCGAGGGCGTCGATCGGCGGCAGGGGCGCGTTGTTGCCTGGCCCGCAATAATTGCCGTGGATGAGGAGCGCCGGTGGCCGGCCGGATTGCGCGAGAGCCGGCGCGGCGAGGCCGCAGGCGAGGATGAGCGGGACGGTGAAGCGCATCGATCTGATCCCTCCGGTTGCCCCCAGGCAACAGTACCGTAAAAGCTCAGTTCTGTCTCGCCTCCAACCGTCCCGCTTCGGGGTGGACCGGGGTGGAACGACAGGCGACGATCGGCGTCGACCCGCGAAAGCTTGAATCCGGAACGGCTTGCCCGCCGCCCCCGCATGCCAAATGTAGGACCGATGATCGCACCCAATTCTGATCCGTCCGGGTCCCGCCTGCCGCAGGGCGGCAGCCCGACCCTCGATGCGGCGAGCCGGGAGCGGCTCGGCCGCTACCTCCAGGCGTTGTACGAACCCGTCCTCGACGAGGGGCTCGACCCGCGCCTCGCCGAACTGCTCCACCAGCTCGACCGCGACCGGGCCCAGCGGGAGAGCGAGTCCTGAACCGGCCGTGCCGATGACGAGCCGCCGCCGGGGCGAGCCGCCCCGGCGGTTCAGCGGTACCCGGCAGCCTGAAGCTCGAACAGCTCGGCGTAGCGCCCGCCCCGCGCCACCAGCTCCGCGTGGGTCCCCTCCTCCAGCACGCGGCCTTCGGCCAGAACCACGATCCGGTCGGCCCGGCGCACGGTGGAGAAGCGGTGCGAGATGAGGAGCGCGGTGCGCCCGGCCGCGAGATCGGCGAAGCGGCGGAAGATCTCGGCCTCCGCCGCGGCATCGAGGGCCGCCGTCGGCTCGTCGAGGACCAGCATCGCCGCGTCGCGCCGGTAGGCGCGGGCGATCGCCACCTTCTGCCACTCGCCGCCAGACAGTTCGACCCCGTCCTCGAAGCGCCGGCCGAGGCGCTGGTCGTAGCCGCCCGGCAGGCGCTCGATCACCGCATCCGCCAGCGCCCGCCGCGCCGCCGCGGCGATGCCCTCCCGGTCCTCCCGCACCGCGATGCGTCCGACCGCGATGTTGTCGCCCGCCGTGAAGTCGAACCGCATGAAATCCTGGAAGATCACGCCGATGCGGGCGCGCAGGGAGTCGACATCGTACTCGGCGAGGTCGCGGCCATCGAGCAGGATGCGCCCCTCGGTGGGCGCATAGAGGCGGGCGAGGAGCTTGACGATCGTGGTCTTGCCGGCCCCGTTCTCGCCGACCAGGGCCACCACCTCGCCGGCCTGGATGCGCAGCGACAGGTTCCGCACCGCCCAGCGGCTCTCGCCCGGGTAGCGGTAGCCGACCTGCTCGAACACGAACCCCTCGCGCAGGCGCTCGGGCACCGGCCGCGTCCCGGAGCGGATCGTCGGCGCGATGGTGAAGAACGAGAACAGGTCGTCGAGATACTGCGCCTGGCCGAGCAATTGCGAGGCGCCGAGGAGCAGCCCCTCGACGAGGCCGCGCAGCCGCAGGAAAGCGCCGCCCAGGAAGGTGAGGTCGCCGACCGTGAGCGTGCCGGACAGCGCCTCCCCGGCGATGACGAGGTAGGCGGCGTAATAGGCGAGCGTGCCCAGGCTCGCGAAGGCGCCGCCGGCGAGCGCCCGGTGCCGCGCCAGCTCCCGGTTCTCGGCGAGCAGCCGGCCGGCGAGATCGCGGAACCGCTCGGCGAGGTGGGAGGCGAGGCCGAACAGCTTCACCTCCTTGGCACTGTGCGCGTCGGCGCCGAGGTAGCGCAGGTAATCGGTCTCGCGCCGGTCCGGGCTGCGGCGCCAGGCGAGGCGGTAGCCGCGGGCGTTGAAGTGCAGTTCGTTGAGGAAGGCCGGGATCAGGGCGAGCACCAGGAGCAGGACCAGCCCCGGCAGCATCGTGCCGACCGCCACCGCCAGCGTCGCCGCGGTGACGAGGTCCTGGAGCTGGCCGAGCAACTGGCCGATGAGGTTCGAGCGCCAGGCAACTTGGCGCCGGGCCCGCTCCAGCTGGTCCTGCACCGCGCTGTCCTCGAACTGCGCGAGGTCGAGGGCGGCGGCATGGGCCATCAGGCGCAGCGTCGTGGCGTTGCCGACCTTCTCGGCCAGCACTCCGTCGACGTAAGCCGTCGCCCGTCCGAGCAGGTCCGAGGCGACGGCGAGCCCGAGTTCGATCCCGACCAGGATCCCGACATGGTGCAGCCGCGGATCGGCGAGCCATCCCGCCGCGGGCGGCGGCCCGGCGCGCCCGGCCACCACGGCATCGACGACGAGCTTGGCGACGTAGAGCATCAGGGCGGGCAGCCCGGCCCGCAGGAGGCGTAAACTCAGGCTCGCCGCCGCGAGCCGCGGATCGGTCGCGACGGCGAGGCGGAACAGGGCGGGAAGATGGCGCAAGGGGCCGAGACGGGTGGCGATGGCGCGGCGCCAGGTGGTGAGGCGGCTGTCGGTGGGGGTATTCATGGCGGTGGATATCGTTGATCGGCGGCGTCCGGCCGCGCTGTCGGGTTCTGTCCCCGGACACCCGTTCGCCCCTCTGTCGGGGAGGGTTGCCGGCAGAGTCGGCCGGGAGAGGGGCAGCGCGACAGTGCGGGATGTGGCGCCTGTCCACGACGGTCGCGACCTCTCCGGACGCCGCGTCCCCTCTCCCGCCCGGCGCACGAG